>NZ_JAJSRC010000003.1:0-324559 GCF_021283245.1 Pseudomonas sp. NMI760_13 | reverse complement strand
TATCCGCGCGCCGGGCATTCCTGGCCGTGGTTCTGGGTTTTTGCGCAGCACACGCATTCGACCGATCCACGGAGCGGTGTCGTGCGTCGCCATCACATGTATGACCAGACCTTTCAGCGCGCCTTCAAACGTGCCGTAGAAGGCACTGTTGCAAAGTTAGCGATGAGGCAGCCTTTTGTCTTATTCAAAGGCCTTACATTTCAAAAACTCTGCTTACCAGGCGCATTTCGCCCAGGGGATCACCATAATAAAATGCTGAGGCCTGGCCTTTGCGTAGTGCACGCATCACCTCAATACCTTTGATGGTGGCGTAAGCCGTCTTCATGGATTTAAATCCCAGCGTGGCGCCGATTATCCGTTTCAGTTTGCCATGATCGCATTCAATCACGTTGTTCCGGTACTTAATCTGTCGGTGTTCAACGTCAGACGGGCACCGGCCTTCGCGTTTGAGCAGAGCAAGCGCGCGACCATAGGCGGGCGCTTTATCCGTGTTGATGAATCGCGGGATCTGCCACTTCTTCACGTTGTTGAGGATTTTACCCAGAAACCGGTATGCAGCTTTGCTGTTACGACGGGAGGAGAGATAAAAATCGACAGTGCGGCCCCGGCTGTCGACGGCCCGGTACAGATACGCCCAGCGGCCATTGACCTTCACGTAGGTTTCATCCATGTGCCACGGGCAAAGATCGGAAGGGTTACGCCAGTACCAGCGCAGCCGTTTTTCCATTTCAGGCGCATAACGCTGAACCCAGCGGTAAATCGTGGAGTGATCGACATTCACTCCGCGTTCAGCCAGCATCTCCTGCAGCTCACGGTAACTGATGCCGTATTTGCAGTACCAGCGTACGGCCCACAGAATGATGTCACGCTGAAAATGCCGGCCTTTGAATGGGTTCATGTGCAGCTCCATCAGCAAAAGGGGATGATAAGTTTATCACCACCGACTATTTGCAACAGTGCCATGTCAACAGATGTGATCTCGCGCACGATTTTCTCACCCAGGAGCGAGTTGGCTATCTGCTGAATGCGATAGCATTCTTGCTTGTAGCCCTTCTTGAGAATCGAGACTTTCTCACGGTAGTGATTAAGGGCTTCGCGAAGAGTCTTGGTTGTCATGCATCTCGTCCAACTGACTTTGGATGTGACTGGCGAGCTCTAGAACGCTCAAGCCGAACACGTCGCTAAGGGAAACGATAGTGTCAAGCGTGGGCGAACGCTCCCCGCGCTCGAGGACCGAGATGTAGGTGCGATCTAGACCAGCTTCAAACCCAAGCTGCTCTTGAGTGAGGTTGGCAGTTTTTCGCAGGTTTCGAAGTGCGCGGCCAAAGGCCACGTTGTGATTACGAAAATGGATAAGGCTGTCCCAGCTTGACACGCGAAAAGCTGGAATTTTGGGGATTCAGACTATAGTCGTCTTCCGCTTATAAGCGGAATTCGTCCCTCTCTTGCCCTGCTCGCTTCTCGTATTGATGTCTTCACAAGATCGGCTTTGCATGCACCGACTTGAATTTCATCCCCCCCCTTTCAACTGATTCAGGCCTACCCACCAAGTAATCTGCAGCCCTGTTCTTTTGTCTTGGAGCTGCAATGAACAACGATTTTCTCAAGCGCGTTTCCCAGTGGATCGTAGGGGAAGATACGGGTCTTTCCGCTATAGCGATTTGGTCGAGCATGATGGGCGTCCTGCCCGAGGATGGCTTCTGCACACCGTCCGATCCTTCTGACCTGGGTCGATGCCTGCGCCTGCTGGAACTGGTACCCGAGTGGAAGGCGCGAATCTCGGAGATGGCCATCCACGGACGCGAATGGGCTGCTCTCGTTTCGCATTGGGAGGAACTCCATCAGCTGATGGACGATGAGGTGGGGATCGACTGGAGTAAGGGGAACAGTGCCCTGCGCACCTACGAACGAATGAAGGCCATTCAAGGACATCATCGAACCTGAATCACATTCGCACGGGTTCTGGCACAGCCGGAGCGCCCTGATCATCTCCGGGTGATCAATTGGCCAGTTGGCCAGCTCCATCGAACCGCCGCGATAAATCTGCGGCCGCGAGTGAGAATGAAACGATGCGCACCACCCGACTCAAACACAAAGTCAGCGCCCCGGGTCAGGGCGAACTGTTCGCCGTCGACCAGATTGCGGGCATCTACAAGGCCAACCCCGACAAGCCCCTGACGAACACCGCGCTCTACGAGATCGTCACCAACCACCTTGGCGTTTCTACGGAAGCCTTGAACGAGCTTGCGCCTGTTGGGGAGAGTGGGCAGAAACACAGCCTGGTTCGCCGCGCTATCCGGTGGACTCAGCAATCACTGAAACAGATGGGTATCATCGAGCGCGTCAACGGAGAGCGCGGCGTGTGGCGCTTGACCGAAGATGCCAAACGCGACCTCAATCCAGCGAAGTCTGGTGTGAAGGTGCTCGGCTTTCGTACTGACCTGGGCCTGGCGATCTGGGGGCCAAGCGCGGATATCTTCAAAAGGCTCACTGTACCGGTCGTGCTTGCGCTCCAATCTCCGCCGTACCCGTTGAGGAAGGAAAGGGCTTACGGCAACCCTGATGAGCGGGAAATCGTCGACTTCATCTGCGCCACGCTCGAGCCTGTGGTCGAGGCGCTGGCAGAAGAAGGCAGTCTCGTCTTGAACGTATCGCAGGATTGCTTCCTCCCGGGACTACCGGCGCGCTCGACCTATGTGGAGCGCCTGGTACTGGAAGTCTGTGATCGATTTGGACTCTACCTGATGGACCGGCTCATCTGGGAAAACCCCGCAAAGGCTCCTGGTCCGGTTCAGTGGGCCTCGAAATCCCGTCAGCAACTCAATGTGGGGTATGAGCCTGTACTCTGGTTCGCAAAGAACCCGCTGAAATGCAAATCGAACAACAACCGCGTCCTCCAGCCGCATTCCGAACGGCATCTGCGGTTGATCCAGAATGGTGGCGAGAAACGCCACACGAACTACGGTGATGGCGCATATCGCCTACGTCCGGGCAGCTTCAGCAACGAGACTGCCGGATCGATCCCGAAGAACGTGATCACCCGTGGACACCGTTGCGCCTACGGCACTCAACACCGCAAAGCCGCAGAGGCCCTTGGCTTGCCGACCCACGGTGCTCCGATGCCCTTTTCGATTCCCGAGTTCCTGATTCAGTTTCTGACTGAGGAAGGCGATCTTGTAGTGGATGCCTGGGCCGGTCGCAACATGACATCCCTGGCAGCCGAGTTGCTCGGCCGCACCTGGATGTCGGGCGAACTGATGCTGCAGCACATCCGCACTGGCGCTGAATTGTTCCGTGGACGGCCAGGGTTCTGGCTCAATCCACAGATTGCTGCTGCTTTCGGCCGCTGAATCCCACGAAGGTTCTTCGACTAGCCCCTTGCCCGTTATCCTCAAACACTGATGGCGCGCCGTGGGGTCGGCCCTCCAACTGGGGCGAATTGACAGCTATGCAGCCTCCTAAGCCCCGACAATGGTTGGGATTCAACACAACGGAGAATGGCGTTATGCGTGACACATGGGCAAAGGTCCTTCGCTTCAGTTTGGACTGCCTCGGGCATCCGGCCTCCCTTGGGCATATGCTGCAGCAAAACCGCGATCTGAGGTTCGATTTACCAGGACAGCCCTGTTCGATTGCCTCATCAGAGGTCGTTCGGTGGCACGAGTGGGGCAAGGGGAGCTACTTGACCGGAAACTGGCGAGCACCGGGGGAGCTGCTTGGATGGAAGGCTGTTGGAACCGAATTCTGCAGCTACCACTACACCATCGATGCGCTGGCCAACGTTGGCTACACAGAGATCGTCGAGTCCTGGGAGTGTGAGATCCAGGATGTCCAGGGGCTTTGTGCCTCCAAGTCGGAGCTTCGAGATTTCGAGAGCCTCGATGCTATGGCTGTGGCCAGGACGCAGTATCTCGTAGGGGAGATCACTCACGCGAACCTTGAAAAGAGCCTGGGGTGGTACGAGATCCGCATCCTTCATCGCGACTCCACCGACGACTTCTTTGCATGCCACCAGTGGGACGGCCGAGTTTTCTTGATGAACTCTGGGGGTTCCCATCATTTCGTGGCTGGCCGCTACCTGGCTGCCCGGTTGGAAGTTCCCGTTCCTCTGAAAGGCCTTCTGCGCGTCCACCGCCTTTCTCAGGCCGCGGTGTCTCGGCTGGTTGGCGAGTATGAGGTGTTTGCCCTGAATGATGATTCAGAGGCTTTCCAACGATTCTTCGATGCAATGAGGGAATACCGGGCCGGTTTCCTTTGGACACCGTTGCCTCGCCACCTCGACGGCCGGGCGGTATTTCTCCCTCGAGGGGATGCAAGGGCAATGAGGATAGTGCCCTTGATGCGCGCGGCGGGCCACTTCGATCTGGGTGCGCACCTCCAGGAACTATCTGCCAGGCCAGTACGTCTCCCGCGCATTGCCTCAGCTCGCCGGCAGATGGAGCCTGTTGAGTAACCTATGGATAGCCAGACCCCGACTTGGAGAGAGTTCAGGCCGAGCAGCTGGACGCGCCGGGATATGGCGGGTGCGGCCCAGCCGCATGATGAAAACGATCAGCCAGAAGCCGACTATTGGCTGGCGTGGCCGCCGTACATTACCGGTGACAAGTCGGATATTGGTCATCCCTCGAAGGTGATGCGCCGTCGATTCCGCTCCCGCGAAGCTGCGATGGCGTATGCCGACCGCACCTGGCCCATTGATCCTAACTCTACCTGGCCGACTTCGCCTTACCGGCCTCAAGCTCGAGAAGACTCATGAATACCTTCGCCGTAGATGCAGAGTCCCTAATTGCGGTTGCCATCCCAGAGCAGGTTGTCACCTCCTCATTGAGCCCCATCATCGAGATCCACACCGCTGGCCTCAACGACCTTCCCTACCCCCTGTCCACCGCCACGCTTTGGGTGGCATGCTGTGAGTCATGGCCTCATGCCGATCCAGACTGGGAGGGGCTGTATTTCATCAACCTGGCGATTCAGGCTGATCACATGTTCTCCCAGGTTGGGTCCGACAATCAGTTCCTGACGCTGGATGTGAGGCCGGGGACCGTTTTTCTGACCAATCCTCTGGCCCTTCACTGGCTGCAGCCGAGCGATAAGCAATTGAACCGGATCGCGGAAGGACTGCAGGAGCGACGTAATGGCTACATCGGCCTGCAGTGGGAAGTCGCCTATCACGAGATAGATGCGAAGGTTCTTTGGTTGAAGGAAGAGTTAGAGAAGCTCGGAAACGTCGAGCAGCTGGGCTGCGACATTGCCCCCTTGCTTATCCAACCGGAAGCGGACTATGTCCAGGCCCCACCTGGTCACGATTTCGTAATTGGACCGGAGGTTCGGGCTTTGCCCCGCCGTAAGAGCTGACCAACCATACCAAGCGGCACCGGTTCTGGCACAACCTATCCCACCGAATACTGCGCCCATCTAGAAACTGATGGAGCGCAGTATGTCACCCGCAAAGCAGCACACCGACAACCTGGCCAAGCTCATTCATTCGGTGGGCTACCACCCACCCCGCGAGGTCTTTCAAGACTTCTGCGAGATGGCAGCCGTGGCGGTCTCAAACGCAGTAGACGTGCTCCACCGGGAGGCCCGGGAAGCCCAGTACATGCGGCTGATCCAAAGGTACAAGCCGAAGGATCAATACCTATTCCGTGCAATGCTCGATGAGTTACAGCAGGCCCTGGAAAAAGACCCCAGCGATATCTTGGGAAGGCTGTTCATGGAGGTAGGCGGCTCGAATTCTCGGAGTGGACAGTTTTTCACCCCAGAATCGATCAGCCAGGTCCTTACGGACCTGACGCTTGCTGATACAGGACATGTTCAAAGTCTTATCGAGGAGCGAGGGTTCATCACCCTTTCGGAACCCTCTTGTGGGGCTGGTGCGATGGTCATCGCGTTTGCACTTCGCCTGCGAGAATTGGGCATCAACTACCAGCAGCACCTGCACGCCACCCTGGTCGATATCGACTGCAGGGCCGTCCACATGGCGTATCTGCAACTAAGTCTTTTGCATATTCCTGCCGTGGTGGTGCACGGAGACACGTTGACCCTCAAGCAGCACAGCAGTTGGTACACCCTAGCCCACGCTATGGGCCTCTTTGGTATCAAACTGCGCCGGGGGTTTAGTTTGGACAGTGCAAGGGGGCGGGAGTTGATTGGCAATCAATCTGGTCAGGAGGACGCGGACTCTTTGCATGATCGGAGGATGGCCATGGCGATCGGCTGATCAGGTCTCTTGTTCAGCGTCATCCAACGGACGGGGATTTGCGCGCGACCCTTTGACTTTGGAGCATCGGAAGCGCCCGTTATCCTCCCTTCTTCGATGTAAACCCAGGGGGATCGGTGTGAACGAGAAACAGAATGCGCTGATGGCCGTTGCAGTTGGTGCCGTGGTGCTCGCGTTTTCCGCGGGCGGCTTTTTCATCGCTCTGGGCGCGAAGAAGACGGCCGACCAGTACGCCAGAGAAGTCGATCAGCTGAAGCAAGAGATTGCTGATCTACAGGGGCGTGCCGGCGACGCCGATGCCAAGATCGAGGGTGTGGTTAGGCTGGTGAAGGAAGTGGTCGAGCTTGCTCGCAGCCCTGCGGCAGCTGGCAAAGATGGTAACGGGAAGCCTCCGTCGTCTGTGCACGCCAGCCCGCTGGGAGCAACAACTGGCGAGGCCAAGTCTGCCCCAGGATCTACTACTACCCCAAGCGTCGGTACCGGAGTCAGCGGCCCCAAGACCAAGGCTCTGGCCGAGCTGCTGGACACTGAACAGAAAGTCGATGGGCCGGTCACTCCTGACAAAGTCGATAGCCTGCTGGTGGAGCGAATCAGTAGCAACTGGCACCGTCCGGCTAGTGCAAAGGATGGCATGCAGGTCACCATCGAAATCGAGATGGATCGGAAGGGCGTGATCAAGCAAGTCCGTGTTCATCAGTCGAGCGGCAATAAGGCATTTGACACCTCCGCGGTCAAAGCAATCCAGGACGTCAAGGCAATCCCGGAAATAGCCTCCCTTCCCACCGACGTGTATCAGAGCCTCTACAAGAACAGAAAAGTGCTCTTCACCCCCGAAAGTCTCGGGAAGTGATCGCAGTACCGCTTAAGCCCAGCAATCGCTGGGCTGAGGCCGTAGAAGCGGGCTATTTTTCGCGGCTAATTGCAGGAGGAATCATTTTGGATTTCTGGTTTTTGTTGTTTTTTGCGCCCTTTTTGTTGCTCGGGCTGGGGTGGGTGTCCTCCAGTTTGGACAGGATCGCTAATGAGATGCGTCGATCAAATGACTTGAAAGAAGCTGAGCAGCGACGACTTCACGCTGCCGAGGCTGACTCAGCTGCCAACAAGGCGGATTAATCAGGGTAAAGAGCACTTACCCACCGCTGCGCCAAAAGGAGTTTCGACCAGTGCACCGCCTTACCCAACATACTGACGACCCCGCCGAACAGGTGCCTCTGGATCTGAGCGAGGACCAGCGGGCCGCCATCAAGGCCACAGTCAAGAAGGCGCAGCAGAGTCTCGCCATTTTGCCGTTCCTTCTTGAACAGAGCACCGTGCCTGGCCTGACCCGTGCCCAGGCGCGCATGGCGATGGAAACGACCGAATTTGAGCTGGCCACCCTAGGCCGCTTGCTCGGCGTCGATACGGAGTCGAAAGCGACTATCGAGCAGCGTTTCGGCGAACTGCGTCAGGCCAATATGCGCATTCGCGACTTGGAGGCGCTGCTGGGCCGGCAGATGCCGGCGGAGGCCATACAGCCGGCACTCGGCAACTTGGCCCGCCAGTTGCGCGATTGGTGGCGGCTGGAGGGCTTCGGCCATACCAGCGAAATTCAGTTCGGGGAATATAGCTTGCAGGTGAGATTTTCCCTGCAGTCCCTTTCTGCTCGACCGCTCACTGCCGGCGCTGAGCATCTGTCCCACGCCGAGCGCAAGGCGCTCTGGCTGGCCGACCTGGAGCGCCGTGGCTTTGTCCTGCACGACGACGACGGCAAAGGCGTGACCGACTGCCCGGCATCCCGCGATGCACTTCGGGCGCTGTTTGCCCAGAGCTTCCCGGGGACGCACAAGATCGCCCAGTTCGTCAGCCGTGAAGGCGACCACGCTTCCAAGCTGGTTGTACGTCTATGACCTGGCGCAAATCCTAACCTTGCCCGTGCCGCCGCCGAATGCCCAAGACGTTGACGCCTGAACCCATTGATCAGGTCAAAAAAAGAGAGGGGAATATGCCGAGTCCGGAGCATGACAAGCTGACAGCCATGGGGGCCAGGTGGTTCAAGAAGAACGGCTTCCCTGTGGTTACTACCGAAATTTGGGCAGCAGGGAGCCGTGAGCGGCCCGATGTTCTGGGATTCCGCTCCATGTGTTCCGGAGTGATTGAGGTGAAGGTCAGCCTCAGTGACTTCCGGGCCGATCGCTTGAAGCCGGAGCGGGTTTCCGGAGGCTTGGGCAATTACCGTTTCTACCTCTGCCCGGAGGGGTTGATACGGCCGGAAGATCTTCCTGCCCGTTGGGGCTTGCTGTACGCAAAAGGAAGATCTGTTGTGCCGGTGGTTAGCCCCCCTGGTAACCTTTGGCCAGGCGTCCCTCGTAACGCGCTCGAGGAGGACCTGGCGGCTGAGTGGCTCCCCTTCCTCCACCGCCCCGACCTCGATGCGGAACGGGCCGCCCTCTTCTCAATCGCGCGCCGACTCAGTTGAAGTCCCCGCTCCTTGCTGCCAGCCTGTCCTGAAGATCACGGAACAGGTTGTCAGCATGGCGGACAGCAGCATCTTCACCAACAGCCCCGGCCAGGACCAAGTCCTCAGGCCTTTCCAGCGGCTTATCTCTACAGCGTCGCATATCCGGCTTGCAGCGCCCTACTTCACTCGCCCGGGCGAGATATTGGAGGCTGCGGAACGTGGCGCGAAGATAGATCTCCTGGTGGGGCTCAATCCAGCGACGAATCCCGCCGCCCTGCGCCAAGCACTCGAAGCCGACAACTGCTCCATCCGGTACTTCACGGATGGCTTCCATGCCAAGATCTTCCTCTTCGATGGCGTGGCCATGTTGGGCTCAGCAAACCTCACGGATGGCGGCCTGGTCAGCAACCGAGAAGCAGTCGTTCTGCTCGACCAGCCTGGCGATGAAGAGCGGATCAGAGACCTCGAGGCGCTGTTCGCTGTGCTTTGGGACAGTGCCGAGGTATTAACCAGGCAGGTCTATCTGAAATTCAAGGATGCCTGGGAGAAGGCCAGTCGGATGGACAGTCGGGATACCCCATTCCAAAGCCTCGCTGATGTAGAGCCTCCAACTGTCCTTGCCGGCAGCGGACATAAGACCGCTCAGCAGCATTACCTCAGTGATCTGAGGAAGACTATCTATGAGCAATACCTGCCGGCGTTTGAGGAGGTCGCCGCAATCCTTCGTGAGCAAGGCACGCGCCGACCTGAATTCAACGGCCTTGCATGGGGACCGGAGGTGAACCGCTACTTGAACTGGGTGCGACTCGAGCACGCCCCAGGAGATGCTGCGTGGCAGGATGCCCCCATCCGCAGGCCTCAAGATCGAAGGACCCAAATCCAAACCTTGGTAATGGAATGGCTTTCCACCGCTACTCCTCGGATTCCAGAGGACTACTTCGAACTGCTGGAAACACTGCACGCGGTGATGGAGAGCCCGGAGTCGATTCGTGCCAGCAGCAAGGAGCAGATCGCTGCAGCACTGATGTGTGTCCACGCATTCTCCGAGCAGCTCCGTTTCACATTGGGTGGCGCCGAGGCTCTGCCGGCCAAGTTTTGGGAAGGGAACCGGGAGGACCTCGGTCGTGTTCAGGACACCCTGATTTACCTGATTCATGGCCACGAGGAGTTTGCCGCACGCATTGGCTCCGTACTTTACGATCCGAAGTACAAACTCGCTTCCTTCGGCCGATTCTGTGCATTGGAGCTGGTCGGAACGCTGAAGCCAGAACAGGTGCCCCCAATCAACGGACGCATGGCCAAGGCTCTGCGGTTTCTCGGGTTTGACGTCCGCGCCACATAGAGACTTCGGGCGATCGAGCATTTTCTCAGGCACCGGCTAGTATCACATTGCAACCATCGAGAAAGCTGCGGCCGGCGCTGTGGGGTGACTGAAAGTCAGCGAGGACGGGGCTCATACCTTTACGTCAAGGAGGACAGCGCATGAGCCTGTTACTCGGTCCCATCCTTCATTTCCGCGGTATCCACAACGATCTGTACCAAGTCTCTGCTCTTGTTGTCCTGGATAAAGGTGACCCCAAACCGAAGCCTGAGCCCACAAACTGCGTGGTCGACAAGGTCACCCGTATCGCTTCGATCCCATTCGGAAGTCCAACCCAGGATGTCTGGAGGGTAGACCTATCAACGTCTCAGAAAGCTGCTAAGTCGCAGCAGTGCTCCTGCAGTGTGTCAGGAGGCAAGGCGAGCTTCTTCGTTCCTGCCCTTGGGGAGTCTCCGAGGGTTGCCTATGGCTCGTGCAACGGGTTCTCTGCTGACAAGTACCGCAAGAAGGTGAAGGATAGGCAGAACGAACGCTGGTTCGACATGGCTGCTCGTCACAAGATCAAGGGTAAAGAATTCCATGTCCTGGTCATGGGGGGAGACCAGGTCTACACCGATGACTTGATGGTGATACCCGGAGAGATGAAGGACTGGGCAGATCTGTGGCATAGCAAGCAGGTAGCTGCGAAATGGTCACGAAAGCTGGAAAAGCAGGTCGACGAATACTTCACCCAACTCTATGTCCAGCGCTGGAATCAGGCCGGCCCGCGCGAGATGCTGCAGTCGATCCCCTACGTGGCCATGTGGGACGACCACGACATCACCGATGGGTGGGGCTCATATCCTCAGGACCTGCATGAGTGCGACGTCTACCAGAACCTCTTCCGGCTGGCGACGCGGTACTACAGGCTCTTTCAGCAGCAGCTGGCTGAGGATGAAGTCCACCCCTCTGCGGTACCTAACCAGAGTCCGCAGGCCAAAGGCTTCAGCCTTGCCTACTCCGGTCTCGGCGAGATTGCTTTTCTGGTTCCGGATTTGCGCAGCGAACGTCACCCTGACCTAAAACGTCCTGACGGCCTTAGCCCGACACAGATTGTCTCGGAGTACACCTGGGAAGCTATCTTCGCCTGGCTGGATCAGCTCGATACCTCCAAGCACAAGCATTTGATCGTGTACTCCAGCCTACCGGTCGCCTACCTTGACCTGAATGCCGCGGAGGTGGCTCTCAATGCTTTGCCCGGGCAGTGGGAGCTCGAGGACGATCTCCGCGATCATTGGCGTAGCAAACCCCACCGTGACGAAAGGCAGCGACTGATCAAGCGCTTGCTGAACTTCTCGGCAAAAGGCACTCGGGTAACTATCGTCAGCGGTGATGTCCACGTCGCTGCCGCCGCTGTAATCGAATCGATGCTGCCACAGCATGGAAATGGTGCTGGAGCCATCTTCCAGCTGGTATCTACGGGGATTGTGCACACACCGCCGCCGGCAGTTGCCGTCTACTTCATGGAGAAGTTCGGGGCAGGTGAAGAGGTCATTGAGTACGGTGTTCACGCCCGCATGCTGCCGATCGGCTTCAAGGGCCACTACCTGGTACCAGAACGAAACTGGCTCAGCCTGGAGCCTGATGGGAAGGGGCGGATCTGGGCCAACTGGCACGTGGAGGGGCATGATCACCTACTGACCCAGGTGATCGATCCGGTCGTCCTTCCGACGATGCTTCAGCCTGTCGTTATGAATCAGTAGGCTTGCCTACTTGGCAATCTTGGCCGGCCAGCGAGCGCTGGCCAGAGAGGATTGAGGGAAGCGGGTGACCCTTCCCTCAACGCTGGTCAGGAGGTAGTCACCGGACATTGGTTCAATCCGGAGAGTGCCGTGCAACTCGCACTCGGCGCTGGCGCAGTTTTTCAATCTGACCGTGGCGTGTTCGGCTTCGAAGAATGTTGCCGCAAGCCGATCCATGTTCCAGATGGCGATCAAGCCCAGGATCAACAGCGGAATCACCACCTCGGTCTTGAAGCTTTTCAGCTTGTCGCCACGCTGCACTTCAGGACTTCTCCGGAGTCACAAAGTCACCATTCGGCCGGCGAAGCGCCACACGACCCCCATCGCGCAGGACGCTCCACTTCTCCTCCTTCAGGCTCCCGCCTGCAGCTACGTCGGGAAACTTCACGTGCACCTCGGTCGCTGTCGGCGAAACCTCAACACATTTGTTGCTGCCCTCATAGGGATTGGGCCCGAACAATTTGGCCATAACGCCGTCCTGCGGTGGGCAAGTGTCTTCCCCGGTGATCGGTGTGGCCTTGCCGCCGATCATGACCTTGTAACCCGGAACGAACACCAGGCTGATCGGCTTCTGCAGGTCGGGGTATTGGGCAATAAACGCCTGGCTGACATTGGCAGCCATTTCGGTTAGGGCATCACAGCCGGCTACCGATGTAAGTACGAGTGACAAAACGATGGCACGTTTCATAGGCGAACTCAGTATTGGTGGTACTGGTGATGATAACGGCCGAGGTGAAGATTTCTCGGGATAGTGACGGCCTGGGTGATTTGCTACAGGAGTACGAGGACTGATGTTGGGATTCTTCCAGGTTTGGCTTCTGGCACAGTGAGGGGGCCGGAGAATGGTCGTCACCTTTCAACAGCACCTCAGAAGGAGCTCCAAATGACCGACTTCACCTCCGGCTTCAACACCACCAACCTCAAGGTTCTTCGTGGCTTGATCAACAGCGCACTGGCCAACCTCCATCCCGAAATCAGCATTGAGGCTGGAAAAATCACCTACGACCCGCAGGGGACCTGCACGATCAAGGTCGAGGCCACGGTAAAGGGCGCAAAGTCCAAAGCCCAAACTGAACTCGAACAAGCAGCCAACCTCTACGGATACGACGTGTCCCAAACTAAACCGCATACCAGCCTGGGCCCCTGCAAGCTGGTGGGTTTCAACTCCCGGGCCAGAAAGTCGCCATGGATCGTTGAGTGCCCGAAGGGGCGCTACAAGCTTGAAGACGATGTAGTTGAGCGGATGTGGGGCCAGAGCAAGCAATAATCACATTCGACACGCGAGGGCGCTGCCGGGACCACTGGCAGCGTTCAAATCGCACAGGTCTGCGTTAGGATGCTTAGACCCTTTCAGCGACCTTGACTATGAGTAAGCGACCCGACAACGACAATGCCGGCAACAAGGTGATGGCCATGGACTTCGAGTTGAAGTCAGCCCTCATCGATAGCGCCGCAGGTAGCCCGAACACCGACAAGGCCTACCGGCAGGCTCGTGAGCATTTCAAAAGCAATGGGGGGCTGCTTCCTGCCACCGAGGAGATGGTGGATCGCTACGTCCGCACTTTTGCTGGAGAGCTCTCTGTCAACACCCTGCAGTTGCGAGTTGCAGCCATTGCGAAGTGGCACCAAGAGTTCGGTTTCCCTGACCCAACCAAGAGTAAGGTGAAGCGGACCATGAAGGGCATCCGGGCGTTGTTCAACAAAGCGCCCAAGAAGGCCCTCCCCATCGCGATCGAGAATCTGCGCAAGATGATCGACTACCTAGACACCGCTGAGCGCGCCGCAATTTCTGCCGGCGATCTCGCCAAGCAGCTGGCCGCTTCACGCAATCGCGCGCTGGTGCTAATCGGCTTCTGGCGTGCCTTCCGAAGCGACGAATTGAGCCGGATCGAAGCACACAACATCACGGTGATTCCAGACCGGGATATGCGGATTTTCCTTAGAAAAACCAAGCATGACCGTGATGCACTTGGCCAGGAATTCATCGTGCCGGCCCTCATCGAGCTTTGCCCCGTCAGGGCATACACGCATTGGCTCGAAGACTCTGGTATTCACTATGGGCCCGTCTTCCGACCTATCACTCGCTGGGGGCGGATGGCGGATGAGGGGCTCTCGAGTTCCGCTATCGGTCCCATCCTGCGGCGAGTAGCCGAAGCCGCCGGCGTAGAGCAGCGCTACACCAGCCACTCCTTCCGACATGGCTTTGCCAACTGGGCGATCGACGAGGGCTGGGACCTCATCAGCATGATGAGATATGTGGGTTGGAAGAGTGTTCAGAATGCCCAAGGGTACGTTCAGCCCAAGTTCAATTTTGGCAAGCTCGCCATCGGTCAGCCGGCCTCGCTCAGTGCGCCGCGGTGGGAGCCTGGCCATGGTGAGGTCTTCCCAGGCATCGCGGAGCGTCTGGAAGACGACGAGTAACGTCGTGATAACCTGCTACACCTCGCTTCAACCAAGATTTTTCAGGCACATCAGATGAACGCAGCCCACCAAGCCACTACTGCCGGGGAAGACCAGCTGGATCTGTTCCGCTCGCCGCAATCCCCATCTGATCTGGAGAAAAAGGCGCCGTGGCCCGTGCCGGCGGATGGCTTATGTGGTGACCGTTGGTTGGAAACTGGTAATCCCTGGCTTGAAGATCAGGTTGCGTAAAAAAACCGCCCTTGTGGCGGTTTTCTCTTTCACGGTTGCAGTGACAACCTGTCATCCGGAGCTTCCACCGTCTTCTCAGGTGGAACTGGCACAACCCTCACCGAGCATGTAAGCGTGGAGCTTGCTGAGTCGAAATCACAGTCATCGATTTGCGACTTTCCTTGCGGCCTGGTCTTCGGCAAGACGAAAAATCCAGACGTCTGAGGTTCTGCGTCGAACCTCACGTGCTGGACCGGGTTGAAGACGCCAGGCAGGGATTGAACATACCACCAGGCGGCTAGGGCAACGCCTGACAATGTCGCCAGGTCCTGCAAGAACTTGAACCGCACGAGAAGGCTTAGCGCTACCAGTAATAGGCCGGCCGCAGTCACCAGGTAGCTCACGGATACAGCCGGGCCGTATAGGGCCAGCAAGGTGAAGCCTGCGACCATAGCGAATGCTGTTGCGGATGCGACCCTCTTCAACCAGTACGATTTCCAACGGCGCTCGAGTACGTCGAGCCAACCGGTGAACCGTCCCCACTGGACGGCGATTTGATCCTTCAATTTCTTCAACATCAGTAGGAATGTCCTTTCTGAGAACGATGGAGTTATGGGAATCGAATGAGATCCGGCGGAAGGGTGACGTTGAAGTGTTGTGTCAACCCACCACAGAATCGCTCCCATTCTTCGGGCCCGGCCGGTTCGTGAGTGCAGTCCAGGCATTGGCCCTCCCCCGCCATCTGCTCTGCGATCGTCCGATGAAGGTCAATGCCGGCATGCTTGGAAAAGCGACCAACGCTGTTGCCGTCCGAACAGTTGACCCAGACGGTACCGCCGTCATGGCTGACGAGAACCTCGTAGATCAGTTCGCTGCCTTCTGGCTGGATGATGATCTGCTGTTGCATGACCGCGTCCTTCAAAGAAATTAGGGCTATTCAGCCTGGGATGATTGGGGGCTGCCGCTCATGTCGCAGTTGAAAGGCAGATCCCTTACCGCACGCCATGCGTCGGCGTAGCCGCGGTCGTGAGACGCACTTGGCACCACGACGGTGGACAGGCATTTTGCCTGGACCTGCAGGCTATACGCTCGTACGACTTCAGCAGGCACCACCTCGTCGTTTTGGCCGATCAAGTGCCTCTGGGGGATGCCGGCGAGGCGAGCCGAGTATTCCAGTGGCGAGAGCGATCCGAGCAGAGGGGTGATGTTCTTGAGCTTCGTCCAGGTCACAGGATCGACATTCCCTGCGATGGTTTGAACTTGTCCAACGTCATCACGCTCGCCGGCTAGGATCAAAGCTATGGCAGCGCCGCCGGAATATCCCACCAGTTCGAAGGACTCAGTCCGGTACCGGGATTTCAGGTTGTTCAAGGCGGAGTTCATGGCATCAACAGACGCCCGCCCAAAGCGTTCGGACGTCCAGAGCGCTGGTTTGCATGCACCAGTGATGACGAACTGGCAAGGCCGGGCCAAGTACGCTGCTGGCGCGGGATCTTCAGCCGCGAATTGAGCCATCAGAGACGTGTGAGGTGTAGGATCTGTGCTCGGTTGTGTTCGGGTGGCCCAGGCATGGCCATCGCCCTCGATGTACACCCGAAGTGTGCGGTATCTGGTACCGGCGGGCACTAAGGCCTGGATATTGTAGGGGGATGAAAGCAATACCTCAGGGTGCAGACTGGACCCGCTCGAGATTTCCTTGAGGTTGACGTTGTTGGCGCAGCCTGAGAGGGCTAGGAGCGCGCCGGCGGCGAGGATAATGCGGTTAAGGGCGATGTACATCGGCTTTCCTCGGTCACATGGACAATGGCCCGCACGAGGCGGGCCATTGTGATTTGCGGAACGACTTCCTGGTATGTCCTAGAAGTCGTAGCGAGCTTTCAGCGAGAAGGTGTCGGCGTTGAAGTCGGCTTTGCGCAGGTAGTTGTACGAGGCACCGAAGGTCATGGCACCGACGCTGTACTCCGCGCCTACGCCAGCCTCGTAGCTGTTGCGAGTCGGCTTGGCGGCGTTGCTGACGAAGGCGTTGCCACCCAGTACGAATGCGCTGGTGGTGTCAGCCTGGTCGGCGGCGAAGTCGTGGTAGGTCATCAGGGTGACTTCCGGCTTCAGAGTGCCGTTGCCGACGTTGAAGTCCTTGGCGAAGCGCACACCGGCGCCCAGCTCGGCAACTTCGATGCGCTGGCCATCTACCGACAGTGCCGCGGAGGAGCCCTTCTCGGTGTAGCCGTCGATCTTCAGGTTGCTGTAGCGCAGGGCTGCACGAGGTTCGACGATGTAGCCGTCACCCACGTTGAAGCCGTAGCCGCCCAGGACGTTCAGGCCGAACAGGTCGGAATCGTAGTCGCCCTTCGCGGTGGTGCCAGCGATGTGACGCTTGGATTCGTTGTCGTTCTTGCCGAAGGTCAGGCTGGCGTCGACGAAGACCGGACCTTGCTTCCAGCTGCCGTAGGCGATCAGAGCCTGGCTCTTCACATCGGTGCTGTTGCCGTCGTCGGAGTCGACATCGCTGGTGGCGTAGCTGTAGGCCAGACCGAGGGTGGTCTGCTCGTTCAGCTTGCCGTCGGCGCCGATGATGATGCCATCAGTATCGGCGCTGAAGCCTTCGATCTGATTGCGACGGTTTTGGTCGGCATCGCTATGCAGGGCCTTGATCCATACACCGGTTTCTTGCAGAACGTCGCCGGAGGACATGCCAGACGAGGAGCCCAGACGGGAGTTGATGGCGTTGGAAACCAGCGATTGGGTACCCATCGCAGCTTGGGTAGCGCCGCCGTTCACCTGGGGTGCCAGTTGCTCGGCCAGCTTGGCGAGTTCAGCTTCAGAAGCGTTGGCGAAGGCCTGGAAGACCTGGTCGTCGCTGCTCATGTTGCCCATGACCGAGTCCACGAAAGGAGTGATGGCGTTCAGCGCGTTACGGCTGGAGCCCTGGCCTTTCAGGATGTCCTGAGCGGCGTCACCGGTTTTGCCGGTAACCACGGCGGTGACCAGCTGCTCGCCGATTTCGTAGGACTTGACCTGCAGCAGAGCGGAGCTGCTCTTTACTTCGAGCCCAGAGTTCTGAATGTCGTCCGCTGATACCAGGGTATACGCAGTGCCCTGGCGGGTACCGGTGAAGTCGCCCGGGTTGGCGGTGACATTTAGCTTGCTGCCGGCAGCGAAACTGGCGGTGCCGTCGACGCTGACCACCGGAGTGTTCACGTTGGTGCTGTCGCTCAGGCGGACCTGCAGAGCTGCTCCGGAGGCGATGCTCAGGTTGCCGGTCAGGTCGGTGTGAAGGTTCGACAGGTTCAGTTGGCCGCCCTTGATCTGAACGTCATCGGCTTCGATTTCGCCACCGATGAAGTTGGCGTTGCCATTGACCTGCATGGAGTCCAGGCCTTCGATGTCGCCGGCGATGGTACCGCCGTTGAAGCGAAGGATGGTCTGCATGTTGCCATCGATGGATTTCTCGCCACCCTGAATCAGGCCGCCGTTCTGGGTGATGATGAAGTGGTCCGTACCGCTGCCATTGCCCGGGCGATTGCCGATCTGGATGGCGATGCCGTCGGCAACGATGTTGCCGCTGTTCACGATGCCGTTGTTGCCCAGGTCGGAGTTGGGGCCGGTGGAGTCCATCACCAGGATGCCGCGAGAGTCGGCACCGCGAGCGATGATGAGGCCGGTGTTGACGATGGCGTTGTAGTGGGTGTCGTCGACGGAAATGCCGATCGCATTGTCGCCCGCAGCGGAAATGCCGCCGTTGTTCAGGATGTCGTGGCCAAACTGCACGTCGTCCAGTTCGATGCCGATGGAGTTGTCGCCGGACACCGAGATGTTGCCCTTGTTTTCAACATCGGCGCCGATCTTGGTCTGGTTGTTCAGGTCAGCGCCGTTGGAGAAGGCGGTAATACCCTTCGCGCCTTCACCAGTGGCGACGATGTTGCCGCTGTTGATGACATCGCCTTCCAGCTTCGTGTTGCCGATCTCGATACCACGGGCTTTGTCGGTTTCTACGCCGTCCGGATCATCCAGGACGTCGATATTGCCGTTGTTGATCAGGCTGTTGGCACGGACGCCGTCCATCACGATACCGACCGCGCCGGCCCCGGTCAGGTCGATGTTGCCGTTGTTGATGATGTCGCCGGTGACTTCGGTTCGAGTGGCGTTCTGGTCGTCGCTGATGTCCAGGTCCAACCCGTCGACAGCCGAGCCGCGGGCGGTGATGTTGGCGTTGTTGACCAGATTGCCGTTGATCTTCACGCCTTCGAAGCCAACCCCATCCTCGCCTTCGATGCGCTGAGCATTGCCAGTCAGGGTGACGTTTCCGTGTTCGCTGAGCGACAGGGCGACTTCGGTATCACCGCTGACATCCTGGGTCAGGTCGGTTACGCCCGAGACAGCGTATACGTGAGTGCTTGCTGCGATCGATGCCGCCAGCAGAGTCTTGCGCAGGGTGCTCTTGTTCACAGGTACTTCATTCCTTGTCTGATGGTTTTCAGCCTCCTTGCACCTGACGAAGTCTCTACTTCGGGCATCGTAGCAGTGGAGGTGAATGGCCAGCATAACGAGGCAAGCTGTGGATTCAAGCCAAGACGCGCTTTTTTTGGCGCCATTTTGCCAGCATTTTCATTTCTCATATTCGGGAATGAATCTGGCGTTATGGTCAAGAAAAATCAGTGGTTTATCAAACCTCCAGGGCTTCAAAGGCCGATTTTCGGCGGAAAATTGGCGCCCGATATTTGGATGTGAAGCTTTTCACAGATGGCATGGCCTAGTAATATCACTGCCCGATGTCTCAGAGCAGACACATAAAGCTCCGCGCGTATGCGATTACGCAACCGTGGGGTCCGTTGAAATGAGGGGGGAGCAGTGCTCTCTACTAAAGCCGGTACCAGCCTGTGGCTCGGTTCCTTCGCCTCCATTCGCCGAGAGCGAAGGGACGGTTTCTGCTTTAGTAGAGCGCACCTTTTTGGGTGTTCCCCCCTGATCCATTGGAGGGGGGTACCATGCTGTCGAGTGCGACGATTTCTGTCGATGATCTTCAGGCCAGGGCGCTGGCCGCGGATGAGGCTGCAAAGCAGGAGTTTCGGAACAAGGTTCTCTCGTATGCGAACGACTTCAGATTCGCGCTGAAAGAAGCCAGCCGCCTGTTAGGAGTTAGTGCCGGGTTCCTTCGCAATTATGCCGCCCGGAACAACATCGAGTTCTCAGATCCTGAGCTCCGAACCAAAGAGGAGAGCAAGTCGATCTTCAAGCAGTACGAGGAGATCCGCTTGTCTAAGGAACCCAAGCGCGTTGAGCCGCGAAAGCCGTTGCTCAAGCCAGACGAACTCCAGTTACCGCCGCAACTCGACCTGCTTTCCAAGAAAGCGCACTGGGAGCGCCAGAACAAGTTCCTGGAGCGCGTCCAAGAGCTGGCCCAGACTATGACCATGAAAGAGGTCAGCAAACTGGTTGGTGTCAGCCTTCGTTTCCTCAAGAACTTCTCCTACGAACACGACATTGAGTTCGTGGGTTCCAAAGCCCGGCCGGTTAATGAGGCGCTGTCCCCTGTCTTCATCGCTGAAGAGCCGCCTTGCCCCAAACTGATCCAGTTCCTGTCCCGCCCCATGCCTCGGGCAACCGACATCTACGAGGACGAGATCACCGAGAGCGAAGAAGTCCTGAACACCGAGCAGGTCGACAGCCTCGCGATTGTAGAGGCCGTCACCGCCCCCGAATCGAGCGAGTGCACAGCACCCACTGAAGCTCAGGTGGAGGTCGTTCAGGACCAGAGTGTGGGTGGGAATTCAGAGTTCGATCGTTATAGTCCGAAAGCTCCTGCACTCCGGAGTGATACCGACTTGAACATCCTTACCCTCCCCCACAATCGGGCTGATGAGACAATATCGACATCAGCTTCCGTTGACCAACTAACCGCCGCCGGAGCCTCTCCAGGCATCAACGGTGAGCGTTTACTGGGCAACCTTCCACTGCCAGCGACATTTGTGAATCAGAGGAGCCAGGGCGCAGCCTGGACGGCCTGGTATGGTTCAGCAAAAGCGGTGGCCAGCGTATTTGAACAGATATGCAAAGCGAAGATCTCCGCCCTCGGCGATACGCGGATGCTGATGCGTGTACCGCCCCACGCCGCGCTGACCTCGTTGTTCATTTCTCCGCAGTGCTTCACCGCGATCGTGGACGCATTTCCGGCCGATGAAGCAGCCAATCTTTTCCCCGCTAGCCGCTTGGAGGCCAACCTCAAGCATTTGCTCGGTGCTGAAGTGGGAGAGATACGATCACTCAGTAATGGAGGTAGCGCAGCGGAGGTTGCCCGGGCCGTAGAGTCGATCTGGCCTTGGACATCGCGTCTCCATGACCATGGCGGCTTTTCTCGGCACAACTGCGTAACCCTGCTAACGATTGGTGCTCTGCTGAAGGCATTCCACCGGCCCAATCTCGCGTCGACGGATGGGTTCCGCATCGACATGGCCATCACGACACTTCTGTCGCTGCTTCCTGACCCGCTGGATCGTCTGATCGCCACGTCGTCGACACGGGTTCGGCAGATTGGATATGCGGGCCTAGCGGGAGTCGAGGTGGCTGATGAAGCTGGTGCTGGAGAGTTTTGGCAGGCGGTAGGGACTGAAACCTTTATTGCCTGTGTCAATGAGGTCAAACGGCGGGCTCCCAAAATTGAGTCGGGCCTCACTCGCGTTTCGTCTTCGGAGCTGAAGGTTTTCGAACTGGAACGAACGCTTTTGGCGGCGCGCCCCGACTCCCAGGTGCTACACGAAATCTACTCCGACTTTGTCAGTAATACCGGCTCGCCCAACTGGAACAGCTTGCTCGACTCTCTGGAGTCCTACTCGGCCACGACCGAGATTCCGTTGGACGCCAAAGTCTTCACCCGTGATCTGTTCAACAAGCCTATTCAGAAACTGCCGACTCCAACCCTGGAGGCAGTACAAATCTTGCGAAAAGCCATCTGTACCAGTCTTCTGCAGGAGGAGCCTCTGGCGTTCCAACAGCGTGCAGAGAGGCAGATGGACGCAGTCCAGAAGGTTCAGTCGCAAATCAAGGATCTGGGTGACAACCTGACCGCGGCGAAGATGCTCAAGCTGGCTGATCTTGCAGAGCAAGGCCGGACTCAAATACTGGCGAGTCGTGAGTGGTTCGAATCGGAAATAAAGACCTACGCGGCCGAGGTTCAGCACTGGCGAGAGTTCTTCGCAGATTGGCAACGCCTGGCGGCTCCTGCGGAGCAACTCAAGGAGAAGGCCAAGTCTAAAGGCAAAGAGCAGCCCGTTCAGGTAGTGGAGCCTGTTCCCGAATCTGACGTGGTGAAGGAGTTGCGAAGTGAGCTCGCTGATGCAGAGGACCGTAACCAGCATCTCGAGCAGGAGCTGAAGGTAGCGAAGAGTGAGGCTCATCGCCTTCGCCAGGCTGCGGATGCCCGGCCACTTCCCACTCAACAGTTCGCGCCTGAAGTCGAGCCATCTCTACTGCGCCGTATTGCAACTCGCAAGGGCATCACTCCGGTCGACGTCCTTGCGTACCTGCAGGTGACTTCCGGTGATCGCGTTGAGATTCTGGAGTCAGCGTGGAAGTCGGCGAAGGCGTCGGAGAAGTTTGCCTACTCCGAGCGCATGCTGGATCTGCTGGACACGCTGGTGAACCCCTACTTCGACTCCCTGGCTGCGGGCAACCCGGACTCTGTGTCACGCGAACTCCTTGGCGGCGCCTATGTCGCCAAGGAGTCGGATGCGACCAGCAATTGCGGCAAGATGCGCGCTCAGCGTGAATTCAGCTACCAAGGCCAGCGGATGTACTTCGAGCGTCATCTGCGGGTTGGATCTGGCATTGGCAACCAGGTGTGCATGCGCATTTACTTTCAGATCATCGATTCTAAGATCGTCATTGCGTACGCCGGAGAGCACCTGGAGATTGCCAGTACGAATTGAGCGGTGACGTCGCCCGGCGGGCCATCAATCGATGGCCGGCCGGAGCGAGAGTTTTTTCGGCGTTGGTCCCCCCGCTTTCCCCCCCTGACTACCCCGAGCCTTGAGTTTCTTCAGCGCCTGGTTTTGCCGTTTCCGTTGCAGGAAGGTTCCCATTCCGCGATATTCCAGGAACAGCTCAAGTTCTTCATCCTTGTTGGGCCGTATCAATGCGATGTAACCCTTGGAAATGTAGCGAGCAGGCTTGTCCTCCCGCTTTCCTCCAAGCAGAAGGCCCTTGCGATCATGATCAAGCACAAAGCCGATGAAGTGGGTTCCTGAAATCAGAATGATGGAAATCTCTACCTTGTGCTTCAGGCAGTAATCGAGGTAGCGATTTTGCTCGACTTGGGAGCGATCAATCATTGGCGTTGGTGTCTGTTGGGGCATACACATCCTTGTGCCCTCATTGTTGGGTTTTCATCAGGCAGCATAGAGCCGCGCCACATTACCGGGGACGGCTCCTGAGCATTTTTCATACCGGATACTATCGGATTGCCATCGGATTTTCCCCTCTGTCATGCGCTAGAAGGGAAAAACATCAGAGCATTCCTATTTGGTTTCGCGCCTCGAGTAGAAGGTTTGGCGCGGCTTTGACTGGCGTCGTAGTAAAGAATTCTACGGATCACCGTAAGCTAGGCTGATAATTGTCAATTCATGGGTAATTGCAGGAATACCGTTGACGATCGGTGTTTCATCGTGCTCGAGGAAGCTCCCGCCAACTGGTCGTGTATGAGGGAGAAAGCATCTCGCGCCGCATCGCCCAGCCGGCTTCCACTGGGATTGATGCTACCCGCAATGCCCCGCGTCCGAATCGTTCATTCACCAGGTCCATTGTTGCCATGAGGCTGTCGACGTTTCGCCGCGGTTGCGGGGCGAACATATCGTGAGTCAGACCCTCCAGCTGGCTGAGCCTGCACAGTTGTATGGTGCATTTCGAATATGCGAATCCGTCCCGGTAGATCCCGTGAAGGCCCTGGTTTGCGGCCTGAATTAGGTCGCGGGTGTCTGCAGTTGGTGTTGGTAGGAGCATTCTGGCCCCGTTCCAGTAACGTTCTGCAGGATCGGCAAACGGGCTGGTTTGAACCGAGACAACAAGTTCGCTGCAGACGGAGTCCTGCTCCCGAAGCTTTTCCGCTGCGCGAGTGGTGTACGCGGCCACTGCCTGGCGCAATTCCTCAAGCAGGTAGACACGCCGGCCGAACATCTTGGACGACACGATCTCTTTCTTCGGATCAGGATCATCGTGCATTTTCAGCCACTGCTCCCCGCGTAGTTCCCGGGCGGTTCGTTCCAGAACCTTCGAGAACATCCTTCCGATGTGCCTCGGGTCCGCGCTGGCAAGGTCGAATGCGGTCTTGATCCCTAGAGTCTCGAGTTGACTGGAGAGCTTACGGCCTACACCCCACACCTCCCCCACCGGCGCGAGTTTCAAGAGTTTTTGCTGGCGCTGAGAGTCCATCAGGTTCACCACGCCGCCGGTTGCCGGCCAATTCTTCCCTGCCCACTGTGCGAGTTTGGCCAACGTCTTTGTCGGCCCGATGCCCACCCCAACTGGGATATTCACCCACTGTCGAACTCGTGCCTGAATATCCCGGCCCAACTGCTCCAGGTCGCCGGGCATTCCAGTAAGGTCACACCAACATTCGTCAACTGAGTAGACCTCGATGCTGGCGACCAGAGTGCTAATGGTCCGCATCACACGATTCGACACGTCGGCGTTTATGTGTAATAGAAAGTCAATAAGAACCGGGCCATGCTCGCCCTTGGAGCTTCTCATACCCAACCGGTATGGCTGTAGCTTCTGAGGAGATCGCCGTCGCTCACCGGATCATCCGGTCATCCTGTTAGTAACCGGTCAAAGCTGATCTGTTACATCGAAGGCGGACACCTGTCCATCGACAACACCCCTGCCGAGCGGTGAACCGCCCTCCCATGTACATATGACCAAAACGTCGCCGTTATCCTACCGTTCTGTCATGCCTACCCACGACGGAGTATTGACGGTCTCCGTCCTATAACATAGCTTTTCCGAAAGGCGCTCAAGTACATATCGTCATGTGCATACGAGCCTCGTGTCGTTAAAAGAAATGGTTGGTGCCGCATGAAAGTGCTCTTCATGATGCCGTTCGGCGTGTCGAGCTTCTCCGCCCCCATCAAGATCAAGGCTTCGTCTTGGTGTTAGTGCCAGATGCACGTCACCTTGCGGTGCAGGAATGGAGTGTGAACATGAAAGCAGAAACGGAATCGCGGATTTTTTCGGTGGACGAATATGTCCGTCCGTCTAACGGCGAACCGATCCGTTCAGTTGTTCTGGAGACCAACGATTCTGTCGTTGTAGTTTGGCACGCCTACCCTAGGCAGGAAATAGCTGCCCATGTCCATCCTCACGGCCAAGATACTTGGACGGTTATCTCAGGTGAGGCCAAGTATTATCAAGGCAACGGCGTAGAAATTCATCTTAAAGCTGGAGATATTGCCATTGCAAAACCTGGGCAAGTACATGGTGCCGTGAACTCTGGTCCAGGACCTTTCATATTTGTCTCCGTGGTTGCGCCGGGCAGTGCAGGTTTTGCGTTATCTGAGAAATAGGCGAAAGGCCTGAGAGGAACCTGATGAATACACGAGTATTTACGTTCGCTGGTGGAGAAACGGGGGTTTGGCGCGTTGTTGCGATGAATGCCGTGGCAGGAGCCCCTCTCCCTGGAATCCCACGGCTCAACGTAGCCGCTGGCTCTGTTTCGCCGCAGCCTCCGGGCACCAAATGGCTCCTTCGCGGGATAACGAGTAACGAGCGCTATGTCGTGCGTGAAGAGAAGGATCGTCTCGTGGCGAAGCAGCCAAGCTTGGGTCGAGCAGAGGCTACCTGCGCCGCCCTGATCCCTATCCGGAAAAACCCCTCATGGTGGGGACTGTCTCAAGACGAACGCCGGAAGATTTTTGAGGAACAGTCCCGTCACATTCACATCGGGCTCCAATATCTCCCTGCTGTGGCCCGCCGCCTCCACCATTGTCGGGACCTGGGCGAGAACGAACCCTTCGACTTCTTGACTTGGTTCGAATATTCCCCGTCTGATGAGACGGCCTTTAACAGGCTTCTGGCCGAACTCCGAGCCTCGGTGGAGTGGCAGTATGTCGACAGAGAAATCGACATCCGGCTAGTGCATGAGCCGGCCTAGCATCAGGTTTAACTTCGATCTACGTGCGGCACACTCCTGCGACACCCGCAGCCCAGCAAAACCCCGAAAAATCTAGTGTGTCGCATAACTTAGGAGTAACGCGACAGGTATGTCTAGCGAGCCACTAGTCGCTTAAGAACTTTTCTACTTATAGCCTCCTCTTTCTCTCATCGATCTCCTCGGCATCCTGCCGTCTAGAGCCGGCACATTGTCCAGCTTTCGAATGAGGCTCTCCAGCTTTTCCAAGTCGCCCTCGGCAATGGCTCGCTCGTCGGGAGTTAAAGGCACGGCCTCCAAGTACCGTCCGATAGACGATTTGCTTTCCAATGCTTGGGCCCTTGCGCTGGCTTTCGGCAAGTTGAAGTCACACCCCGCACAGGCCATGCGATGTGGGCAGCTGCTCCAGAAGGGATTTGAACAATACGAGTCGCCCAAGTCATAGAAGGTGTAGGGGGCATCTGAATGGCGAACAATTACGTCATGATCGATCAAAACGGAGACCATATGGGCCATTTGATCGGCTTTAACGAAGGATGCTGCCAGCTTGGTAGGCCGAATTCGAATGTAATGCAAAGTCGAATTCGGCGAGCTATGTCCCGACCACTGCATTAGCTCGATCAGCGACATGCCCTGAGGGACGCTGGCGAGCGCCGTCACTGCGGAGGCACGTCCCCGGTGGCTGGTGATTCGCCCGCGACTGTCCTCCAGTGGCACACCCGCCTTGGCGCATAGCATTGGAATGATGGTGCCATTAATGACACTGGAGCCTATGCGCTTGCCTCGAAACTGAAATAGGTAGCTAACTTTTTCCCCGGTTCGCTCATCCAGCAAAGCGGCCTGGTTAGCAGGCCTGTCCTCCAGCCAGGCGTCAATGCGCTCCTTCACGACCACCGCTACAGGTTTGACGAAAGCTTTGAACGTCTTGCTGGCAGGAATATCGAGATAGCATAAAGTTTTTGCTGGAACGATGGTCCCATCCTCGTGTACCACATCATTGGTCTGAGGATGCGCGCATCTTTTATCCAAGCGCATGATTTCATTGCTGCGCAAACCAGCGTGCGTCCACACTACAGCAATGGCTTGAACCATCGACAGCGGATAGTGAATCTCCGAAAGCAGATCACTACGCTCAAGATTTAGACTCGCCCAAATCAGCTTGAGCCAGGTCGAGTCATCAATTACCCGCGGGTTGATACCCGAGTTGAATGTCACGGATCGCGGGGTGGCGAGGTGATGCCGGGGGCTGAACTTCAAACGACCCCATCCCCAGAGTTCAAAGTCTGTAAAAAATCGTCGCAAGGCATGTAGAAAGCCGCGCTTCGAGTTGGCAGCGATAGGCTGACCAAGCCCCTTTAGCTGTGTTCCCTTCGCTGACTCCAAAGCCCACTCACCGACCGTCATCCGGTCGACGGCAGCAATAAATGCAGCGCAAGTGGACATGCTCCAATCGGTAGGCGCCGCCATTCCTGATTGCTCGCGCGCTAGCCAGACACCGGTCCTCAAGATAAAACTGTAATTGCTTTCACGTGTGCGTGGACGCAAGGTGGAAGTGTCTCGCCATCGACGGCACCACATTGCCCAAGTCGGATCGATGCCTTCGATGCTTTTCGCCCGCCAACAGGTATAGCCTCGCATGCGTAAAGGTTTCGCCAAAATCCCCATGGCAGCGAGGCCGTGAGATACCTTTCCGACCGATCTCGCGACACCTTCGCTTCGATGCTGTTGGCCCTTCAGTAGCAGTTCCTCGGTGAATGTCTCCAACCGCGGATCGCCGTTTTCCAGCATCAAGGCACCCAGCACGTTGGAAAGGAACTGCTCAAGATGGCGAGCAGCGTAGCCCAGCGATCTCAACGCTTGGCTCAAGCGAACGTGCTCATGTCTGAACACGGCATGGCCGAAGATAAAAGAAGCATATATCGCCGGCTGCCGGAATTTGGCGATACGCTGCGGGGTTCGAAAATCGCCGAGATGGTAAGCAACGGAAGCGAGATATGGTCGTGATCCTGCTCGATTACTGAGCAAGGTCAACCACTGCGACTCAGACCAACACCAGTAGGGTTTACCGGTTTTGCTGACATTCCAGAGAATGACTGCCACTGATGAAATGGCTAATCGCTGAGAAACGCCGCTGTGCGCCGCTATATCAGCTAGCGGCCTCATGAGCTCAGGTATCTCTGATTGGAGGTAGCCCCAGTCTGAACGGTGAGAGCGATTCGAAAGTATGCTCAGCTCGATTTTCGATAGATCGCTCTGACGTACGTACTTGCTCGCGTCGAACGGAACATAAGGGGTGACTGAGGGGGTGCTCATAGCAATGCCTCAGACCCAAAGAGTTCACAGAACATCCGAGCATCGAGACTGCCGACGGAGTGCGCCATCTTTGCGGTTAAATCCGCGCCAGATAGGTGCAGGTAAATCAAAGTGGTTTTGGGGTCTCGATGTCCAGCATACGTGGTCAGTTCATGGAGCTTCCAGCCCGCACGGGCCAGATGGGTAAGCCGAAGGTGGCGAAAGGTATGAGTGCTCAGGTGCGATAGTTTCGCTTCCTTGGCCCACCCTTCAACCGTTTTACTCCACGCCCAACGGGACAGTGGCGAGCCTCGATTACGATCTGATGCTGATCGAAACAACGAACCTCGCATCCAGCCAGCGCCGCGAAGAGCATGTAGATGCTCTATCAAGACAGGTGCAATGTCTGGGCTGTAGCACACGACGCGGCTGCGTTTGCCTTTGGTCGTTTCCGCTCGCACCGAGATCAGTCGGTGTGCAACGTCTAAATCCTCAATACGCAAGGCCACCAACTCGGCACGGCGAAGAGCCCCGAAATACGCCAACGACAGCATTAGTCGATCACGGATAGACGACCTGGCCGCAATACTGAGAAAGTGTCGCCACTGCTCATCGGTGGGAATGTCTGGCAACTTAATCAGCCGTGGGAGCAAGCCCCTGACAAACCCTCCATGTCCAGGCACTTGGGCCAGCCGACCATGCTGTCCGCGGGGCACGGGGTTGTGCTCGCAAAGACCCTGAAAAACGAGGTGGTCGTACCACAACCGGATAGCAGTAAGCCGCTGGTGCAAGGTTGAATTCGCCACCGCGCTCTTTGCGCCAGGTAGCAGCTCACGGATGTAGAGCGTGACTTGTTCGAATGTCGCGGATTCGGGTTTCAGCCCACTCCCTTCGCAATGCAATAAGTAATGCGCAAGGGCACGGCCATAGGCGTCAAGGGTGGCCGGCGCACGCCCCAGATTACCCAAGAGCTCCAGCCAAGCTTGTACACTGGAATAACGACTTAACACTTGCTTGTGCAATGGGGTGGTGGTCATGGGCGCCCCCTGAGCGTCAACGGATTCAGCCTAGCTCAAAAGCATTCCACCTAACTTAATATAGCGCATAGTTGCTCGAAAAGGCTGTCACTCCCCTCTGGTCGAGAAACCGCTTCACTTTGAAGTATGGGTCGCCCATCTTTAGGCCCAACGCTTTAGCCTCCCGACTTCGTGCGATGATGCAGGCGTCGTTGTTCGAAAGGACCACGACTGCCTTCTGTGCCAAGTCCGGACGGAAGATCCGCTCACATGAGCAGTAAAAGCTGTTGCAATCGACCAGGGCAAAGACGCTCACAGCATGCTCCTGAGCAGCATGCTGATCACTCCCCATAGTTCCACCTGCTCTTCGTCGGCCAGGATTTCGCGATGGCGGCCGTCGGCTCCTACCCGTGCAAGATGTAGTCGTTCCAGTGCTACCCGCTCCACGAGCGCCAAATGATGCTCATGGTTCGCCACCACTATTACTACATTGCCGGCGCTAGGCTCGAGGGCGCGGTCGACCACGAGTACATCGTTCCGGTGCACTCCGATCCCAACAAGATCGTCGGTGTCGACTAGCCAAAGCCAAATGTTGGGTGCACCCCATCCCACCGCGGCGTCAAGGGAGGGAGGAAATAGCGAGTGATCCTCAGCCGGGCTCTGGAAACCAGTGATCTTCAGGCGCTGCTGCGCCAGGGCGAGACTGGACAGCCGCCGGCCGGGAGACGTAAAGCAGTCCATCTGGGCGGTCGTCTCAAAACTGTATATGCGTACAGTATAGAGATCAGCCCCGGGTTGGCGTCAAGCTGCGCGCACTGGGTATGTCACTGTCAGCGGGGAGGATTTTGCTGAAGGGGGGCCATCCATGGCCTCTACCGTGCAGTATATGGCCGGTAAATGTCCCAGGCGCGACTGCGGGTTACCGCCGGTCAGTTCGAGTCAGCGTGCATCGATTGCTGCGAAACGTGGAGCAAACCTCAATATGTGTTGGACAGGGAGCGTGGGCAGGATGGGCGGAAGGAATGGGATTTTCGGGGCAGGCTGGTCGGGACTCATCCTGCTGGCAGGGGTGGCGCTACTTGCGCCTGAAGCCGCATACGCTGGGAAGCTAGGACAGGCACTGGGCTCTGCTGCTGGCAGCGTCGGAGGGACTGCGGTTGGAGGCGTATCTGCAGAAGCAACCCGACAAGCTCTTGCTGCCAAGGGCATGACCGAGGATGACTTCTTCCGAATGCTGTTCGCTCGAGGCATCCCTCGCGCAAAGCAAGATCTCCCCAAGATGGTCGACGCAGAAACAGAATTTTATGACGTGACTGGTAGCGGTAGGGAATGGGGATACTGGTATCGATTCCGTCGGTATGCATCTCGAGACCTGGACCCTGCAGCGGTAAAAAAGGCACTCGGCCCAGAGATCATTTCGAAAGTCTGCGCGACGCCGAACATGGTCTCCCCGTTCATGGAGATGGGGGGAACCTATCGGTACAACTATGTTGGAAGGGATGGCCAACTGATCATGTCAGTTCGGGTGAGTCGGCAGGACTGCAACTGAGTCCTGCCCGACTCACGAGTTCGACTCTTTACTGCGGAACAGAACAGGCCTCGTATTCCTCACGACTCGATGCGCAGTTTTTGCCGAGGCAGGTGGACTGTCGGAATTTTCCTATAGTGTAGATTCGGCCGTTGTAGGCGAAGCTATCAGTCGCGTTGGCAACCTCTCCGATGTACTGCCCTAGGTAAAGCCGGTACCCCTGTTTCGGCCCACCGGTGTTCGACACGCCATGATCCCAGCCGGTGGCGTAGACCCCGTTCTTTGTGAATGAGGACCAAGCACAACTCGGGGTGCTCTGTTTGGTACCGACGGCTTGCTGGGAACGTGCTGCCTGGACAGTTTGATATAGCGGGATCACCCCCCCAACGTTTCGGACCTGGCCAGTCACCAGGCTCACTTCCCGGTTTTGTTGGTACGCGATCTGGTTTTGGTAGCAAACGGCAGACTGAGTGAATGATGTTCCCTGATTGATCGTGCTCGCGTCGGGTGACCAGGCGCTGCAACTGTACGGGGCTCCAGAGTCCTGCCAGGCTGAGTACATCGCACTGGTAGATACCCACTTATCGGTGAACGGCACAGTGATCTGCCCTGTACCTCCTTCCGCCGGCGACGTCGCGCTCACGGTGGCCCCGCCAATTGTCTTCGACGAAGTGAGAACGACCGATGTCTGGCCGTTCGCATCCGTCGTCGTCGTCGCAGCACTGAGACCGCCGTCGCTGGTGGTCCAGTTGATCACTACGCCCCTGCCGGCGTTGTTCCCATCGTAGTCCTGGACTGTTGCCACCAACGTCGCCTTCTCACCGAGGGCAGCGAGGGAGCCCGGGGTTGCCTGGATGACAATCGTCAATCCCATGTTGCAGGACCGCCATCCATTCCCCGATCGATCGCAAACGACCTTTTGCCACCCACTAGAGCTGGACCCGCTACGGATGGGCTTCCAAGAGTCCGCTGAGACAGTCGTCGTTACGGACATCAAAAAGAAGGCCCCGGCCACTGCCAGGGCCTTAAGGTTTGCAAACATAGAGATTCCCCGCACTGTCGAACGCCAAAGAGCCTTTCGGGAAGCTGGCACACGATTGACCTGTGCTTACGATCGCCGGGCTCCAGATAACCGACTTCACCCACTTGCCCCCTTGGCAGGTGAGTTGCGCACCGGTGGATGTCGTAGCGACGAGCCCCGCTTTCGCGCAGCCCCCTCCCTCTGCAGCCGTGCCGGTGAACTCGACGTAGCCGGCGGTGCTGATATTTCCGGTAGCAGCGACCGTTTGAGCGTTGACTGCGCCGGCAGCGTTGAGGGTTTGAGCGTTGACCGCATTGACCTCGTTGATGTCGTTGTTACCCATCAGCAGGTTGGTACGCATGCGGTTCATTTCCGCGTTCGCCGAGGCCAGGCGCGAGAGCTTCCCGTCCAGGGCTGGTTCAGTCCCTGGAACCCCAACAGTGGTGCGGATCTGGTAGGTGGATGAGTTGATGATTTGAGAACCCGGTAAACCATTCACCACAACCCCGTCCCAGTCTTGGGTGGTGTTCTGATCGACACTGAAGGTGTACTGGGTGCAGGAGGTTGTGATCGGGTAGTTGTAACGGTTGATATTTGACACCCCTGCGAGCATTGGCGGGGTTGTCGCTCCGAGCGCCTGAATAGCATTCGAGCATGTAGCATCACCTGGCCAGGTGCCCTTCTCGCTTCGATAGGCCCGTGCGGCGTCGATGATCGCCTGGGTGTCTTGGACTGTGGTGTCCGCGCGTTTCTGGTTCACCCTGGTCATGTAGTTTGGCACTGCTGCGGCGGCGAGCATCGCCGTGATCGCAAGCACTATTGCCAGCTCCATTAAGGTGAAGCCCTGCTGGCATTCCCGCCCCATCTTCATTGCTCCTAAGCAGAAGTTGTAGGCACCAATGCTACGAGCACATTTGTTGGACTCCATGTCAAAACGACACGCTGAAATTCCTACGATGTAGGCGGTTTCGGTAAATCGTGGAGCAAACCTCAGATCTGGATTAGGCTGTTCCGGTCAGCAAAAAGGAGGGACTCATGATGACTGACCCTGGTCCGGAGCAAGCTTCCGCCAATATTGGTGAACAGCTCGAAAGTCCATACACACGGATACGCTATGCAGGAGAGAAAGCCCTGCATCGACTCTTGCCCATTGCCCAAGGCGACGGCATCCAGAACCAGGTGGTCAGGTCGCTGCTGCTGGGCTGTTACAACGGCCAGGATTTCCCGATCGATCCTGCCTCGTTGAGGGTGCTTAATCGCAGCGTCATGGAAGACTGCATAGCTCTGTTGCTGATGGACTCCGCCCCCGCGATGGAGGTACACCAGTACGTAGAGAACGGAAGTTCGGTTTACAATGGAATGGCTGAGCGTTGGCAGCCACCGAGCCGCATCCAAATGCAGATACCGACGTCGGAGGACGAAACATCAGAGGTCCTTCGGACCCTCGGGAAGAAGTCCCTGCAGCATTTAATCGCTGTGGCTCAAGGCTTTTCTGGACAGTGCCGCCATATCGCGCGGTTCTTGGTGGGGTGTTACGACGGATGCCGATACCCCTTCGACCCCACCAGGTTCCGTTGTATCGACCATGACCTCTTCCTGGAGTGCATCGCGGTAATCCGCCTGCTGTACGAAACCCGCCATGGGATCGACAAGAACATCCTTGAGGGGGTGAGCGTGTTCAACAGGCTGATTCAGGATTGGTCGATCGAACCCTATAGCGCAGACGCGGAAGCTGTGCGATGAGGGTAGGCCAAGCCACGCGGTGCAGCTTCAGTTAGGGATGCCGGAAGGGCCTGGTTCAAACGGAGGAACCTGCGCTGCACTGACATTCCCAGCGGACGGCATCGCATGGCCCCGGCGGCTGAATCGTCTGTGATGGAAAGCGATCAGGAAAAGGGCCAGGTAGATCCAGATCGAGTGGGCGACCGAGCAGAGCACGTAGAACAGTCGCAGGATCACCCGGTGCGCGCCCACCGCATCGGCGTAGTCGACGATTACCTTGTAGAGGCCTGCCTTCCTGTACAGAAGAACGGCCGCAATGCTTCCTGTCTTTTCATCATTGTCGATGCCGACAGTGGTCCCCATTTCGGTAAATGGCCGAGTGGAGAGGTCGACATAGGTGCCGAAGATCTGGCCCCGGAGCGGCGCCGGAAAGTCTTCAGCACGTAACGACGTGCCTGACCAACACGCCACCCCCTCTGCCTTGCACCCGTCCTGAAATTCCGCACTGGGAAGATCGAGCAGGTTGCGGTGCTGCCAGGCGATGTTCCAGTTCCACCCCGGGAGGGCAGTTTGGACTAGGGTGACGTGGAAAATCAGCGTAGTGCCGATCACGGCGGCCTGGGCTCCCAACATGATTATCCGATCAAGCGTCCGCCACCGTCTCACGACGACCAGCAAGATGAGCCCACTGGCAGCAATGCCGGCGAGGAACGTTGGAACGAGCTGCGGATTCGACCCTTCCGGAAGGAGCAGGTGGCCAAGAGTTTGGTTTTCCCCGTAGCGGAAGATCACAAGAGCAAGAGCGAAGGCGCCAGTGATGAGTTTGGGCGAAAGCGTGCGACGGAAGAACAGGATCATCGAGAGCGAGAAGGACAGGTAGAGCAGGAACTGCGAGTAATCGATGACCAGGTCGAAAGCATGCCGAGAAAACCACTCTTGGAACGTGCCGGACTGCAGCTCCGTCAGGCTGTAAGGCGATGAGTCTGGGGAGGGTTTTAGAAAGGTCTTGAAGAGGTTTTCAGACATCGGAGGGCACGCATACCAAGGATCGAAATCTGGATGCTACTTCCCGATCGCCCGAGTACCAGCGAAACCGGTCTTGGAAAATCCCTAAACCGTAGGTTGGGAGCCCGCAAGGACTTTCGGCCACGAAAATGGGAGTGCAACCGTTACCATCAGGCCTGTAGCAACCTCCCTGAAGGAGTCCTTAGATGCAGTGCCGATGCGGGGCCGCCACCAAAGGCCGAAGCTCTGTCGTAAATAAGCTGGAAGCCGAGTTGTCGTACCAGGAGTGTGATCCCTGTGGCCGAGTCCACATCGAGCACCTGAAAGTGCGCGGCCAAATCGTAGCCCGCGGCCGCGATGCCAGTGAAATATTCAACGGCGACCTCGAGCGCTTCCTCAGCACACCCCAGCAGGCCGGGTTTGCGTTTTAACCTCTGGAGATAACCCAGGCCGCCTGGTGGTGACTGCCACCGCCCTCTCGCTGGTCGTGCCGTGGCCGACACTGGTCAAGTGTCGCGCGGGCGGTATCATGGTTCAAACCATTGATCACGTTCAGCGAGACAAGCATGCCAGAAATCCAGGAACTCCCTCCTGAGGAGATCCCGAAGCAGATCACCGCCAGGCATGTTACCCGAAGTCTTGGGCAGCACCTTGAAGCCTTCCTGGCTGCGAACAACCTGGAGGGGTGGAAAGCCGAGGAGGAGTATGTCCTACGGGACGACCGCCTGGCCGATCAGCTTTTGCTGTTGACCCAGGTAACCGGCCTCTATATCGGGCAGTTCAAGCGTTACAGTACCCGCTTGCTGAAGCTCGCACGAAGGAATGGGGCTGAGATCAGGCTGACTGAGGTACAAGGCATGGTGGCGCGCGCCTTGGGTTATAACTCCTATCATGTTGCCTATAAGTGCCGATCGGTTGACGATTTCATCGACAACCTCTGGCCCCAAGGTGCGGCAATGAGTCTGGTGAGTCTGGACGGCGCCGTCGCCGGCATGCGTCAGCAGAGCGCAGTGATACAGCGCCTGATCGACCGATACCGCTTCAACAAGGAGCGCGACAGGATGGTCAACGCCGGTGCTAAGCCGGGCGGCCAGGCCGATCCTAAGATGGCCAAAAAGATGCAGGGTGAGCGCCGTAGGCGCCATAGTCTGCATCGGAGCGACGGGATCAAACTTCGCGATTGACCCAGGTGGTAACTGCGAGGTCTGTGACATTCAAACGCTGGCGGACTTTGAACCAAAAGAAATGCAGAAACCGGGCTTGAAACCCGGTTTTTTGCATTTTGGCGACTCTGTGATCGGGCCGGCGGTTCGCCTGCTAGTCCAGGCTGACAAGCCGCGTTTCGAGGGTGTACTTCTTCCCGGCCGCAGTCCAGAAGATCGTCGACTCGCCGCCGTTTACGGCCGCCCCAGTACCCGAAGTGGCTAGTTGAGTTGCGCCGATTTCAGGAATGAACTGGTCGACGACCAGGTCGAAGGTCACCGCCTTTTCGGACTGCCGCTTCTCTGGGACGGCATAGGGATGGATGGCCACGATGTATCCCGAGCGTGATTTTTCGAGCGCGCCCTCTTTCACGATATGCAGCTGACGCCATTCCGCTTGAGTATTGAGCTGCGCGGCAATTCGGGGCCGCTGCAGCACGCGCTCCTGCTTGTTGGCATCGATTTCCTTGATCACGAACTCGAACGTGGCCACCTGTTGGGCGGGCGATTCTTTGAAGCAGGTGGAAGAACAGCCGGCCAGCGTCAGTGCAGCCGCCAGGGCAGTGAGAGTGGCAAATGAGCGTTTGACCATTGTTACCTCGGGTCTATGGGGAGCGATCGAGGCCAACGGTATCGAGCGAAAACAGCAAATCCCAGTCAAGTTGATGGCGCGGATTCCTTGTTGATGTCGGATTGCCGCGACATGCCAGGAACAGGCCTACACTTTCGAAAAACTGCCGGAAGCATCGCGATGCTTACCCAACACTTAACAGTTGCGCAAAGCAAGTATTTATTCATCGGCAAGGACTGCATGGCGTACCGGTGCACCGATGGATTGAATCCGCAAGATCTGGAGCGGCACGAACTACGTCCGCTTGTGGTCGCAACGCTCAGCGTTGAGGGGCTTGGGATCTACTGGCAGCGCTTGTACTTCGGTGATGAACCCATCCCACTCGAGTCTTTTTTGTACTTGGCATGGACAGAGTTCCACACCCTCGGGGGCATGCCTGGCCACCTTCTTGTGGAATCGGAATTGCTGGACGATTACCCGTTGCGGCGGGTCCTGGGGCAGATGGATAAAGAGAAAGTCATCAAGAAAGTGGCCATCGGCCATGGGCACCCATTTGGATCAACCAGGAGGCAATCACAGAACCTGGTCAAGCACAGCATGGTTTCCCTGGAGGAGTTGACGGAGCACCGGCTGGAGAGTCAAGAGGCGGTATTGGCTCGCTTGAACCAGGGCTTGGAGGGTTATCACCGGGTATGGGAAAACTCGCCGAGGCCTGGACATGCAGAGGATGCTTTCCAGAACCACCGCCTGAGACCGGTGCACCTTCCGCACTGGCCGCAGCACCTGGTGGGGCTGGATATTGCCGATTGGATGAAGCGCCAGGCGCGATCGGTACCACCGATGGCCCCTCATGAGGAGCTCAAAATCAAATACCAGACGGGATGGATGGTTTCCGTGACCAAGAAACCCGTTGCAACTGAGATGCTCCGTGAGGCATTTCGCACCGTGATGATGACCGGTGACCGTGAACCTGCAGGGCTCTACGACATAGAAGATCTGCTCTGGTTTAGGTCGGTGGTCCGGGGGCTGCCCTTCCCGCCTCAAGAACTGTTCGGCTCTGCTCTGGAGCCAGGGAAATGGCCGCCTTTTCTGAACGGAAGCCTGGCCATCAATGGCGCGACCGCGGATCGACTGGAGTCCTTGCTGGAGCGCAGCATGGAGCGAAAGGGTTTGGTGCTTTTTCCGGAAAGCGAGGATGCGTTCTGTGATTCGCTGAACCTGCTCGGTGGGGGTGGTGATGAGCGCTGCTGTGCTGAGCTGGTCGGTGGACCGTACCACGGATCGTTTCGCGTCTTTGCCCTGGACGACGATGTGTGGCTGAACATCTTGGCCATCCCGCGAGGATCACCGGCAGACACACCAGATCTGTCGGAGTGCCTTCATCAGACGCTTGGCGAAATCGATATTGGGCCTCCGGGCCTGGCCGCCATCAACTTCTGGCTGGAGAACCTCATCCAGGGCCACTCGTGGAACCAGAGCTTGCTACTTCTGGGGATGGTGGAGGTCATGCTGTCGACCATAGCGCTATGGCGTGAAGCCGATCGGCCTGCAGATTGCAGGTAACTCCCAAGCCTAGCAGGTAAAGAAGGTGAGGTCGGCTGGACTGAGATTCGAGTTGCCTGCAGCTACGACATATCCGGGCGTGGGCTACCTGACCAACGGCGGACCTCAGCTAGTGCTTGATCATCCAGCTGTGCCTGTAGCAGTGTCCAGGGGTTGATTCCATAACTGGAAAGTCTTTCGGTATTACACCTCACGTACAACTGTTGTGCCCACTCGCGCAGTTCAGCATCACTCATCGCTCTGGGGGAGCCAGTCGAATTGTCCTCCATGAGGTTCAGTTGTTCCATACCGAGCATCCGGCGAATGAACTGCAGCATGCTCATTTCTCCTAGTAGTGGTTGTCGCCGCTGATTTTCACACACAGCGGCTGATGTCCCTATAGGGTACCGCACCGCCCAATGTCGGTAAGCCAAACGGTACCTCAGTGGCTGCGGCCGTCTGGGGAGGTATACTCCCTCGCCTCAATACATCGAGGTCGACCAGGTGTTCCTACGCCAATTTTTCCTGAAATTCACTCTGTTCTTCAGCCTCATCATGCTAGGGCATCTGCTCATCCCAAAGGAGGTGGCAGAAACCCTGGTAGTTGGTGCCTGGCGTTACATCCTGTGTTTTGCCGGGGGAGCATGCGGACTCTGAGATAGGATGAGTGTCCGAGCTGCAGAGCAGCGGCTCGACATGTCCAAAGGAGCCCGCGTGAATCTTCTCTCCCACTACTGCCGGCATTTCACCGGCGCCTTCAAGTTCAAGAACCGACAGGGTCGGACTTTCTTCTGGCTCTGCCTGCTTGCCGACGTATTCCTGGTATCCGTTTTGGTCGCTTTGAGCCCCTTCGGGTTGCTCGGCAGACTTCTGATCCTCCTCGCGCTTCTGGTCATCGCCGGCAATGCCATTCAGCGTCTGAAAGACGCCGGCGTCACCCCTTGGATGCTTCTGCTGTGGTTCATCCCCTTCGTTGGCCTGGCAATCCTGGCCATCCTGCTCCTACTCCCCGGCCGTAAGCCGGTCGACCTGCCGGTCGCGCCTCCCTCCTCGCCTTATGTTGGCGGGAAGTGAGCGCTGAGCTGGCCGCACTGAGGCAAACTTATAACAACATAGCCGTCGGCGCTCTCCGGCCCGGCGGTGCTCCCTTTTCCTTCCGCGCCGGCGTCACCTCTGCAAAAGCCCAACCTGGCCTACTACCCTCGCCCTTGGCAGCTCGGTCGAATCCGGAGTGACCTATAACAACATAACCTGCGGTGGGCCTGATGGCGGCGCCCCTCCTGATACCCCCTTACCCTGTCCAACCCTTTAAAGGGCCTACCTGCCGGTGCCGGGTTGCCTACGCCGCGCGTGGAAAGAAATGGGGAAAAGGAAAGAAAAGAAAGGAAAGAAAAAGGGAAAGGGTTAGACAGGTATGGGGGTGGGTTATGCGATGCGGAGGTCCAGGCGGGTGGAGATGGTGCAGGAGGAACGCAGAAATGGCCTGAACCTCCTAGGTTATGTTGTTATAGGAGGTGGACAGGTAGCGCCCTTCGATCGAGGGAAGCCGCCTTAAAGGGTGAGGTTTTACAGAGGAGGTTCAGGATGGCGGTTGTAGCGTCGTGCGTTATGTTGTTATAGGTAGAAGTCCTATTGCGGAACCACTCCGTTGTCAAACAATAAAAACTGTCGCAAGAATTGGGGGGGCGTTGCCTAAGCCAGGGCACAGTGGCCTGGGAAATGAGCCATGCGCCTGCGAGTACCGGTGCCGGGTGCGACACTTTTTATTAGTTCATGCTTGGGCGGGGAGCGCATTCCAGCAACCTGTCTATCGTTACAGCATACGAAGAAGCCACTCTGGCGCGGAGGCAAACAATGGAGCAAGTAAGGCTAAGTGATCTTGGTAAAATTTTTGTAGATGAAGATTCGAAAGGCTCTGTTTTGCGACCGAGGGTGTCTAGTCGCGGTTATCTTCTTGTCTGTGATGACGAAGCGGTTAGAGATTCAGCAGTCAATTACCTAAAAAGGATAGATTACTTCAGGTATTTAGATTTCAATGCTGAACCTCAAGGAAAGCATATTTCGGAAATGGTAATGCAAATTTATGGCGTTCGATACTACGATCAAAAGCGGCTAGGGTATGAGGTTTCATTGTTAGCGCCCAAGTGTTGCGGGGACTCCTTGGTCGTGGATAACTTCCAGGACATAGGCTTGCTTATTGTTCGCGAAGTAAAGCTTGCACTCGCCTTTTTGAGGTCGCTTGGCAGAGAACCATATTCGATAACTGTCATCGGAGTGGGATCACTAGAGTCGTTGGATATTATTAAACTTGACCGCCAGTTGAATGCCGCATGGACAACTTACGAGCTTGTTGGGGATTCTATTAAACAAGAATGACTAAGAACGGTCCCTGAACCGCGCATGAAAAAGGCTGCTCGACGGCGGCCTGGCGACAACAAAGATTATGAGTGATCCGAACAATCGACCTTGAGGGTTTTGAAATGCCAATCTCCAGTGAGTCACTGGCTCATCCGCTAGGGGACAGCGAGCGCGAGATCGTTTGTATCTGTCACAGGTACGACGTCGGTGAGCAGCAACAGTACCTGCAGAGCATCACTGGAGAGAGTCTGGCAAGACGAGCCGCGCTGTATTGCCAGCTCAAGGCAGAAATGTGGTTCGGTAGCGCAGTGCAGGTGAGCACCAGCGGAATAGCTGAGGCGCTATCGGCGCTTTACGGCTACGAGAAATTAAGAGCCCAGCAACCCTATCCATAGTCGACCTCTACCAGGTACGAGCAACGGCTGTCCTCGCCGGTTACCATGAGGACCTGGTGAATGATTCGACGCTTGAGCGCACTGGCCTGAGAGATTTCCTCGAGCCGTATGTGCTTGGTCGGTAACCCAGATCCGACGAGGTGAGGCCATGGATCAAGTCCAGCTCGAGGTACTCAGAGCTGAAGCAATAGCGGCCGACAGGTCCTTTTCCAAAGGTCGGCTTCGGGACGAGTTCCGGATGAAGCCGAAACCTGATGCGACGCCGGTGGCGCATTACAAGAACGGTTATGGTGGGACCTTCGGTGTGTACCGAATCGCGGACTGCCTCCCAATGCGGGAGCGCAAGGCTGCTGCCCCCTCCCCCAAGCAAGTCCGGGCGGCGGCCATACTTGCACTGAAGGGCCGGATGCAAAGCAAGGTGGCCAAGGCCTCTCATGTCGCGGTGCAATGGCTGGCCACAGCACCTCTCGTGCTTGATGCCGAGACCACCGGTCTTGGTACCGAGGCCCAAATCATCGAACTGGCGATCGCCGACGTCGACGGGAACCTTCTGTTCAACTCCAGGCTTCGGCCCACTGTTCCAATCGACCCAGGTGCTGCCGATGTGCACCGAATCCGAGCTGAAGAGCTCCAGCATGCTCCGACCTGGTTCGAGGTTGCCGGCAAAGTCAAAGCTCTCCTTGCCGATCGCCCCATCGTGACCTTCAATTCCGAGTTCGATCGACGCCTGCTGATTCAAACTGCGAACGCATTCCAGGATGACCATAGCTGGCTTGCGACGTGTCAGGAGCATTGCGCTATGGGCCTCGCGGTGGCCATGTATGGGGCAACCAACCGATATGGGACCATCTCACTTGCAGCAGCAATGTCGTTGGCCGGCGTAACCTGGCGGGGCCCCGCACACTCAGCTGCAGGAGATGTGCTGGGTACCGTAGACCTGCTGCATGCCATCGCAGAGGTACGGCGAAATCTCGACCAGGAGTTGGATTTTCTCTTGGCCGGCGCGGAATAAACTAAGCCTTCCAGTCCGAACATAGGGAACGAGCGCAGGAGTAGCCGTTCCGCTGGATCTGCCCTCCCCTCCAGTTAGAATCCCACTGCATACATCGATAGAAGGATCGAGCAGCATGCTCCGCGTCATACCGTTCCGTACCCCCTTCAAACTGGCCCTCACATTCGTGTTTCTCACCGCTCCGTTAGTAGCCCATGCCGGCGGCACTGCTGCGGCCGCGGCCATAGCGAGTGCTGCGGCTGCAGCACTCTCCGACAAGGAACCCTTGGTCGCTGGACAATCATTCGGCGCTACGGGCTATCTGTTTGTTGATGGAGTGGGCTATTCAGGGGGCCGGATGGTGTATTGCCCGGCTTCTGTTGGGTTCGTCAAACCAGAAGATATGTTCTGGTCGAAGAACAAGATCACCAAAGGAGTCTGTCAGTCGATCACGGGTGACTTACCTGCTGTTCCTGCCCAAGACTTCATTGATGAAGTCTTGGGCAAAGGTGAGGCGACAGTCGTCAGTGTTGCCCCGGTGCTCGTCCAGCACGGTCCTCCATATGGAGTGATTTATTACAAGGACAACGGCAACGAGGAGAGCACGAGGGAGAATCTGAGGAAGAGAACCAAAGTTACCTACGAATGACCTCCCCTTTGGAGTCATGTTTATCTCTCCCTATTTTCGGTGAAGTGGACGCCAATGCGGCGTCCTCTGCGGCCTCAGCCCCTCTAATGCGGGGGCTAGAGATTTACCGGGAATTTCCTAGATGTTCTCAGGACCGAAGCCATGCTCACGGAGGAAGGTCGCGAGTGCCGGGTCTTCTTCCAGAACCTGGGCTACAGACATACCTTGAAACTTCTGGTCAAGGGCGCCCAAGTCCTGAAACAGCTTCGCCAGTCGACCTTTCAGGAGGGCGGGAATTTCGGCGGCGACAATGGGCGTGTTCTTCAACGCCTCCCGGAGCAAATAGCGTCCAGTGTGAATATTGGCCTCCGGTTCGCTGCCATCGAACACCTTGAGAATTTGCTCCATCGAACTCAGGTGCTCTTCAAAATCTCGCAGGGTTGTGCGTTCATCCATACCAGGACGGATGGATACCACGTTCTCAAGCCCGCCAAGCTTCTGTCTGGTCATGACACTTTCCCTATGACTTTGCAGTAACGGGCTTGAGGTCATCCCAGGACAGATCTCTCAGAATCCCGGAACACTTGCCAAGGAGTTTTTCACTACACGTCTTTCCAGCATAACTGCTCCCACCTATGGTGGACGCCATCTGCTCGCAGACAGGACAAACTGCCCATCCTGTACGGAGTTGAAGACCTGAAGCGTCTGCGAACAGAAGATCGCCGGCATAGCGGAAATATGCCCGGTAAATGTTATCAGCATCGAAACCATTTCGTGCGCCCTCAAGGGCCTGTCGGCCTTTCTCCAATGCCTCAGCTCCGCTTCCTTGAGTCCAGAATAGGCTCTTGTCTTGAACCATCTGAGCTGCCGATGACAAGGCGGACGTGGCGCTGTAAAGGCGGGCACAGTGCAGGATCAGTTCTTCGCGCGTGCATTCATCGAATGGAGTCTGCCCCCACTCAAGCTCATTTCTGCTCATGGTGATTTCCTTTAAGTTCGTTATGCCCAGTCGACGGGGTTGCCCTGGCCGGTTCCACCGCAGGTTGGGCAGCGGCTCCATTCGGGTTCGTCATGCTCTCCGCCTTCGCCGGCACAGGCCTGGCAAACGCCACTCAACTGCTGCAACTCGACGCCCAGGACGGCCAGTTGCTCGACGTCCAGTTCGTCGCCCTCCAGCTAGCGGCCTATCTCGGCAATGCGCACCCGACGCATGTGCTCGGCGCGGGCATGTTCGTGGGCTGCTCGGTATTCATAGCGGCGGGTTCCGTCGTGGGTTCCTTTTACAGTTTGAGGATGCTGCTGAAGCAGTCCGCGTGATGAGGTCAAGCATCTCGGTAGTGGACAGAGAAAAAACCTGATCCTCGCCGGAAAGTGCGCTCCATTTTTCCAGCCCAAGATCTTCGGCTAGTGCTGCACTGGTGACAGCCATAGAAGAGTCATCAGTGAAGAGCACCACCAAGATACCTCCAACAACGTCGACCTCCTGGACGCCGGGGAGGGTCGCTAGGCTTTGAGGAGAAAGCGGTGTGTAGTCAGTAGCCATCGTGTGTTCCTCTGTTACGCGATTGGGACGATCCAATCCTCAAGCCGGGTACGCGGTCGAACTCTCGGCGGTTGTTGGTGACAACGATCAGCCCCTGAGAGTTGGCGTGCCCGGCGATCATCTGGTCATAAGGGCCGATTTGTTTGCCCAAGCGGGCCAGCTCAACGCGGAGCTGACCAGTGTGGGCGGCAGCCTCCAGAACAAACCCGACAACCAAGCGAGGGTGGATGTCGGGTTTGCGTATTAACGCCCTCACTCTCGAGCGAAATGGCTCTTGAGGGCTCCCAGCGCACTTCGTTGGAACCTGAACTTCCGTTTCGAAGATCCGTAGGGAGCGCCTGGCACGATCAGGCATTCGCCCCGACGTCCATTCACCATTTCTTCCAGCTGGAGTCTGCAATCATCCGAACGCAGTTCGCGGCTGCATTTGATGTGCAGGGAAAATGGATCGCCAACTGGTTCATCGGGAATGGTCTCGTGCTCCCACGGCCCCGGCTGTTTGCATAGGATCAGGCCAACACGCCACATGCGAGCAATCTCTGCCACGTCGATCAGACTTTGCCCTTTAGCGCAGTGGTAGCGCTCATCGAGCACAACCAGGTCTCCCCTTTCAGGTTTCGTAGGGCTCAAATCAAGAGGCCCCACCATGTGTGTTTGAGCCATACGTTCTGGGCAAACGACAAGAGCGCAACGTCCAGGATACTTCAGCGAAATTCGATCCCAGACATCCTGCCAGCCGCACTCAGAGACCTCTCCGACAACTGATGTCGGTTGGTGGTGAAGAAGGCTTACCAGGTGCACCCGGCCGCGGCAGGAAGACAGGTAACGATCAGCAATTAGCAATGCTGAGGTGGACTTTCCTGCTCGAGTTCGCCCCGTTACCGAAATCATGGGGCGTGTCTCAGTAAGAGATACAGTGAATACGCCGCCGGCGTACAGCGGGAGAGCAAACCTGGCCAGCAAAGTCTCGTCATCATCGCAGGCGAGGAACTCCTGGATACGATGCCAGGGGACCTGAGCGCCATGCGCGGCGGCAGCTTGGTCCAGAGCCTCATGGAGACTGAGCCCCTCTGACTTGGCCAGCTTTTTGGCATCCTTCTTCACCTGGTCGAGGGATGCGCCGGAGGGGAAACGGTTAGAAATGGTCAAAGCATGCTCCTTGGCGGCAATCTTGTGCCACGCCCACTAGACACATTGCCTAGGGCAATGCTTGGAGGAAGAGAAGTATTGAAGCCATGGCCTAATCCGGCCTTCGCCCAAGGTGGGCGTGCGAGCGCTGGCCAGCGCTCCACTGCGATACTAACCCAACTCCAGTGCATTTCCAGCGAGGCACCTATGGATGATCCACTTTCCGAACTGCATGCAGACTTCGTGTGGTGCAGGCTTTCTGATTACTGGGGGCCTGTGACCTGGTCGGCCGGGGATGTTTGGATTACAAGGGATGAAGATGGCTGGTGGCTAGACGATGACCGCTCAGCGACGGAAGACCAGGTCAGAGAGCTTCTACAGCGAGCTAGAGGCAAGGTAGAGCTTCATGGCTGCGGCCCCCTGCGCCCCAGGTAGGGTTTGCAACGTAACCTATTGATAATCCTTCCCACCTTGGTGAAGGAGAGGCTGGAAAGCGGACCGCGAAACCAGCCTGGGCCAGCGCCCTTTCACAGTACGATCAGTCCTGAACTGGATGAGGACTGAATCCATGGATCACCTAGACATACATCATCCGCCGGCAGCGACTGAAGACGACTGGCAAGCCCGATGCGGTGTACAGAAGAGCGTGCAAACCGACCGTTATGGTTGCGGGGTAGCGTGTTTAGCGATGGTTACCGGCTGGACATATCAACGAGCTCGGGAGCATTTCGTAAGCCAGGGGCTTGGCAAAAGGAGGCATGGCCGACCGCCCTTCTCTACGAGTTCGGGCGAGATGAGGATGGCGGTGGCCACGGCAGGACTTCTGACAGTGACTCGCCGGTGGCGGGGATGGGCCGATCTTCACGGCCTGGCGATAGTCAAATTGCGCGACATACGTCCCGGAGAAAGGGAACGATGGCACTGGGCGGTGGCGTTTCGACACCCCGAGTTTGAAATCGCAGTCTTCGATCCGCACCGAGAATGGCCGGGGTTCATTCAACCGCCAATGGACACCCTCTGCACCATCTTTGAGGCATTTCAGCCGAAAGGCGAATGGTTGCAGGTCGAGCAGAGCTTCCCCTTAGCACCAGCTGTCATGTGACGTTTATGGTGCATGTCTCCCATTCTGACCTGATGGGAGACACTCGTTCTGCAGAGCCTCAGGCCTGGGGCAGCTTCACTACTCCCCACCCACTGCCGCCGGCGAGGACCACTGGCCGGTCAATGTTGGGAAGGTGCAATTCAGGAAAGTCGCAGTAGCGCTCCATTGCACGGGCAAATCGCATGGCCAACTCGAAGCCATTGTCGCGCTGCTCGGGCACAGGAAGAGTCTGGCCCGAGACAATGTCGACCACCACACTCCCCAACGATTTGGAGTTAGACGACAAGGTGAGATGCCATGCGCTCTGCCCTTCAAGGAAGCTGCCGAAGATCGAGGTTTCGACGTCATCGAGCACTCGAAGCTGTGGCTCCCTGAAAAAGACCACTGCGGTTTGTGCCTTCGCTCCCTGCGGTGAAGTGATCCATTCATAAATCGCATAGCTGGTCTGATCAGGGTTCAGCTCAGGGTCAGGCGCCAAGCCAGTCATGAACACAGGGACCGAGCCGAGTTCGGAGTCGCTGAAATAGCCCAACCGTGCGACAGGTAGTCCAAATGGTACGTCGTAGTCACGCCCGTCGCTGAGCTCCAGGTTCCAGCCGAGATGCTGGAACATCGCCATGTACACCCGCTCATTGGTGAAGTGGCAGCCGCGGCGGTAGTTTTCTTCAGTACCAGGAACAAGCGCTCGATTTTCTTGATCCAGAGCGATGAGGATTTTGTCCAACCTCGAGGAAGGCGACTCACCCTCCTGATAAAGGGCCTCTTTGACGGCCGCGCGAAGCGGCACGAGTTCAAATGAGCCCAGGGGATTTGCCCATAGGAAGAAATTGGCGGTCGCCGGCTTCACACCGAACTCGTGGATCAGGATTGAGCGATGTTCTGCAAGAGTCGAAAGCCGAAGTTCCGGACTCAAATCCTCAGTCATGAACACGCAGTTCTGTTCTGGGTTGCAGGCCTCGACCATTGCGTTCCAGTGATGCCACCCTGACAGCCTCAGGAACACTTCACGACTTCGATCTTTCAGGCCTGGAAGGAATCCGGCCAGACACCCGACCCACGCACGAGCATAGTCCTCCGCAGGGAAGATCATCGGCTTGTCCAGCTGGGGGGCAGATGTATTGGTCTTGATCACAAAAACTCCTAGAGGCGGTGAGCACTCTGCTCACTCGCCATGATTCGACAAGCAGCTCTTCTGCCAGTCCGTGCCGTGAATTCGTACAAAGGCCTCCATTTCAGGAGACAGCGGACTCTCGATCCTGAAGTCTCCATAGGCCTCAAGAAATCTCCCCCACCGTTCTCGCAACAGCCCGCCGCGCCTGTATTTAGGCGCCAGCCAGATCCAGGATAAAGTCCAGGGGCTGCCTGATGGTTTCGTTTCCGTCTCGTAAAGGAATGCACAAGCGCCTGCGATCGTGCCGTCAGCACCAGCTGGAATCAGGTAGCCGTGCCAGTCAGCCGTTGCTTTAGTCGACATCGTTCCGGGCCACTGGACAAAGTCGTAGGCAAAGTCCGAGCGGAAACGCTGGGCGCGCTTCAATACCTCCTGATGCATCCACATGGGCACCGATGCAACTACCCGCTCGGCGCCAGCGCCACACTTGAGCCTGGCCGCAAACCGCTTGTTCGGGCCCGGGTCCAGTAACCGCTGTGTTTCTCTATGAACCTGACGATGTGCCTCACGATCATTACGACTGCTGGGCAGGTAGGTCGTACCGCAGTAGGCACAGGTTTTTAGTGCCGAGTTGACGTCACGATATCGGGGCCCGGCTACTTCCAGCGACAACACATCCTCCCCTTGGAGCACCAATGTGAAGCGGTTTCCTAACTCATCCCGGTGGCGCTTGGTCGTTGGAAATGCCGGCTGGCGCTCCACATCTGACCGGAGGACTGTCGTGGTACAGCCGCGGGAAACCTCATAGGTGAGGATGAGGTACTCCGACTCCGTCAGCATGGGCTTGCCTGCCAGGTTGCCCTTTATCGCCTGCACCAGCTGACCAGGTGAGACAGCGAAGCCCAGGCGTTCCATGAAGATCAGCAGAGCAACGGCATCGGCAACGGCATAGCCATCCAACCACAACACATCGTCGTCGAGGCGCCTGGGCTTCCGGCACAAGCTGACTTTAGGGATTCTGAAGTAGGCAGCCAGTGCCTCTGCGTATCGGCCGGCCGCAGCAAACCCGCGGTACTCAGTCGCGATAATCAAATCATCGAAGTCGGATCTCGAAATACCGCCACACTCCAACAGTGCACGCTCGGCCGGAGTTAATCTCATCCGATCATCAAGCCGGGGGCGCTTCTCCGTCAGCAGTTTGTAGATCCGCTGCAACTGATCACTGGAAAGCTTGCCGGTCAAAAGCTACCTCTCGTGTCGCGGCTGTTTGGGGAACAGGCAGTCTAACGACCGCCGGGCAAATTCAAAGGCGAATTCCCCGAGTGGTCACGTGCGGGTAGAAACGGATCAAGCTACTTTGAGGTTAACCATCCCTCAGAGGACCTCCAGATGACAGCCACAAGGAAGAGGCACAGCGCTGCCTGGTTGATCTCTACGGCTTGGATGCTGATGACTACCGCTGCAATGGCGGCAGAGAACCCTACCCAGGGCGACCCATTCTCACCAACCACACTCAAGGACTGGGTATCAGTCATCAGCACCCTGATCACCATGGCCCTGGCGATTTGGGGTATCTGGAGCGGCTTGAGGTCAGCCCGAAATGCGATCCAAGAGAAGCGAAAGGAACACCGTCAGAAGCAGCTTGCCGCTGCACGGGACATGATGAAGGAGATTTTCACAGATCCACTCGCCCGCTCTGCGATGCGAATGATGGACTGGTCAGGCCGGACCTTCACCCATGAAGGCCAGACCTACGTCGTTCACTGGAGGGACCTCAAACCAGCCCTTGTCGTGCATGAGAAGGGGATGGGGTTCAGCAAGCAGCAGGAGTTCATTCGTGACTGCTTTGAGGCCTTCTTCGATCACATGCTGGTGCTCGAGCACTTCCTTGATCAGGACTACCTGCACGAAGCCGACATTGCTGTGCCCTTGGAGTATTACGCCGGGCGCGTCATGTCATTTCCTGATACTTATGACGGGTTCCTGCGGGCTTATGGGTACAGCGAAGCACGCGCATTGATGCAACGCCTTGCGGAAGGCGGAAAATAGGGCCGGCACCAGGGCGAAATCCCACATTTCGTGCAAAGTGCCCTTGCTTACACGGCCTACGATGGGGCTTTGTCCCTTGCTGTCTGCTCTGCAGGAGTCCGCATGAAACTGAAGGCCTCCGCTGGGGCAGAATCACTCCATCGGCGGGGGGAGCAGGATGTCAGAGAAGGGCTCAGGCACCACCACATTGTAGGGTTTCAGCTGTTCGAGGAGCCCTTTGTAGCCGAGCAACGGAATGGTTCGAGCAGGTTCACCAAGGTCGTTGCCAAAGAAGTTTTCCCAGTGCCCCAACAGCACAAGACGCGGTTTGGTCACCCTGAGGAGCCCTGTGAGGTAGTAACTGACTTGATTCCACCCTCCCCCGCAAAGGATCTCGACGTCGACGCGCTTTGAGTCAGAGATTATGGGTGGAAAGCCCCATGGAGGTTCAGCGGCGCTGTCTTGATAGTGAATGCGGTAAACCGGCCGACCATCCTCCCCGAGGAGGTCAATCATCCAGGCCAGAGTTACTTCACCAAGTCTCCAGTCCAGCAGACCAGTCGGCAAATCGTCGAGTTCCCAGTCGTACTCACCTGGGATGAAGTTATGGCCGAAGAGGTGCCCGGCATGCATGCTTCTAATAGGCATCACACGGATCGAACCCACGGAATTTGCTCCGTTTACGTCCCCATCAGTGATGACCTTCCCGTCGGAGTAAAACCATGTACCAGGTCGGGAGGGATCACGATGGTCGGTTATCTGCTGCTGACTTGGCACCACCACCGCGCCAGCGCCAAAGATCCGCTGTCCTGAGCTGTTCTTTGCTGCATGAAGAATGTGCTTAACCGTTTCAGACCCGTATACGACCGCTTTCGGAGAGTGCTTATCTACGACCCGCGGCACATCGAGAAGATGATCGTAGTGCGCATGACCCACCAGAAGCATCGTCACGTCTGCTGCAGGCGGCATGTGTCTGTCGACCTTCTCGTTGTCGGCTACCACTCGGGCCGGGGGTATCCCAGGAATGCCGAGGCTGGCCGGGTTGGTGTACGAAGGCGCCAGCAATAGCCCCTCCCCACGCCAATGTATGAGCCAGCCACCTACGCCAAGAAACTGAATCTTCGGCTCATCGCCCCAATGGTGATTCTGAACCGGTAACCCTTCTGAAAGCGGCTCATGAGTACAGCCGACCAGCAAACTCAATCCCAGTACGATCGATAGCCCTCGCATGGTCGGCACCCCTGCTGTCAAGGTTCGAAGCGGTATACGCGGTGGTAGAAGGCCCAAAGCATGGAAAACATCGCGACCAGCAATACCCAGTGGGTTACCTCTGGCTTGAACAATGGCAAGAGGAAACCCAGTTTGAAGTAGTCGATTCCAAGAAGGCATACCAATAGCATGCCAAGGACCAATAGCCCCCTGGGCCCCTTCATCATGCGAAGTGGATGGGCAATAACAGCAGAGAGGGGAACTCCAAGCAGTGCCAAATAGACAACCCAGACCTGCTCCGAAGGGATCGGCTCGTTTAAGAAGCGAAGACCAGCGAAACCCAGTAGCAGCGTCAAGCAGTCCACCAGGTCAGAGACGAAGGCGCGCCTGGTGTAGCCCTTCCCAAGATCATAGTGCCTGACCATCAGCCTGCTGAATTGCAGGCAGTGGTAGCCAATGAACCAGGCAGCCATACACAGAGACCAGCCGTTTGGGGACGCGCTCTCGAGAAATACCCTGGCATGCAAGGCACTAACCGTCCAGACAAGAGCGGCTCCCAGCGCTGCCGGGTAAAGCAACCCTGAAACGAGAAAGTACATGCGGGGACCGACTTCCATGATGCAGCTCCTAGGTAAGAGATGTTCAGCCTGCATTTTGACTGATCATAGAACCTGAGGAGTGAGGAAGTAGGAAGATCGAAAGGAGAGTCGAGGGGGCATGCCCCCTCGCTGGAGGTCATGCTACACGCTGGCGCTGCGCACGACGTTCCTGAATCTCTTGAGCATCGATGCAAAGGCTTGCAGTCGGCGCGACCAAAAGGCGCTTGAGCCCAATCGGCTGCCCAAACTCAGCGCAGTAGCCATAATCTCCTTCTTCGATCCTTTTCAGTGCAGCCTCCACGTCCAACAACTCTGCCTGGTCCCGCTTCAGCATCCGCATTTCCATCGCGCGCTGCTCTTCCGCGGAGGCAGTATCCGCCGCATCCGGGAGACGCGCCTCGGAGTCATCGCGGAACGCCTCTGCTCGTTGAGCGAGCAGGCCCTGTAGATGCAGTTTTCGATTGAGAAGAAGTTCCTTGAAGAAAGCCAGTTGCTGGTCGGACATGTAATCCGACTCCGGCGCGGAAAGCAGTTGCTGCTGAGTGAGTAAGGTGGACATAGGCGATTCCTTGTGAAGAGGTGGATGGCCCGAGCTTAACGAGGCCTCTCCCCTCTTCAACTCAAATGCCTCCGCTAAATCCCCGGCTACGCAGTCTTGAACCACAGGACTGCACCGTTATGGTCACCGTCCACACCAGCAGGAGGACATTCATGGAATTCAAAGCGTTGGGCACTGGCCGTTCCACATTCGATGAGCACTACGGGGCGGCAGCCTATTCCCTGGGCGATCAGCTCGGTTTCATTTACTTTCGCTCAACCGGCATCGAGCCGAGCCATTGGGAAAGCCGTATCTATGAGAACGGCCTGGTAGCAATGGCGCCAGTGGCTACTGACACGGCTATCCAGGAGGCATTCGACAAAGTGGATCTCTGTGCCGCGCATGCCAGAGCTTTCTCCAGAGCGATGGAAGCTCTGAGCGCGCATGGTTGCTCCGATGAGGTGCTCTGTTTGCTAACAGCGGCAGAGGGGCAAATTCAGGAGTTGATTTCCGCTGTTTAGCGCTGAAAGAGGCTGCTACCCTTGTCGTGAGAGTCAAGAGGAACGCGCTATGCAAACCACCGTCAAAAGCGCTGCAGAAATCGAAGTCGGCCCATTCCGCTATACCGAACGAGCCTTCCTAGCTACCTTGCTTTGCCTGGCCATCGGAGCGCTGGCGTTGGCATCGATGCTCGGGAGTCACCCCACGAGCGATGCCACCTTGGGCACACGCATGCTGTCAGTGCAGATGATCGCTGCCTACCTGATCGTACCAATCACCAGTGTGGGCGGTTTCCTGTGCCACAGAGCCGGCTCTAAGGCCCTTGCCGGAATGCTCCCCCTTATTGGAGCAGGCTTCTTGGCCGGCGCGCTGGGCGCAAGCTTGATCTGATTTCCCCTTAGGCTCGGCATTGCCGAGCCGTTTTCTTTTTGTGCGGCGCGTCCATGGAATCCAATCGCTGCAGAAGACCAGATTCACTTGGAGGCCACCAGGCCGCCGTTATACTGCTTACTTCATCCCCTGATTTACATGGAGAAATGCGTGAATAAACAAGAACTTATCAACCAAATCGCCGAGTCCGCGGACATCACCAAGGCTGTCGCTGGGAAAGCACTGGATGCGGTGATCGAGTCCGTGACTTCCGCGCTGAAGGCCGGTGACACTGTGACGCTGGTGGGCTTTGGCTCATTTTTGGTAAAGGAGCGCGCTGCGCGCGAGGGTCGCAATCCTCAAACCGGGAATCCTGTCCAGATTGCTGCTGCGAAGATTCCTGGCTTCAAGCCGGGCAAGGCGCTCAAGGACGCGATCAACTGATCGCTCCATCGCAAGACAACCCCGCCCTTCGGCGGGGTTTTTTTTGATATCCCCCAAAAAAGTGCCGGTGTCAATTCTTTCGCGCAAATCAAGAAGGACTTGAAACCGTATATGGGACAGTAGGTTAGCTCCTTTCGGGGCCGCTTAGAAGAAGAGCGGCGTTGTCGGCTAGGAGCGACATAGGAGCGTTGGGAGAGAAAGCCGCATCGCACTGTGTAGTGCTGGATTGCCGAGGAACGGCGGGCCTGTCGCATCATCATAGCCCAACAGGCTCGGCGGCATCCAGAATGAAGAACGCGCAGCCTGGGCTGCGCGTTCGATGGATGCCGTTGAATAGCATGCGGTGCAATCATGGCGGCTTCGGTGGTGTGCTGCGGGTCGCCGTGCCCTTCCTGAATCCTCGATCCCCCGCCATGAACGCTTCCAGCATATGCGGGATCAGCGTCGCCGCATCAACGGCCTCGCCATACGCCTGCGCGTGTAGCGCGGCGTAGCGGTCGAGGTCGACTTTCAAGCTGGTCGGGCAAACGAAAGTCAGCTTGGTGCTCTCGGTCTTCGGCAGCGGGCCGAGCCGCAGCTTCTTGGTCGTGCTCATCGTGAAGTCCCCCGGTTGAAGAACAGCGGCTGGTACGGCCGCAGCACCAGATCCCGGTTGACGATGATGCGAACCGGCAGGCCCGGCCGTTGCGTTAAGGTCGGCTGGATGTTGAGGTTGCGCCGGGTCATCTCCTGGCCGACCTGATTGATGCTGTCCTGCGCGCTGTCGCGCCCAGCGATGATGACGCGATCACCATCCTGCCGGTTCTCCGGCGCGGCCAGCTCGGCACCGACGCCCAGCAGCGTGGTGAGTGCCGCACCGGCAAAGATGCGGCCCCAGTGGTAGTCCACATCGTCCTCCAGCCCGGCATAGCCGGCTGGGTCGGTGCCGGCCAGGTTGTCGAGCGTGAGCGAAGACGTGTCCGGCAGGATGATCCGGTTCCAGACGACTTGAACGCGGCTCTGCCCGTAGCTGACCTGGCTGTTGTATTTGCCCAGGATGCGCGAACCCTGCGGAATCAGCAGGAAGCGCCCGGTGGCTGTGTCATAGACCGGCTCCGTCACCGTGGCGATCACGTCGCCGGGCAAGTCCGACTTGATGCCCGTCACCAAGGCACCTGCGACCACTGTTCCGGCCATAACCTGATACGGCGAAATTGGCAGAGTCAGATTGCCGGAATTACGGGTTTCAGTGGGGCCAGCTTTCATGAAAGCCTCTTTCTGGTCTTGCCGGTTTTGCACCGCTGTCGGGTCAGCAGGTTGGGCCGCCGTGGAGGCCGGCCCGGCCGCCAGCGGGTCAAACGCCGCATTGGCGGCGAAGCCCGGCGCAGCGGCCACCTGTGTCTGCGCTACCGGCGCCGCATTCTGCCCACCCGAGCGGAAGAACACGGACGAGGCCGCGGCCGCCTCGGCTTCTTTTCGCAGGGCATCGTTCGGGTCGTGACCGGGGGCCGCGTAGGCAGCCGTCGCCGGTTGCTGCGACTTCACGATAGCCGGGCCAAGATCGCCCGGCAGCGGTGGCCCTAGTTCGGGAACGGCAGGCAGCAACGCCGGCGGCAGCTTGGAATAGTCCGTCGGCAGCGCATCCAGTCCTTCCGACTTTGACACGCGATCGACGTTGTAAAGCTCGGTCTGCTCGCCTGTGCTGCGTCGATGAGGTTGCAGCGACCACATCAGCGCGCCGAGCACGGCGACCGCTAGGACGCCGGCAAGGTTGGCCAGCGAGCGCCGGTTCAGGCGTGTGACTGGACGCGGCTGGGCGCGCAGCGCCACTGCCTCCGGCGCCACCTTGTCCGCCTGCGGCGCGGCAAGGTCGGGAGTGTCATCCTGGCTCATGGTCAGTTCCTCCGTGCAACACCATCGGTGCGCTCGATCCGCACCACGTCGCCGCCATCGCCGCCCAGCCGCAGTTCGGCCGCGCCGAACAGGCGATCCACGACGTAGTACGGCGAGCGAAAACGGTAGTTCACCAGTTGCCCGTCGCCCTGCGCGCCGATGACAAACAGCGGCGGCAGCTCGCCCTGGGCGATGCCCGGCGGGAACTGGATATAGACCTTCTCTCCATCATCGAAGGCGCGCAGAGGCTTCCACGGCGGGTTGCTGCCCGATACCGCGTAGCGGAAGCGGATCTTGTCCAGCGACAGGCCCGTATCGACAGGCGTTGTTGCCTGCGCTGCCTGCGCCTGGCGCTGCAACGCGAGCATTCGGTCTTTCGGATAGTCCCAGGACACCGACGCCATCCATGCCCTCTCGGTCGAGGTCAGCTCCAGCAGGTAGGTGCGCCGACTGGTGGTGATGACGAGATTGGTTTTCAGACCGGAGCGGATAGGCTTGACCAGCACATTGACGCGCAGATCGGCCCCGCCGCCGCTGGACGTGTCGCCCACGATCCAGCGCACGGTATCGCCGGCGGCGACCGTTACCAGTTCCTCGCCCGGTTGAAGCGAAACCACCGTCACGCGCCCCGGCGACGCATAGACCTGATAAAGCGCGCCATCGGTGAACGGCCACACCTGAATCGCGTTGACGTAGCCCTCACGGGTAGGCGCGATACGCGCTTCTGCATTGGCACGGGAAACGCGCACCTTTTCGTCGGCCGGCTCCGGCGCAACGGGGGCCTCATCGAGTTCCGGCAGGGGCTTCAACTGCGCCGGCAGCGCCAGCGGTTCAGGGACGGCGACGACTTCGACGGGCTTGGGCGGTTCGGGCAACGGCTGGGCCAGCACCGTCTCGTCGAGCGAGATGGATGGCGGCGGCTTCCCCTGCGAGGCGCAGCCCGCGAGGGCCAGCAGCGTCAAAGGAACAACGTAAAGGCGGAAACGAAGTTTCATGGTTTGGCTCCTTCGGAAGAATCCAGTTCGCGGCTCCATGACAGGCCGTTGACGTAGATACCCAATGGGTTCTTGAGCAGGCGCTGTTCAGTACGCGGGGTTTGCAGGACGGTCGAAAGCACGGCGTTCCAGCGTTCGGTGCCGGCGGGCGCACCGTTGACATAGCGCTGCTCTGTCCAGCGCACGTTGAAAGACGTGTCGCTCGCGCGAACCACGCTGGTGATTTGCACCGTTACCGATTCCTTGCCGATGCGGGCGAATGGGTCATTGGTGCGGGCGTAGTCGTTGAGCACCGCCGCGCCCTTGTCGGTGGTGTAGTCGTAGGCATCGAGCCAGTTCTGCCGCACCACGATGGGGTCGATGGACAGCGAGCGAACCAGCGTCACGAAGCGCGCCAGGTGGTGCGCGATCTGCGCGTCGCCGGGCCGGTACGGCGTGGCGGCCTCTCCCACGGCGCGCACCTGCCCGGCTTGATCGACCTCGATGACATAGGGCGTCACGATGGACTGCGCCGAGCGCCACACCAGGCCGCCGGCCATCAACAGCGCGAGCACTAGGCAGCCGAAGGCCATCAGGCGCCAATTCTTCGCCTGCACGCGGGCGGAGCCGATACGGTCGTCCCACACCTGGGCGGCGGCTTGATACGGGGTGGCAGGCTGCGGCGTATCGGCGTAGCGCACCTGCGGTCGTTTGAATCGCATGGGTGTTCTCCTTGAAGGTTAGGTATCGGAATCCCGCAGGCTCGGGCCTTGCCCGGAGCCGCCGCCGTCGCCGCCGCGCAGCGTGTGGGCGGCAGTGGTCGCGGCATGGGTAGCCTGCTGGCGGCGGTGCATCCGCTTGGCCCAGGCCGGTTGCTCTTGCTTCTGCGAGCCTGCGGTGCCGTCTGCGGTCTGGCCGGGGCCAGCACCGTCGCTGCCGGCTTCTGTGCCGTTCCAGCCAGCGCGGAAGGAGTCGGCCACCTTCTGCCCAACAGCGGAAGCACCAGAGGTGACGCTGCGGCCTGCGGCTTGTGCGCCAGTCTTGGCGACATTGCCGAGGCCAGCCGCCGCGCCCTTGGCACCGCCGCCGGCCGCAGCGGAACCGGCCTGGAACGCCGATCGGGCACTGCCGGCCGCCGAAGTCGCGGCACGCGCACCGGCACCGGCCAGCTTTGCGGCCGCCGGGGCCATTCGTGCCCCGGCCATGACGGCGCCGCCCACGCCCGTTACGGCGGCGCCGATGGCAACGCCGGTGCCGACAGCCCCGACCGCAGCACCAGCCATCGCGCCCGCACCAAGCTGTGGCGCACCGGACACCAGGCCGGTGGCGATACCGGGGCCGAAAATGCCCAGCGCCAGCAGCGCGAGCGAGGCCAGCATCACGACCAGCGCGTGGTCGATGGATGGTTCGTCGGGATGCACCTGGAACTCGGCGAACAGGCCTGAACCGATGCCGACGATGACGGCCAGCACCAAGACCTTGATGCCTGACGACACCACGTTGCCTAGCACCTTTTCCGCGAGGAACGAGGTCTTGTTCCAGAGTGCAAACGGGATCAAGACGAAGCCGGCGAGCGTAGTCAGTTTGAACTCGATCAGCGTGATGAAAAGCTGTACGGCCAGCACGAAGAAGCAGAGGATCACCACCAGCCAGGCGATGAACAGAACCACGATAGGGTCGATGTTCACGAACACCTCGGGGAACCCAGCCATGTCCCCGATCTGTTCCAGAATCGGCGCGGCTGCGTCGATGCCGGTCTTCGCCAGCCGGCCCGGCTGAAGGAAGTTCTCCATCGTGATGGCCGAGCCGGTAGCGGTAATTCCCAAGCCGGCGAACGAGCGGAACACGATGCTCGCCAGCCAGTTGAAGTTGCCGATGATGTAGGCGAACGCGCCGACACAGAGCACCTTGCGCAGCAGCTTGGCGATCACGTCGTCGCCCTGGCCGGTGGCGTGGCTCATGGCCCAATACAGGCCAGCGATCGTCATGTCGATGACGATGAGCGTGGCGGTGAGAAATGCCACTTCGCCCTGCAATAAGCCGAAGCCCGAGTCGATGTAGCGCGAGAACGTATCGAGGAAACGGTCGATGATGGTCACGTCGTTCATGGCGAATCCTCGGGCGGAGTGAGCGGAACGGCGCCCTCTGGCAATTCATCTGCGGGCGTATCGAAGCTCGGCGGAATCGGCGGGAGTTCAGCCAGCGAGTTGTATTCATCCGGCCCGGTATGGCCGGCGAAGAAGCGCCGCCGGAAGGCTTCAGCGGCGGCGCGGCAGGCATCCTCGCCCACGGCCTGCCGGTCGGCCGCGCATTGCCCGCGCAACGCCTTGAGCCGCACCGGATCTGCGGCCAGGGCGTCGGCCAGGTTCTCGGCCGGCTGCTGGCCGCACGCGGTCAGCAGCACGGCCATCAGGACGGAAGCGCATCGCATGGCCGCCTCCGGTCAGTTGTTATAGAAGTTGACGGACTGCGGCGTGTACGGCGTGCCGGTGCCCAGAAAGCGCCGCCGCACTTCGCGGGCGCGCTCCATAGCCGCCGCTTGCCGCGCCAGTTCCAGTGAAGCGGCCCGGTCTTGCGTGATCTGGAGCTGCTGCGCCTGGATCGACTGCTTGGCCTGCAAAGCCAGGAGCTGGTTCGTCGCCTGCATCGCTTGCAGCGCGCCGGTGGCCGACTGGCTCTGGCTCACGAGATCGGCCAGCGCGCTTTCGTCTTGGGCGAGGTTCTGCGACACCTGCGCCTGCATCCGCATCGCGGTGTGCAAGCCGTTCAAGGTGTTCTGCCAGCGTTCGCGGGCGTCCTGTGCCATGCGGTCGCCGCTGATGGTGGCGGCGTACTGTTCCGGGTACAGGCGGGCGAACGTGGCATCCATGCTCTGCACGTCGTAGGCCAAGCCGCGCGCCTCGGCGATCAGGCGCTCGGTGGTGGCGAGCGTCGAGCGCAGGCGGTTGACGATGTTGAAGTCGAGATTTGCCAGGTTCCTGGCCTGGTTCATCAACATCTGCGCCTCGTTCTGAAGCTGGTTGATCTGGTTGTTGATCTGTTCCAGCGTGCGCACGGCGGTCAGCGTGTTCTGCACGAAGTTGGACGGGTCGAACACCGTCAGCGCGGATGCGGGCTGCACGGCCAGCAGCGATACCGACAGCACGGCAGCGAGTGAGACAGAGAGCAAACGGGGCTTGGTCTTCATGGTGAAACCTCCAGCGGTTGAGAAGCGAGAAAGGAAGCTGCCGCCGGAGCGGACGGCAGCAGGTCGGCGGCCCAGCCGAGGCCGCGATGGCGCAGCCACGCGCCGGCGAAGCCGGGAGCGCCGGCCTGCGTCAGCACGCGGTCAATATCGCGTTGGTCTTGAGGGGTGGATGCGCCCGCGAATGCGAGCGCGACAGGCCCCAGGTCGAGGTCGAACAGGCGATTGCCGAGGCGCGACTGGTAGTAGTAATCGCGCTTGGGCTGTGCGGTCGCCACGATCTCAATCTGGCGGCTGTTCAAGCCGAAGCCTTCGTAGATCGTGCGAATCTGCGGCTCGGTGGCCTGCGGGTTAGGTAAGAAGATCCTGCTCGCGCAGCTTTCGATGATGGCTGGCGCGATGGTCGAGTCCTTGATGTCGGCCAGCGACTGCGTGGCAAAGATGACGCTGACGTTCTTTTTTCTGAGCGTCTTGAGCCATTGCCGGATGCGGGCCGCGAAGGACGGCTCATCGAGGAACAGCCACGCTTCATCGAGGATCAGCAGCGTGGGCGCGCCGTCAAAACGTTCGTCGAAGCGGGCGAACAGGTAGCGCAGCACTGCTTGCACGGCGGCGGGGCTGTGCATCAGTTCTTCCATCTCAAAGCCCTGCACGTCGGCCATGCCCAGCCGGTCGTGGTCAGCGTCCAGCAGCTTGCCGTGGGCGCCGCCCAACACATAGGGCGCGAGCGCTTGGCGCAGCGCGTTGGACTGCAATAACACCGACAAGCCGGTCATGGTGCGCTGCTCCACTGGCGCACCGGCAAGGCTTCGCAGCGCCGACCAAATGGCAGCCTTCTCGTCCGGGCCGACCGTCACGCCTTCGTGCAGCAGCCGGCCCTCCACCCATTCGGCGGCCCAGGTGCGGTAGCCCTCGTGGGCTATTCGCGCGAGTGGCTGGAAGGCGATGCCGCCATCGGCACCGAGGTCGTAGTGCTCACCGCCAAGGCCGAGGATGGTGGCGCGCATCGAGCGCCCCATGTCGAAGGCGAAGATCCGCGAGCCGAAGTAGCGCCGGAACTGCATGGCCAATATGGCGAGCAGCACCGACTTGCCCATGCCGGTCGGCCCGGCGACAAGGGTGTGCCCCACGTCGCCGATGTGCGTCACCAGCCGGAACGGCGTCGCGCCATCGGTGCGGGTGACGATCAGCGGCGGGCCATCGAGGTGTTCGTTCTTCTCCGGCCCAGCCCATACCGCTGACATCGGCATCATGTGCGCCAGGTTCAGCGTCGAAACGATGGGCTGACGCACGTTCGCGTATGCGTTGCCGGGGACGGACGACAGCCAGGCATCGACTGCGTTGAGGGTTTCGGGGATGGTCACGAAACCCCGGCCCTGGATGACGCGCTCCACCATGCGCAGCTTCTCGTCGGCCACGGCCGGGTCGGCGTCGAGCACCGTCACCGTGGCGGTGAGGTAGCCGAAGGCGACTTGATCGCTGCCCAGCTCCTGCAAGGCGGCATCGGCGTCGGCGGCCTTGTTGCTGGCATCGGTATCGACCAGCGGGCTTTCCTGCTGAAAGATCGTTTCGCGCAGCAGCGCGATGACGTTCTTGCGCTTGGCGAACCATTGGCGCCGCAAGCGCCCCAATTCCCGTTCCGCCTCGGCTTTGTCCAGGCACAGGAAGCGCGTACTCCAGCGATACGCAAAGCCCAGGCGGTTGAGGTCGTCCAAGATCCCCGGCCAGGTCGAGGTCGGGAAGCCTCGTACCGACACCACGCGCAGGTGCTGATCGCCCAGCATGGGCGCCAGGCCGCCGACAAGCGCGGCATCGGCCAGCAGTGCGTCGATATGGAACGGCACGTCGGGCACGCCGACGCGATAGCGCCGCGTGGAGACTGTGGCATGCAGGTAGGTCAGCGTCTGGCTATCGTCCAGCCAGGCAATCTCCGGCATCACACCATCGAGCAGGTCGAACACGCGATCGGTCTCTGCCACGAAGGAATCAAGCCGACCACGCCAGTCCACACCCTCAGTGGGCCGGTTCTCGTACAGCATCCCAGCCGCACGGGCGCGAGACTCTTGCGGCGGTAGGTGTTGCAACGTGAAGTGATAGACGCTCTCGAAATGGCCATCCGACTCCTCGAACGCCGCGCGTCGCTCCTCATCCACCAGCCAGGACAGTGGTTCGGGAAAGGAGGATTGCGGATAGCTCGATGCCCGCATCCGCTCGGCCTCGATATAGAAGGCCCAGCCAGACCCGGTACGGCGAAGCGCGTTGTTCTGCCGCGCCGACGTGGCAATCAGCTCGCCCTGTGTCGCACTGTCCAAGTCGGGGCCGCGAAACTGGAACGTGCGTTGAAACGAACCATCTTTGTTCAGCACAACGCCCGGCGCGACCAGCCCGGCCCAGGGCAGCCAGTCGGCAAGCAAGGCCGGGCGCTGACGATATTCGGCAAGGTTCAGCATGGCGTCCTCCCCTCACACGTCCAGAAGCGGGCGGTGTTTGATATGCCGCGCGAAGACCTGCATGAACTGCGGATCGACGCGCGCACCCCATACGGCCAGCGAGTGGCCGACGATCCAGAGCACCACGCCGGGAATCCACAGTTGCAGGCCCAGCCCGACGGCGGCGGCTAGCGTGCCGTTGGCAATCGCCACGGTGCGCGGCGCACCGCCCAGCAGGATCGGCTCGGTCAGCGAGCGATGCAGCGGCACTTCAAAGCCCGGAAGATCGGTGGCCTTACTCATACGACGGCCCCTCCGGAGAAGCTGAAGAACGACAGGAAGAACGAGGACGCGGCGAACGCGATGGACAGGCCGAACACGATCTGGATCAGCTTGCGAAAGCCGCCGCTGGTATCACCGAACGCCAGCGCAAGCCCCGTCGAGATGATGATGATCACCGCCACGATCCGGGCGACTGGCCCTTGGATGGATTCGAGGATGGAGGTCAGCGGCCCTTCCCACGGCATCGAGGAACCGGCGGCCTGCGCCGTGCCCGCCAGCAACAGCATCAGCGCGGCCAGCAGCAGCCCTTGCCCTGCGGGACGGGCCAGGTGGCGCAGCCGCGCCATGCTGGACAGGCGAGAAATAGGATTTACGGAAAGACGGAAAGCATCAACGTGCGTCATGGCAGTTCTCCAGGTTGGTCAGGGGTCGAGGAAGGCGCAGCGGCAGCGGCTGCAAGAGGAACCGGCGGCAGCTCGGGAAACGGCGTTTCCAGCGCATCTGTCAGGCGATAGCCCGCACCGTCGAAGCCGACGACACGGGAGATGGTTTCGACGTGACGTTTGCGGCCACGGCCTGCGATGTGAATCACCACGTTGACCGCCTCGGCGATCAGGGCGCGGGGCGGATTCACTGCCACTTCGAGGATCAGTTGCTCCAGACGCAGCAGTGCGCCCAAGGCGGAGCCGGCATGGATGGTGGCAATGCCGCCGGGGTGGCCGGTGCCCCAGACCTTCACCAAGTCCAGGGCTTCGCCGCCACGCACTTCGCCGACGATCACGCGGTCAGGCCGCAGGCGCATCGTGGCCCGCACCAGCTCGGTCATTGTGACGACGCCGGCGCGGGTGCGCAGCGGCACATGGTCGCGGGCCGCGCATTGCAGCTCGATGGTGTCTTCGAGCACCAGCACGCGGTCGCCTGTGGCGGCGATCTCGGCCAGCAGCGCGTTCGCCAGCGTGGTCTTGCCGGTGCTGGTGCCGCCGGCGATCAGGATGTTCTGCCGCTCGCGCACGGCGCGGCGCAGGAACTCGGCCTGCCCGGCGGTCAGGATGCCGTCGGCCACGTAGCGATCCAGGCCGATGATGCTCACGGCCCGCTTGCGTAGCGCGAAGGCTGGCCCCGGGGCGGCCGGAGGCAGGATGCCCTCGAAACGCTCGCCGGTTTCCGGCAACTCGGCGGTCAAGAGCGGCTGGCCGCGATGCACCTCCGCGCCGACATGCGCGGCGACCAGGCGGATGATGCGTTCACCATCGGCCTCGGGCATCTCCACGCCCAGCGGCGAGCGACCCGACGACAGCCGATCCACCCACAGGGTGCGATCGGGGTTGAGCATGATTTCCACAACATCCGGATCTTCGAGCGCAGCGGCGATCAGCGGCCCCATCGCCGTGCGCAGCATCTGGATGCGGCGATCCTGGGACGCCGCGGCGGATGAGCGAGATTCAGGCGGAATCTGCGGAACGGCACTCATGACGCACGCTCTGCAGCTCGCTCATCGGCGGACGCCATCGCTGCTGCGTCATCCATCCGCATCGGATCGGGGTGCAGTTCCTCCACCACGTCGCGCACCAGACTGCGGCCACGCAGCAGGTGGCGACCCAACTGCTCGACGAACTGCTCGAAGCGCGCTTTGCCCTGGGCGCGGGCCGCGTCCTTGTGGGCTTCTGGCACCGGCGTGCTGATGGTCAAGAAATAGCGGATGAACAGCGCCAGCGTTTCGATCTGGATGTTCTGGTCGCGCTCCATGCGTTCGGTCTGCCGCGACAGTCGATCCAGCCGCTTGGCAATGGCGGCCTCACGCTGGTCGCCCGCATCGGGTGACAGCCAGGACGCCAAGGCCGCTGCGACGATGGAGGACTTGGACACGCCTTTCTTGGCGGCAAGTTCATCCAGGCGCTTGGCGTGCTCGGGCTGGATGAAAAGATTGAGGCGGTATTGGCTCATAGGTCGATTCCGTCGTTGGGGTCGAGAGAAGCCAGCCGGGCCGTGCGCTGCATGGCCGGGTCGAGCTGGCCGGGAAGCGGGAGCGCCAGGTCGTCGTCATCGAGCAGCTCCAGGTCGTTCGCACACGCGTCCAACTCGGGCTCGTAGGCGACGGTTTCGGAGAGTTCGAGCTGGCGGCGCGGGCCGCCGTCATCGGTGCCGCCCGGACCATCGGCGGATACCGAGGTCGGCGCCGTAGGTACGGCCGGGATCGCCAAGCCGCTCCAGTCGTCGGGGCGGGCTGGCGGCGCGTCGGCGTACCTCCCGACTGCGAGCACGGGCGGTGGCAGGACGCGATCCTTGAAATTGGCGTCGACGTAGTAACGCAGCTTCTTCGCGCGGATCGGGGCAACGCTGGACACCATGACTACGGCGTCCTCAGGTGGAAGCTGCATCACCTCGCCGGGCGTCAGCAGCGGACGTGCAGTTTCCTGACGCGACACCATCAGGTGCCCCAGCCACGGAGCGAGGCGGTGGCCCGCGTAGTTGCGCTGCGCGCGAAGCTCGGTGGCGGTGCCGAGGGTTTCGGAAATCCTTTTCGCCGTCCTTTCGTCGTTGGTGGCGAAAGTCACCCGGACATGGCAGTTGTCGAGGATGGAATGGTTCTGCCCATACGCCTTGTCGATCTGGTTCAGGCTTTGAGCGATGAGAAAGCTGCGGATGCCGTAGCCGGCCATGAAGGCAAGCGCGGACTCGAAAAAATCGAGGCGACCCAGCGCCGGAAACTCGTCCAGCATCAGCAGCAGCTTGTGCCGGCGCGCGATGCCATCGCTGCCGTCGAGCGATTCGGTCAGCCGCCGCCCGATCTGGTTCAAGATGAGCCGGATCAGCGGCTTGGTGCGGCTTATGTCGGAGGGCGGCACCACCAGATAGAGCGATACCGGGTGCTCGGCGGAAATCAGGTCGGCGATGCGCCAATCGCAGCGCGATGTGACTTCGGCCACGGTCGGGTCGCGGTACAGGCCGAGAAACGACATGGCGGTGGAGAGCACGCCCGATCGCTCGTTGTCCGACTTGTTGAGCACTTCGCGGGCAGCGGATGCGACAACCGGGTGAGGCGCATCGCCCAGGTGCTTCGTCGTCATCATCCGGTGCAGCGTCAGCTCGAACGGACACGCCGGGTCGCTGAGGAAGTTGGCGACGCCGCGCAGCGTCTTGTCCTCGCCTGCGTACAGAACATGCAAGATTGCACCGACCAGTAGCGCGTGGCTGGTCTTCTCCCAATGATTGCGCTTCTCTAACGCACCTTCAGGGTCAACCAGAATGTCGGCGATGTTCTGCACGTCGCGCACTTCATGTGCGCCGCGCCGGACTTCAAGCAGCGGGTTGTAGGCGGCCGACTGCCTATCGGTGGGGTTGAAAAGCAGGCAGTGCGAAAAGCGCGAACGCCAGCCCGCCGTGATCTTCCAGTTCTCTCCCTTAATGTCGTGAATGACGGCGGACGCCGGCCACGAAAGCAACGTAGGCACCACCAAGCCCACGCCCTTGCCCGAGCGCGTGGGTGCGAAGCTCAGGACATGTTCCGGCCCCTCATGTCGGAGGTATTGGTCGTCGTGTTGGCCGAGGAAGACGCCCGCCGGGAGGGTCAGTCCAGCTTTGCGGATGTCGACGGCATCGGCCCAGCGTGCCGAACCATAAGTCGTAACCAGCCGCGACTGCCGAGAACGCCATACCGACATGGCGATGGCGACGAGTAAAGCGAACAAACCGCTACCACCCGCAATCGCACCGCCTGTGTCGAAGACGTGCGGCGCGTAGGCATCAAAGAAGAACCACCATTCGAACAAGCGCCACGGGTGATAAACCGGTACACCTAGAAGATCGAACCAGGGCGATCCGAGGCGTACTTGATAGCCAAGGGTCGCTGCTGTCCATTGTGTGGCGCCCCAGACGCCGGCGATCACGATGCCGATTACCACAGCGATCTGGCCGAACAGAACGTTCGTCCCTTGCATGACCTGTCCTCCGATTTCTCCTGCGCTGGTGTCTCATTGAAAGCGTTGCACAGGGGGTGTCGCAGGCGTCAGGATCGGTTCTGGGCTAGTGCCGGTCAAAGACCGTTCGCAGCACAATGGTCGAGGGAAAAGAAAGAATGAGCGCGGTGGCGAGTCAAAGAAAAGCGCCGCAAGCGAAAGCGCACTGCGGCGCATACAGAGTTCCAAGCAAGTTACCCAAAAAAAGCCGTCAATGGGCCTTGCTTCCACTCATAGGCAATATTTAGATATCATGAAAAACGATGATATTTAAGATTGGAATAAAAATGAAAAATATCAAGAGTATGGATCTCAACTTGCTCAAGGCGCTGGACGCATTGTTAGACGAACGCAATGTGACACGGGCGGCGGCCCGTCTGGGACTAACCCAGCCGGCCTTGAGTGGCATGCTGACGCGGTTGCGCGAGAGCTTCGGTGACCCGCTTTTCGCGCGCTCGCAGCGGGGTATCGTTCCAACGCAGCGGGCGCTGGATCTAGGGATGCCTGTCAAGCAGGTGCTCGCCGAAATCGACGCGCTGCTCCAGCCACCTTCCTTCAATCCGGCCACCGCACAACTGACCTTCTCCATCGCCGCGACGGACTATGCGCTGCGTGCCGTTGCTGTCCCATTTCTATCGGCACTTAAACGGCACGCACCGCGTGTACGAGTCTCATTAGTGCCAGTCGAGAGCGGGCAGCTACAGAACCAGCTTGAGCGCGGTCAGATCGATTTAGCCCTCCTGACGCCAGAGATCACTCCGCCAAATCTGCATGCCCGAGAGCTGTTCAAGGAACACTATGTGTGTGTCCTGCGGGAAGACCATCCTGCGGCTATGGGGCGCAAGCTGACCGTTAAACAGTTCTGTGCTCTCGACCATGCGCTTGTTTCCTACGATGGTGGAGGTTTCCGCGGCGTCACCGACGATGCGCTAGAACAGTTGGGCAAACGACGCAGCGTCACACTGTCGGTCAAGAGCTTTCTGATCTTGCCAGACATCCTGCGTGCCAGTGACATGGTTGCGATCTTGCCGAGCCGCTTGGTCGCCGGTATGGACAAGCTGGCTATCTCCCTGCCGCCGGTGAAGATACCGGGGTTCACCAAGACGGCTGCTTGGCACGAACGCACCCATCACGATCCAGCACATCGCTGGATACGAGCACTGCTGTTCACTTCCTGTGCTAACAACAAGTAGGCAAGATCGCTCCTATCGTCATGCTCAGCACAACTCTACCTCGCACTACAAATAAGCAATCAGTCGGCTCAATTGGAGACGCGCCCTTTCGTAGCGCCGCTGCGAGATAGCCTAGTCGGTGGATGGCAGAACCTAGGCCTTGATATCATATTTTATGATATCAAAAATAGAAACTTAGGATTTCACTTATTGCAGATGGAGGCTCATGATTTGCTCCATGACCACTTGAATGACGCAGCCACCCCTGTTGCGTCATCGACATTTTGTGAAGGAGCTTCGATATGAGCAAGCAACAGAACGCCATCCTCTGGCCCGAAGGCTACACGCCGGGCTTTACTGAGAATTTCGCCTCCAATGAGATCATCGCCGCCGGCTTGAGCGCGGCCGACGTATGGCCTCTACTCGTCACACCATCGCTGTGGCCAAGCTACTACGCCAACTCGGCTAACGTGTGCTTTCATGACGGCAAAGGCCCGGTACTGGCCGACGGCGATCGGTTTTACTTCGAGACCTTCGGCTTCCCGGTAGAGGGGCAGTGCAACGAATACGTGCCACCTGCGGATGGGCAACCCGGCCGCGTGGCCTGGCACGGCTGGTCCGGCGAGGAAGGCACAGATACGCGCCTGGATGTGCATCACGCCTGGCTGGTTGAGAACCTGGACGGCAGGCGCGTGCGCATCCTCACGCAGGAAACTCAGAAGGGCAAACCGGCCGAGGAGCTGCACAACGCCAAACCCAACCCGATGATCAACGGCCATCAGGACTGGCTCGACAGCTTGGTCGAGGCAGCGCGCAAAGCCAAGCAGGCGTAGTGGTCTCCGGCCGCTTGATCCCAAGCGTCTGAACGGAGAAAACCATGATGAGAACTCCCCTCAGGATTCTGCTGGTCCTGACTTCGCAGGCAACGATGGGCGACGAACTGCTCAACCGCGAATGGTTCCGCAGTCGGACCGAAGCGAAGGTGCTGATCGAACGTTGGCGACAGTTCTACAACGAGCAGCGGCCGCATAGCGCGCATGCTTACAAACCGCCGGCGACGATCCGGCGCAACTGGATCCAATCCGATAGCATCCCCTCCGAACTCACTGCCTGACTGGCTACAAAGTTCGTACTCAGGTCACCTTGGCGCAGGCACTGAAGGTGGAGCCACCCGGAATGGGTGCTCCCACCGCCTTACGCGCACTGGCTCGAACTCTCCCGAGGCGCCGGCAAGCTCGTCACATAGCGACTAGAGAGAGGAGGTGACCGTACGAGTTCCCAGCGCCCGATCCACTCTGGGAGCTGGGTCGCCTAGCGACTACGCTACCAATGGAGCTAGCGATCAACTCGATAACTTGAGCGTGATAACGCCCAGGATGATCAACGCCACGCCAAGGTATCGCATCAGGGAGGTTGGGTCGCCATAGAAATGAATTCCGACTAAGAAAGTTCCCGCCGCTCCGATACCCGTCCACACCGCATAAGCAGTCCCAATCGGTATCTGACGCTGAGCAAGCCATAGGAAGGCGCCGCTAATTGTCATGAAAGAGACGGCTACTGCGACCCCACTCCAACGCGATGTTGGCTCTTGCGCCATTTTCAGCCCGACCGGCCATCCGATTTCAAACAATCCAGCCAAAACAAGATAGATCCAACCCATTGCGATTCTCCTTCAAATTTTTCATATCCGGCATACATACTCCGGCATGACCACCAGCTTAGAACTTCGGCGGCTCTTTAGGCGTGGTGTGGGGCACATCGCCATCTTCGTAAAAGCGCTTTCGCGTAGCCTCGGCAACCCGGTTACATAGTTGGTCGCCCAGCATTGGTCGATCCAACTTGCATTGCTTGCGCAACTCTTTCAGACGCTCAGGATTGAGCGCTAATTCATCGACTGTCGGAAGGTTGGCTTTATCTGGTTTCCCAGATGGGCTGCAGGCTGCCAATGTCGAGGAAAGCAATATGAGAGCAATCTTCTTCATGGTTAATTTTCTTTGGGAGATTGTGTGATGGTTTACCGCCGACCTTTGGCATCTGGAGATTTGATCGAATGAACGCGTTCCATGAAGCGAGTCAGCATTTCTGACGGCTCGCTGGCCGGCCGTAGTAGATAGGTCGTGAGCATTGGCGAACGTCCAGTCAGCGGCCGTGCGACCACCCCCTGTTCCCTGCTGGCTGTGATATGCGCGCCTCCTGTGAGGCCTAGTGCAAGTCCCGCCGAAACCAGGACCATCATTAGATCGCTGGAAGTCACGCGTTCGGCAATCAGTGGCTCTATGTCCACGCGACGTAGCACCCGTTCAACTTGCCGAGCATGGCCCTCACACGCCACCGCGTCGCAGAGCACCAGCGGATACCGCAACAGCTCTTCTAGGGGAATCTGTTTGTGGGATAGCAAGGGGTGCCGTGCGGGCACAGCTACCATCAGAGGGTCACTCCACACCGGCACGGCGATGATGCCTTCGCCGACTTCATCCGATTGAGCGAAGCCGAGATCGTACAGTTCGCCACACAATCCCTTGATTTGCTGTGCCAAAGGCACCTCGAAGAAGCGAACTTCCACTTCCGGCTCTTCCTGCCGGCAGAGCGCCAACAACGCAGGCAGGCGCGATGGCGTGATTCCATCAGACAATGCAATACGGAGCTGGCAATGAAAGCCATTGGCTGCGGCGTTCACACTGTCGCGCGCCTGCTGCAAAGCTGCGAAGACACGCGGCACGCTCTCAAAGAAGAGCCTGCCCGCACGAGTCAAGCGGGTGCTCCGAGTGGTTCTCGCAAATAGCGCTACGCCCAACTCTTCCTCAAGTTCCTTGATGGCGCGCGACAGCGGCGATGTCTCTATGTGGAGGCGCTCTGCGGCTCGGGCAAAGTGCAGCTCCTCTGCCACCGCCAGAAAGTAGCGCAGGTGTCGAATTTCCATGTTCGCATTCCTCATCACTCAGGCCTCACCACCTTCGCCTTGCGTCACGCTATTTAGCTAGCCTTCGCAAGCTGCTCCAGCATGTTTCTGCGATCAAACAGGAGAGCCGGATAATGCTTTTGCCAGGACGCCCCATTGCATGGCTGTCTCGGCCCGCGTGCGGATCAGCGAAGCCTGCGCTGACAGCACCCCGGCCTCAGCCTCGGCCACCACCGTGGCGTCCACTTGTCCCGCCTCGAACAGACGTCGGCTGCGATCGAGCTGACGCTCCGCGACTGCGACACCCTCGGCCTGATGCTCCAGTGCTGCGTGCTGCGTATGCCAACCGAGATATGCGTTCTCTACGTCCTGCAAAGCACTCAACAAAGTGCGCTCGAACTCCGCACGGGCAGCTCGGCTGCGCGCCTCTCCGGTCTCGATGCCGGCACGGATCGCGCCACCATCGAAGATCGGCAACGACACCCCGGCCCCAAGTGAAAAAATGTTTCCAGTGATGCGGGTTCCCACACTCTCTACGCGCTGCCGTCCGCCGCTCAGGTCCAACACCAGCCTGGGGAAGCGTTCGCCTTCGGCTGCGTTCCAGCGCGCGGTTTCGGCGGCGAACTTCGCTTCGGCGGCGCGCACGTCGGGCCGCTCACTCAGCAGGTCCGCAGGTATGCGTGTCGGTGTCCAGTCCGGGACGGCGAGCGACGCAAGAGTTGGGGAAGCTGCAGGCGCTCCGGGCGTTTGTCCCACTAGTACATCGAGTGCATGCGTCGCCTCGCCGCGCGCACGCCGCAGTTGCTCTTGCTCCACGCGCAGTGCGACGACGCCGGCGCGGGTACGCTCGATGTCGAAGCCGGTAGCTTGTCCGGCCTCGAACTTCCGTTGCATCAGCAAGACGAGTCGTTCTGCGGATGCCAGCCGCGCCGCGGCTAGCGCTTCGAGCTCACTGGCTTGGCGCTGCTGCACAGCCGCCGACACTGTTTCAAACGCGACCTGCCACCGCGTGGCAACCCACGCTTGTTCGGCTGCCACCGCATCCAGGCGCGCACCTTCTGCTGCCTGCGAAAGCCGTCCCGACAGGTCTGCCTCCCACGATGCGGACAACGTGGCGCGGCCATCATTGCCGATTGCAACGTTCTCTGAATAGTCGCGTCCTCGAGTTGCCTGCGTGCCCGCGGACAACGAGGGGAGCAGGGAGGCCCGTGCTCGCCGCGTGGCGGCCGATGCCTCGTCCACGCGCGCTCGCGCAATCGTCAGTTCGGTATTGCGCTCCAGCGCCGCCCGGACCAAGGCATTGAGGTGCGGATCGCCGTAGGCCGTCCACCAATCGACGGGAAGAGTACGGCGGGACGATTTGTCCAAGATGCCTTCACCTCCCTCTTCATTTGAGAAATGGGCCGGTACATCCAGGCGAGGTGGATCGGCAGAGTGCGGGGCATGGCTGCAGGCCGCAAGAAGCAGTAGCGGAGAAATCATGGCAATGAGGCGATAGCGTTCAAGAATTTGAGACATGGCAGCTCCTTGCGCTCCGAAAAAGTCTTGACGGACTGTTGTATGGCTTCTACTATACCGTCTGGACTGTATATGACTCAAGCTTTTTTGGAGCACGACCATGCCGCCCCGCGCGAAAACAAAGTTGCCCCCCCCGTCCACTGCCCATAGCAGCGCCGATGCGCAGCCCGGCCTCCAGCAAGGAGCCCAGCGAACTCGCGACCGCATCCTGCAGGCCGCCCGCGAACTGGTGCTGGAGGAAGGTGCCAGTCGCTTGACACTGGACGCCGTCGTTGTGCGGGCCGGGTTGAGCAAAGGGGCGTTTCTCTATCACTTCAAGACCAAACGCGATTTGTTCGTGACACTGATCGACGAGATGATCCGGGCGTTCGACGCGGTACAAGCCAATCACGAGCGCAGGTTTGCCGGAGATCCGGACCCCTGGCTGTCGAGCCAGGTGGAAGCGATGCCCGACGACGAGATGCAGAAGATGGGCGCAGCGCTGCTCGCGGCAGCTGCGGAAGATCCAACACTTCTCGACCCACTGCGCGAGTGGTACCGCGTGCAGTACGAACGCGTGCGTCGATCCCCGCGTGGCACCGAGACCGCGGCACTCATCATGCTGGCATTGGATGGCGCCCTGTTCGCCGATCTTCTGGGTTTGCCAATACTCGCACCCGCAGAGCGGCGGCATTTCTTTCGGGCGCTCCAGGATCTCGCCTCGGGCCATCTCGAACTTGTCCCGGCAAAAGGACGCACATGAGTCGCGTCCGTAGCGGTGTCATGACCGCGTGCGCACCGCGCTCCTTGGCGGTTGCTTGCACACTATCCATTTCGACTCTGCTCTCAGGGTGCGGAAACTCGCAATCCACCGTATCCGAGCCTCCGCGCGCAGTGAAGCTCGCCGCCGCGCAGTCGGATCTCCCGCATAGCTCTCGCATCGAATTGACTGGCTCGGCGCGAGCAACCGAGCGCAGCATCCTAGGATTTGAAACAGGAGGACGGATCGCCAAGTTGAACGTCGACGTGGGTGAACGGTTCTCCCGCGGCCAAGTCCTGGCAGAACTTGATGCGCAACCTGACCGGCTTCGCGTGACACAAGCGCAAGCATCCCTGGCGGCCGCCGAAGCCGGCCTGATGGATCGACGTGTACAGACAGATCAACAGCGCCGGTTGCTCGAAAGCGAAGTCATCTCCCCTGCTGCGTTCGAGAGCGCGAAGGCGCAGCTAGCGGTCGCAGAGGGTCAAGCGCGCACTGCCAAGGCGGCGCTTGGCCTGGCCGAACGAGCACAACGTGGCACGATGATCGTCGCTCCTTTCGATGGTGTCGTGGCGGAAAAGCTGGCTTTGGCGTTCACCGACATTGCTGCTGGTGCGCCGGTATTTCAGGTCGACGGCGTGCGCAGTGGCACTGAGATCATCGCGAACGCGTCTACTACACAGGCACCTCACATAGATGTCGGCCAACGCGCAGAACTGAGCTGGAGCGGAGCCGAACAACCAATCCGAGCGGTGGTACGTCGTGTCGGTCTGCGCGCCGAAAATGGCTCGCTCCTACCCGTGGTGCTAGTGCCTGAAGATAACGCGCAAGCGCGCGCACTTCGGCCAGGTATTCCCGTACAGGTCGTGCTCGACGCACCTGCGGCAACCTCCAAGACCTCTCGGCCCGAGACTGTATCCATACCTTATGCCTCGCTGGTGCTCGGCACGAAGCCGGGCGAGGCTTCCGTCTTCGTCTACACCCCTGAAGATAAGAAGGTGCACCGTCGCGCGGTGCGCTTCACGCCGGTACAGGAAGGAGACAGCGCGCGCGTCCTCGCTGGACTCAAGCCCGGCGAGACGGTGGTTGCCGCCGGAGGAGGATGGCTCACCGATGGACAGCCAGTGACACCACTGGAAGCCACCACTCAATTGACCAAGCGCTAACGCGATCCACCAGGTTACTTCATCATGAAGATCACCGAGATGGCGCTGCGCGCCAGTCGACTTACCTACTTTGTAGCGCTCATCATTTTCGTCGCCGGCATCGCGACCTTCCTGAATTTTCCTTCTCAGGAGGAGCCGACTGTCACGGTCCGCGATGCGATGGTCACGGCGTTGAACCCGGGGCTGCCCGCCGAACGCGTTGAGCAACTCATTGCCCGGCCGATCGAGGAGCGCTTGCGCGAACTGGCAGAGGTCAAGCGCGTGACGAGCACCGTGCGCGCAGGCAGCGCCATGATCCAGGTCACGATCTGGGACCGCTACACCGACTTGGCACCGATCTGGCAGCGCGTCCGGGCCAAGGTCGCCGATTCGAAGGATGCCTTACCACAGAGCACGATGGGGCCTTTCGTCGACGAAGACTTCGGCCGCGTCGCGGTTGCCTCGATTGCGGTCACTGCACCAGGTTACTCCATGAGCGAGATGCGCGTCGCGCTCAAGCAGATGCGCGACCGCCTGTACACCGTGCCTGGTATTGAGCGCATCACTTTCTACGGCCTGCAGGAAGAGCGCGTCTATCTCGAATTCGATCGGCCTAGGCTCGCGCGATTGGAGCTGACACCACAGGGGGTGATCGACCAACTCGTCAAACAGAACGTCGTCGCTTCGGGTGGACAAATTGTTGTCGGCGGCATCAATGCAACCTTGGCGGTCAGTGGCGAAGTGCGTGACGCTCCCTCCCTGCGAGCAATGCCGATCGCGCTGCCACGACCGCAAAGTAGTACGGCGCCCGTGCCGACGATCGCATTGGGTGAACTGGCGCAGGTGAGTGTGCGGCCAGCCGATCCGCCGGAATCTGCTGCCATCTACAAAGGCCAGCCCGCTGTCGTCATGGCGGTTTCGATGGCCTCCGGTCAGAACGTGGAGCAGTTCGGAAAAGCGCTCAAAGCACGGGTTGCAGACCAGGAGAAGCTGCTGCCGGCGGGTTTCGATCTGTCATACGTCACTTTCCAGGCCGATGTCGTCAAGCACGAGATGGGCAAAATGAACCACGTCATGATGGAGACGATCATCGTCGTCCTCGGTGTCGTCGTGCTATTTCTCGGTTGGCGCACCGGGATCATCGTGGGCATGATCGTGCCGTTGACGATCCTCAGTGCACTCATCGTCATGCGCGCGATGAACATCGAGCTTCAGAACGTCTCGATGGGCGCCATCATCATTGCGCTCGGCTTGTTGGTGGACAACGGCATTGTGATTGCCGAAGACATCGAACGCCGCCTGGCCGGTGGCGAAGATCGTAAGCATGCCTGCCTCGAGGCGGGCCGCACGCTCGCCATTCCGCTGCTCACGTCCTCGCTCGTGATCGTGATCGTGTTCTCGCCGTTCTTTTTTGGCCAGAACGCCACGAGCGAGTATCTGCACAATCTCGTGGTCGTGCTGGCACTGACGTTGTTCGCTTCGTGGCTGCTGTGCCTGACTGTCACGCCCCTATTGTGCTACCACTTCGCCAAACCCCATCACAAGCAGGAGCAGGGCGACGCCTATGACACCCGCTTCTACCGTGGCTACCGGCGCGTACTGGAGTGGGTGCTCCACCATAAGGCGGTCTATGTAGCGTCGATGATCGCGGCGCTTGCCATTGCGCTGTATGGCTTCACCACCCTGCCGTACGATTTCATGCCCAAGTCCGACCGGCTTCAGTTCCAGATTCCGGTGCAGCTCGCCCCCGGTACCGACTCGCGCGAAACGCTCGCCCGCGTGAAGCAGATCAGTGGTTGGCTGGGCGACACGAACATCAATCCAGAAGTCTCCGATCACATCGGCTACGTCGCCGATGGTGGCCCGCGCTTCATCCTTAGCCTGAATCCACCACTGCCGGCATCGAACATCGCGTACTTCGTTGTCACATTGAAGCCGAAGAGCGACATCGACGCCGTCCTCGCCCGCACCCGCAGCTACTTTGCGCAAGCACATGGCGACGTGCGCGCCGAGCCCAAGCGTTTCTCGCTCGGTGCGACCGAGTCAGGGACTGCCATTTATCGCGTCAGCGGTCCGGATGAGGAGGTATTGTTGGGGGCCGCGTCCAAAATCGAAGCAGCGCTGCGCAAGCTGCCCGGCACCATCAACGTCAAGAACGATTGGGATACGCGCGTTGGCCGCATCGACGTACGGGTCGACCAGGACCGCGCGCGTCGGGCGGGCGTGACGACTGAAGACATCGCTGGCGGGCTGGATGTCCGCTACAGCGGCAGATCGATCTCGGTTATTCGCGACGGTGACACCTCCGTCCCGATCGTCCTGCGCAGTATCGTAAGCGAGCGTCGCAGCACGGCAGACGTAGGCGCGACGCTCATCTATCCCACCAACGGCGGTCCAGCGGTGACGCTGGCTCAGGTCGCAGACGTATCGCTCGCGAGCGAGCCCTCGGTCATCCAACGGCGCAATCTCATCCGCACGATCACCGTGCAAGGACAGAACACCTCTTACACCGCCCAGGAGATCATCAACCGCCTGGCGCCTAGCGTCGCTGCCCTGGACCTGCCCGCGGGCTACTCGGTTGAACTTGGCGGCGAGATCGAGGAAGCCGCCGAATCGAACGCCGCGCTGTCGACCTACATGCCCCTCGCATTTCTGGCGATGCTGATGCTGTTCGTATGGCAGTTCAATTCTTTCCGCAAGCTCGGTGTGATCCTCGCGACGATCCCTTTCACGCTTATCGGCGTGGTATTGGCTCTGAAGCTGACCGGCACACCTTTCAGCTTCATGGCGACCTTCGGCGTACTGGCCCTGTTCGGGATCATTGTCAACAACGCCGTGCTCTTGCTGGAACGCATCGACCAGGGGCTAGCGGAAGGCCTGCCACGCCATGAAGCCTTGGTTGGGGCCGCGATACAACGGCTTCGTCCAATCGTGATGACCAAGGTCACCTGCATTTCGGGACTGGTGCCACTCATGCTCTTCTCCGGACCATTATGGAAAGGGATGGCGATCGCGATGATCGGTGGGCTGGCACTCGGAACGCTGGTGACGTTGGGCTTGATTCCGCTGCTTTACGAAGTCCTGTTTGGAATCAAGCGAATTGGGCCGTGGAACCTGAGTGTCGCCACCGCGCATGGAGATCGCTCATGAGTCTCTTGCGAGCCGCCGCGTGCTGCGCATTCTCAGAATTCGTATGCACCCACGCTTCATGCGTATGTCTCGCTAGGCTTATGCGATTCAGCACCCATCCGCTGATCTGGAAATCCTGGTCGATTGTCATTGCCGCAGGGGTTCTAGGAGCGGGCTATCCACTGGGCCTGCGGGCCATCACGGCGGGCGGTCCGATGCGCTGGGTCGGCCTCTGTGTGGCAGTGACGTGCATGGCGGCCAGCGGCGCACTTTTGTGGTTCGCGCTCAAGCGGATTCCGATCAGCGCGGCCTCTGCAGCCTGGGCAGGAATCGGGCTACTTGGAAACTTGGGCGTCGGCGCCCTCCTACTAGGCGATGTCGCATCGGTAACGCGCTGGTCTGGCACCGCCCTCATCGCAGCAGGCATTGCCTGTCTTAGTTTCGTTTGATCAAGGAGACCCATTATGAAGAGCAAAACTGCATTGATCCGCGGCGGCATCTTTTTTTGCGTAGCAGGCGCGCTCTCTGGATGCGCGACCAACAGCATGACGCGCTCCGGATTTCTCGGCGACTACGAGAAGTTATCGCCGACACGATACGAGAACGTACTGATGTACCGCGCAGCGGGATTCGAGCCCAAGCGTTATGCCGCTGTCGTGGTGGAAGAAGCGCAGATCAAGACCGCCTCGGGTCGCATCGATGGGCTCGATGACGCGCAGCAGCGCGAAGTGCTAGACCATGTGACGAGCGAACTGAAACGCCAGGAAGGCAAAAGTCCCGCCCCCCCAGGTGGCGCGGGACAGGTTCGGGTGCGTGTAGCGGTCACCGAACTGCAGACACCGAATCGGGCAGTCAATGCAATGACGACCCTGCTGGTTGGACCCGTGACGACGGGTGGTGCCAGCCTAGAGTTCGAAGCAGTCGATTTAAGGACGGGACGCCGGGTTGCTGCCGCCAGTTGCTTCGAGCGCGGCAACGTCATTAAAGAGTTCGCCGGTTCGTACACATTGCTGGGTCATGCCAAAGCGGCGATCACGAACTGCATCGAGCGCATCGACAGCGCTTGGCGGGACACGCAGCCATGAGCAACGCTTCACAGGCTTGGCTCCGGCAGGATGCCATGGTCGGCGGTGATCACAAATGGCTGGCGGGTGGCGACTGGACGATAGAGCACTACGCCAGTCTGGCAAAATCCGTGTCCGCCGCCCGCATCAGTCATGCCGAGGGGTACGCCACTCCCTTACTCGACTGGACGCAAGTCCAGAGACTGGACACCGCCGGCGCGGCTCTGCTGGTGGAAATTCTCGGGCCAGACTCGATACTCGACCGGCCGGAGGCAGCTCCAAATCTGTCCTCGGATCGCCTCGCCCTAATGAGAGCGCTGGCCGCCGCTGCTACCGATCAGCAGAAGACGGAGAAAGCAGCGGTGAGCGGGAATCCTCTGCTCCGCGGTCTGGGACGCATAGGCCTGACCTTGGAACAGGGCTGTCGTGCGTGTCTTGGTCTGGCCGGGTTCGTGGGCCAGATCATCGAAACATGGAGCCGTACCGTTCGTCACCCGCGTCGCTGGCGCGCGACCTCGGTGATCGCTCAAATCCAGCGATCAGCGGTGGACGCCATTCCCATCGTGGCGCTACTGAGCTTCATGGTAGGAATGGTGGTGGCGTTCCTGGGAGCAACGGTGCTGGCCAACTTCGGTGCGAGCATCTTCTCGGTGCATCTGGTCGCCTTCTCGTTCATGCGCGAGTTCGGAGTGCTGCTCCCGGCCATATTGATTGCAGGCCGTACCGCAAGCGCGTACACCGCCCAAATCGGTTCGATGAAGGCAAATGAAGAGATCGATGCGCTTCGCTCCAACGCGCTCGACCCCATCGAGTTACTGGTGCTGCCACGCGTGCTGGCGCTTCTTGTGTCCTTGCCACTGCTCACCTTAGTAGGCATCTTGGCTGGCATTGCGGGCGGCGCCACCGTATGCGCACTGAGCTTGGAAATTCCTCCCGCACAGTTCCTTGCCATCGTGCAGGAAAAAATCGAGGTGCGCCATTTTCTTGTCGGAATGAGCAAGTCCCCGCTCTTCGCGGTGATGATCGCCGCTATCGGCTGCCATGAAGGGTTCAAGGTCGCCGGTAGCGCTGAGTCGGTAGGCGACCACACGACGTCTAGTGTCGTGCAATCAATCTTCATGGTGATCCTGATAGACGCCATCGCTGCACTGTTCTTCATGGAGATGGGCTGGTGAGCGCGGTGAAGCAAGACACCGACAACGGTGTGCGACACGCTATTGAAGTGCGCGGCCTGGACAACAGGTTTGGAACCCAGCAGGTCCATCAGGACCTAGACCTGGACGTGCGGCGCGGGGAAATCCTTGGCGTGGTGGGAGGGTCAGGCACCGGGAAATCCGTGCTCTTGCGTAGCGTCGTCGGGCTGCAGAAGCCGCATTCGGGCGTGGTCCGTATCGGGGGGCGCGACCTACTGCGAGCCCAATGGCTTGCGCGCGCGCGTATGGAGCGAAGGTTCGGCATTCTGTTCCAGAAGGGCGCGTTGTATTCATCGCTGACCGTCTTGGAGAACGTCGCTCTTCCTTTGATCGAGCATGTCGGTCTGGCGCGGCCTCTTGCCGAGCGTTTGGCAAGAAGCAAGCTGGGCTTGGTGGGGTTGCCTGCCGGAGCGGGAGACAAGTATCCGGCCTCGTTGTCCGGAGGCATGGTGAAACGAGCAGCACTGGCGAGAGCCTTGGCGCTTGATGCGAACATCCTGTTTCTTGACGAACCCACCGCAGGACTGGATCCAATCGGGGCTGCATCTTTCGACCAATTGATTCTGACCCTGCGCAATGCACTGGGCCTCACGGTGTTTCTGGTAACCCACGACCTCGATACGCTGTACACCATATGCGACCGTGTCGCGGTCCTGGCGAACCAGAAGGTACTCATCAACGACGGCATCGAGGCAGTCGAGCGCTTCAAGCACCCGTGGATACAGGAATACTTTCACGGCCCCCGTGGCCGTGCGGCCGCACAGGCCACTGGTGCTTCCAGCCAAGAGACGCAGCCATGAAACCCCTCCGCATCTGCATCATTCTTCCGTCGCGCACGCATTGGGCTGGGCGCACGCAATATTTAAACTCTGAGAACGAGGTGGTCTGATCATGGAACCACGTGCCCATCATGTATTCATTGGTCTGTTCGTCGTGCTGCTCGGTGCGATTGGTATTGGCTTCGCGCTTTGGCTCAGCGACACACGTTCCGACCACGATTACCAGTATTACCGGATTATGTTCGATGAGCCAGTGACCGGGCTTACGCCCGGCAGCCAGGTTCAGTACAGCGGAATCACGATTGGCGAAGTCGTTGCACTTTCTCTTTCACCGCGAGACCCAAGGCGGGCGATAGCGCGCGTACGCATCAATGCCACCATCCCGGTCCGGCAGGATACCCGCGCTGAATTGGTCATCACGGGAATTACCGGCAACGCGGTGATCGAGTTGAGCGACGGTGGGCCAAACGTGCCATTGCTGGATCGGAGAGAGGACGAGGAACCGTTGATCCTCGCACCACGTTCGGCGATGGCATCCCTGGTCTCCGGTGAGGGGAACAGCATGACGACACTCAACGGCATCTTGCTGCGCACGCAGGAGTTACTGTCGAAGGAGAATTTGGCTCTTGTGCACCGCAGTCTGGTGAATCTTGAACAGACCACGGGCGCGGTCGCTGACCAGAGGGCCGAGATCGCGACGTTAATCAGCAATCTGACCGAAGCAAGCAGAGAATCGACAGCTGCCGTGCGCCAAGCAAATAGCACTCTTCGCGATGCCAACCTGCTACTAAATAACGATGGTAAGCAAATCATGGTGAACACGCGTGATGCAACGGCATCCCTCGAACGCGCCGCTTTCAGGGTTGAGACGCTACTGCAAAACAATCAGGAATCGCTGAACCAGGGCTTGGCCGCCACAGGTCCTGCCATGCACGAACTCCAGCAGGCGCTGGCCAATCTAAACACCGTGCTGCGCCGACTGGATCGCAATCCGGCGCAATACCTGCTCGGTGGAGAGAACATTGAGGAAACCAAGCCGTGAACACTTCCGCCAGGATGATTCCCGTCGCTGCCGTGACTATGACGCTAGTACTCGGCTTGTCCGCGTGCAGTGTGCTTCCCAAAGCAGCTCCAATGGTCACCTACAAATTGCCCGACTATCACATCGCCCAGGCGGAGAGTACGCCGCGCGCCGTTCCGGGACCCGGGGCGCTGCGCGTCTACGCCCCTGAGAGTAGTCGCGTCCTGGATTCGGAGCGGCTGTTCATTGCGCAGCCCGATGGTCGCTTGTCGGCTTGGCAAGGAGTGCGTTGGGCCGACCCCGCACCGGTGCTGCTGCGTGACCGAATCGTCGAAGCCTTCATGCGCGATGGGCGGTCGACTTCCGTGATTACCGATAGCACCCCAATGAGCGCCGATATGGAGTTGCGCAGTACGCTGCGGGCGTTCCAGCTCGAATACCGCGGCACTGAAGCGATCGCCGCGGTTCGGCTCGATGTGCAACTGGTCGATCCGGCCAAACGGACTGCTATTGCCAGTAGACGCTTCGAAGCAATCCAAGCCACAGGCAGCAAGCGAGAGGCCGATGTGGTGAGCGCGTTCGGTGTCGCCACGGATATATTGGCCGGGCAGATCGTTGAATGGGCAGTTCAGGTCGGGGCAGCGCGTTTGCGAGTTGCACCGGAATTGGCAAGCAACCATGCACCCACAGCGTCGTCGATAAGCACAGACTAGTCGTCTTAACGGAGCACAGAAGCTAGGGCCAAAACGCTGCTCGACACCTTAACTCGGTACGACAGCCTACGGCCCCGATCCAATCCCAGGACCTCTTTGCCGTCCAACCTCCCATGACACACCGCCGCCGCGTACAGTCGCGGCGATCTGCTGCCCCAGTCGTGGCTCGATTATCGGCCGCCAAGGCACCAGACTGAATCCCATGCCGTCATCGAGCAGCGCATAGCGACCGCTGGCGAGCATGACCGAGCGCCGGTAGATGCCGGCTACGCGCTGCCCGTCTGTGACGTGCCGATGCTCCAATCCGCTATCGGCGGCAATGTGCTGGGCGGCCTGCGCCAGCTCCCGATTGCGCAGCGTTTCCAGCAGATTCCGGGAGAGAATCAGCCGCTGCCCGCGCCGCTGGGCCAGCCCCTGTTCTTCGAGGAAGTCGGCGCGCTGCTGCAAGGCTTGCCTAGCATCGCCGCCAAAGCCCAGGTCGCCCAGTCCCTTGCCGCCGCCGATCAACTGCTGATCCAGCCAGGTCGCGCCGATGACGCGGGCCTGCCGTTCAATCGGCAGATGCGATTTCAGTTCGACCGCCACGCCGCCCAGCCGCTGCGCGTCGTACTGGCGGCCACGCTCGGCCAAGTCGTCCGGCACCTTCCATAACCCCTCGGCCACGCGCTCCACGATGCCGGCCCGCCGTAGGGCTTCCAGCCGGCGGATATGGGCCGCCACAGCCTCTTGCGGGTCGCGGCCGGGCTTGGCTCGGCCTTGCTCGATCGCCAGGTGGTGATCGGTGCGGTACAGGCCATTGCTCGCCAGCGTGGCGATGTTCTTGTCGGCCGCCCGCACCTCGGCGGAACCGCGTACCTCCACCACCGCGCCGATGGGATAGTTCGCCAGCTCGTCGCGGGCGTCCAACGCGACGTAGTGGGCTTTGCCGTCCAACCCGTCGATGACCAGATAGCCGCGGTCGTGCAGCTCGTCGGCCAGACCCTTAGCAGCCACGCGACCGACGATAGTGCGGCCGTCGTCGCCCGGCTCGAACACCGCCAGCTCGCGAGGCTTGCCGCTCATGGCCCGCTGCATCGTTCGGATGATGTCGCCACGCTCGCCCAGGGCACGCAAGGTCTTCTCCGCGTCCGCATGGACGGCCCAGGTGCCGGGCTGCACCTCGTCGGCCAGGCCCAGGCGCTGCAAGTGTTGCAGGCGGCCGATCAGCAGCAGGCGCTGGCGTTGCAGCCGGGGTTCGTTGAAGCGTTCGATCTGCACCCGGCCATCCTCGCCGGCCTCGCGCTGCAACGTGCGGTCGAGGCTCGTCCACCGCTCTTGCTCCACCTCGCGCTGCAAGGTCTGCTGGATCTCCAGTTCGGTGCGCGGCCCCAGCCATTCCGTCGCCAGCTCGGCGGCGCGATGGCGGAAGCCGTGGGCGATGTAGTCGCCCGCGATGATGAGGTCTTTGCCGGTATCGTCGCGTCCGCGCACGATCAGGTGCGTGTGCGGGTTGTCGGTGTTCCAGTGATCGACCGCCACCCAATCCAGCCGCGTCCCCAGGTCGGCCTCCATGCGGTTCATCAGGTGCCGGGTGTAGGTGCGCAGGTCGTCCAGCTCGGCTCCGTCTTCCGGGGAAACAATGAAACGGAAATGGTGTCGGTCGTCCTGGCAGCGTTCCTTGAAGGCATCGAGGTCGGCATGGTCGGTCTGCGGCCCGTAGGCACGGCCCGGCTCGCCGTCCCGGCCGGCACCGTCGCGCTCGATGTAGCGCAGGTGCTTGGCGAGCGACTGCGGGCTGGCGTTGCGCTGGTTGACCAGCAGCGTCTTGACGGTCACGCGCCGTGACATGGGTGTCAGCTTTGCACCTGCGAAGCGCGCTGCCGTATGGCCGCGCCCAAGCCGTGAGCCGGGCCGCTGGCCCGCGTGCTGGCCGCTCCCGCCAGCGACAGGACGGCGCACCGCCGACTTGCCGCCGCTGGCTTTGCCAGCCCGCTTGAGCACCTTGGAAACGAAGCTCTGGCCCTGGCCTTTGCCTCGGTTCTTCGGCGCGCCAGGGCGCACCCGGAAATCGTCGTCGCGGCGGTCGGTCATGGCAGCGCCCCTGGCAAGCTCCGGCGTCTCCGGGCGTGCGAAGCACGCGGACATGCCTGCATTGGCGCGGGCCTCGCGCCCCACGCGGCACGGCGGCAAAGCCGCTCCGTGCCGCGCCACCCCCATGTGCAGACAGGCCTTCGACGCGGCCCGGTGCCGCGTCCTTTTGTCTTGCCTTCCGCCTTTGCCCCTCGCTCCCGCTCCGGGCATCGGCGGCCCGGCGGCGCTGCTGCACCAGCAGCCAGCCCGCCGGCGAACACGCCAATGGCCGCAGGCCAGGCGCGTTCGAGGCAAGACGCCTGCACGTTGGACGGCTGCGCCGAAGGCAGCGCGAAGTGCGGTGCGAATGCACCCGCACTGCACGTGCGATGACAAGGCGACGAACAGTAGAACGACATGCCCGATGGCACGATGAGAGGCGCGGCAAAGTGCAGCGAATCGGCGGCCATCATGGACGTGTCTCCAGCCAGATCGGATGCGCAACGCCGATCGCGGTGGATGCACTGACCGGCCCGAAATAGCGGCTGTCGAACGACGCTGGGTTGGTCACGCTCAAGAGGAACAGTTCGCCCGGTTCGAGACGGCGGCAAAGCTGCAAGGATGGCAGCGGTCGGCCCTGCCGGTCGGCAGGCAGGGCGGCGGCCACCGGCACGCCGTCGATGCGAACCTGGCCGGCGACGATGCAGACGTGTTGTGGCGCGACTGCGCCCACACGTTTGAGCAGCGGAACGCGGGTCGGTAGGTAACTGCGCTGCGCAGCCAGCATGGCGGCCCTGTCGGGCAGCGGCACCAGCACGATGCTGTCCACGGACAGCGGACGTGGCCGCGAGGCGGTGCGCGGGTCGAACGGTTCGATGCGATACCAACCGACCGCCACGCTGTCGGACGGGTTGTAGGCCATTCGCGGCAGGGGCTGCACGAACGCAGCCCAGGCCAGCGCAGCGAGGCCGACGGTGGCGAAGCCTGCCAGCACGAGGCGAGTGCGCAGGCGCGAGCGAGGATGCGGCACGGGGCCGGTCGTGGAAATCGTGGTCATGGCAATGCCCTCCCTGCCAGCCAGGCGGCGTGCCGTTCTGTGGTGTATGTGGGTAACGCCGAGCGCGCTGCGAGCCGGTTCGCGAGCGTGCGCCAGTACGCGGGCGATGTGTCTGCGGCTGCGATGCCCAGCGCCTCGATGTCGTCGATGCGTTCCAGCACGGCGCGAACGTTGGCATCGCCTTCGGCGTGCAACAGCAGACGCGCGCCCGGCTGCACGCCGGGGATGCGTTGCACGGCGTCCAGCGGCGTGGCGGTCTGCATCACCATGAGCTGCCAGCGGATCGTGCCGTAGTCGTTGGCCTGCCAACGGATGCGGCACAGAACCGCGTTCGGCAGGAACACGGCGCAGCGCCGCCAGCGGTCGAGCTGGAGCGTGCGCGCCGGTTCGCCGAAGCGCAGGTAGAGCTTGAAGCGGGGTTCGATGTAGGTCAGCGCCACGCGCGTCAGCGGCACGTTGCCGGCCTGGCCGGCGAGTGTCGAAGGCGCCGGCGGCGGTGCAGCCGTGGGCGCACTTGCTTTGGGGGTGTGGGCGGTCGAAGCGGATGCGTTCACGGCGTGCCCTCCGGGGGAAACTCCCGCTCCAGCAGGCTGCGCAGCAGTTCGGCTACGGTCACGCCTCGCGTGAAGGCCGACACCTTGATGCGCGCCCGCATGGCGGGCGTGATGTCAAGCGTCAGTCGAGCGGTGTAGAGGTCGCCTTTCTGCAAGGCATCTGCGTCGCCCTGGCGAATCCACGCTTCGGCGTGCGGATTCGCTGGGGGACGTACACCGATGCCGACGCGCTTGCTGCGTGGTGATGGCTTTCCAGTCATGTCGGCCACCGCAGCAGTTCGTCGGTGAGCGCGGCGATCTCGCGGGCAGCGGCGCTGTCGGGCGCGGTTTCGCGGGCGAGCCGGCCAGCGGCTACGCTGTCGGCAAAGACGATGCGCTGGTGGATCTCCGAGCGCAGCGCGGGCAGCGGCTGTTCGGCCAGCGATTGCCGTGCCTCCCTGCCGATGATGGTGGTGCTGACGCGCCGGTTGATGACGAAGGCCGCGCGTAGCGCTGGCCGGAACACCTGTGCTTCGCGGATCAGTGCGACCATCTCGGCAGAAGCCCATACGTCGTAGGGGCTGGGCTGCACGGGGATCAGCACGCGCTCGGCCGCCAGCAGCGCGGAGCGCGCGAGGGCGGCGATGCGCGGCGGGCCGTCGATGATGATGTGATCGGCCCGCCTGGCGAGTTCTGGCGCTTCCTGATGCAGCGTTTCGCGGGCAAGGCCCACGGCGCTGAACAGACGGGGCAGGCCCTGCTGGCTACGCCGCTGCGTCCAGTCGAGCGATGACCCCTGCGGGTCGGCATCCAGCAGGATGACATGCAGGCCGCGCATCGCCAGTTCGCCGGCGATGTGCGTGGCGAGCGTGGTCTTGCCGACGCCGCCTTTCTGGTTGAGAAACGCGAAGATCATGGCGCGGCCCTCCGAGCTGGAAAGCCGGCCTGGGCGTGCCATTTCGTGGTTGTCCACCGAAACGGCGCGCTTCTACTAAAAGTTATGTATTTCTTGTTAGGTAAGTTAGAGGGAACGCAAACCCGCGCCGTTGTTGGCTTTCCGGCGTTTTCGTACTCCTGATAGCACGAGGGTCGTACTCCTGATAGCACGATACCCGGTACTCCTGATAGCACGAGGCCGTCCACAGGTTCTCCCGCAGTTATCCCCGTGCCGCGTGCGGCACGGGCCGGAAGGTCAGCAGCTCGGTGTTGTCGTCCGGCATCCGCTCGATGCCGAGGACGTAGCCGGGCAACGACTGCCGCGCCACCAGGGCGCGCACGTCGTAGGCGAAGTCCGAGAAGCGGGCCGCGCTGCCGGATTTGCGGTACAGGTGTCGGAAGTCGAATTGCCAGCCGTGCTCCTGCCGCCCGCCATGCTTGCGCACCAGGCGGTACAGCCAGCGTTCGATACCGCCTTTCAAGCGGAAATAGGCCGGGTCGATGGTCAGCACCAGGGCGGCGTCGAGCACGCCGGCATAGAACCAGTCCGGCAAGATCAGCTCGATGCCCAGCGGGGTGCCGCTGGCGTCGGCGAGTTCCTTCCACTCGTTGATCCACGAGAAGCGATGCAAGCGCCTTCCCGTGGTTTCGCGGATGGACGTGGCCACCGTGGTCGATTGCAGCCGGTCGAGGGCGGCCTTCAGGCGCTGGTAGTCGTTGAGGGACGTGCCGCGCCCGATGAAGCGCAAAATCTCGTAAGGCGTGGCGCGTATCCAGCGCGACGGGCGCAGGCCCGCGTCGCGCGCCTCCACGATCTGCGAGGCGGCCCATATCAGCACGTCGGCATCCCATATCGTTGCGATGCCGTGCTCCTGCGTGCCTTCCACGCGAATGGTGACGTTCCCGCTGCGGAAGTCGATCGGCGCCGTGCGCCGCGACTTGGCAAGCGAGAAGAACGGAAAGGCCATCAAGTCCTGGGAATCGCGTGGCGCCATGTCGCCCGGCAGCGCTCGGAACAGATCGAGCTGTTCGCGCTGCGGCAAGGCTTGCCCTGGCGGGCTGGACATGGCGAAGGCCACCCACGCGCCGACGATCAGCGGCCATCACGGTAGTCGCCCGCGTGGCGCTCGGCGTATTCGGGATCGGACGTGGCCTCGTAGCTGCGCTGGTCGGCCCAGGCATCGAGGTCGGACACCGCGTACATGACGCGGCGGCCGAACTTGCGGAACTTGGGGCCGCCGCCGATCACCCGCTGCTTCTCCAGCGTGCGCGGCGACAGCCGCAGGTAGTCGGCGGCTTCGTCGTTTGTCAGGTAGCGTTGAGGCTGCGAGGTCGCAGTGACGGCAGCGGCGGCAGGCCGCGAGGGAGCAGGTCGCATGGGATGTACCTCCATCAAGCCCGGCCACACCACGCGGCCGGATAGAGGCACTCTCAAGAAAGCAAGGCTTCTTGCTAAGGGACGATTCGCACGGGTCGAGAAACGTCCCCCCTAATGCGACGGGAACATTGGAAGCTGCGCTAGTCGGCGGTAGCCGCCGTGCATCAGCTCATCGCCGCGGCGTACCAGCCGCCGCACGCGGGCACGCAATGCACTGTCTTTGTGCCAGTCGGCCGCGACGGCATCCGCGCCGAACAGACCTTCGGCCACTTCGCGCAAAGAGGCTCCCGCGAGGGTCGCGTCGAGCGCTTGCAAGGTATGCAGTTCCAGCAGCGCGGCGGGCGTGGGGCGAGAGCGGGCTGTTGCCACAGGCGCGGCCACGGTTGCGGCAGATAGCGCATCCAGCTTCGCAGCGAGCGTGCGGTAGCGCGCACAGGGCGTGGCGCAGGCGCGTGTGGCGTAGAGATAGGCCGAGCCATCTTCTAGGTCGGGTGCGAGTGCGAGCCGAACGCAGCAGCCTGGCCAATGCGATACAAGCACCAGGCGCTTGCCGTCGTGGGTCAGTTGCTTGCGCCCAGGAATGCGCCAGAACTCGAAGGTATGCGCATCGGGTGGTGGGTCGGCGTCGGGGTATAGCTGCACCACGCCGTCGTGATCGGGGAACCAAGCAGGATGTGCATCGCGCGCATCCAGGCCGGGATCTTCCAGCAGGCGCAGGCCCCAGGCCTGCGCCGCATCTGGCTTGCGACGCCGGCGTAGCCAGTCGCGCCGGTAGCTTGCATTCCTGCGCAAATACTCCCAAGCCAGCGCTGGGCCATCGAGGTGCAGCGTGTAGAGATACGCGGCCGTGGGATACCAGTGTTGGCTGCTGCGGTCAGTCATGGCGAAACCTCCCTGTTTCTGGGAACGTCGCCACAATTCCGCTGTGCGGGAGCTATCGAATCGCCATCAAGTGGTCATCAAACTCGGGTTACGCTTTAACTGCTGGTGTCAAGACAGATTCGCTCCAGTGCATTGCCGAAATCGTCTAAATGCGACGACTGCACCGCCCGGAAATGGGGTGCAGCATTGAACACCGTGCCGAATCTCGCGCCTGGCATCATGACTGTTTTGGTCAGGAGCGCACCACCCTGGTGCAAGCATGCGGATCAAGACTTGCCAGGTCTTGGCTAAGACCGAAATAGTCACAATGCGATACTTTTTGCCTGGTCGCGCTGGAATGCGTCAATCGGTGATCGAACCGTTTTCCTGAGCCAGTCGAACGTATTCCGACAGCGGCCGCGTCGGCTGGAAATACCGATCTCGTATCACGGGCTGCTTGAGCGGCCCGACGATGGACGCCAGATCGGACAGCTTCACCGTCGCCAGGGCAGGCATCCCGATCCCGAGGTCGATCAGGCCGTAGGCCGTATCGCCATCGGTCGGATCGAGCGCGGCCAATAGCCAGGTCGCATGTGCGTCCGGTGTGAACAGGCGCACCACGGGCAGCGGGTCACATTCCTGGCCTGCGGCGCGGGTGAGGCCGTGGGCCAGTAGGTGCACCCGGTCTTCCTCGGTGACAAGCGTGGTCAAGGCCGCGCCCCTTCCACGAACACACGCAATCGCCGAGGCGCATCTGTGCCTGCGGACGGATGCACGTATGCGCAAGCGCACGAAGCCGCAAAAGCGGAGAGGCACGAAGGCGTATTGGTGGAAGTCAGGAAAGACACGGATGCGGTTCCCTGGGTCTGAGGAAATCCGCAGATGCGGATCTCCGTAAAAGCACGGAAAAGGAAAACATCACCACCAAATGAACACTATAGATTGTAGTCCTATAGGGCGCAATGGGCTGTCATCTTGGTTTTTTGGGGAAACCATAGGTGGCAGCGAAGAACTCATTGGCAGCGGCGATTCGGACGGTAAGGAAGGCGCGTGGTTTGAGCCAGGAAGCGTTCTCCAACGTGTCCAGTCGCACCTACATGAGCACGCTGGAGCGCGACCTGAAAAGCCCAACCATCCAGAAGCTGGCCGATCTGTGCGAGGTCATGGAAGTGCATCCGCTCACGCTGCTCACATTGGCTTATGCCGGTGACAGCACCCGCGAAGCTGATGAATTGCTGGCACAGGTGCGCCAGGAACTCAGGGCGATATTGGAAGAGCCCGACACGCCTTAGCGCGTTGGCGTGTGGTACTGAATTGCAGCAAGCGGAGCGCGCAGCGCCGCAGGCGCGAAGGCGTGAGGGATTGAAGCCGGATGGCCGTGACGGCTTGCCGGCACGGGGCGAAGCCCGAAAGCCCGGCGGCGCTTACAGCGCCGACACGCCACACACCGCTCGTTGACACGGATTGCGAGCCACAAGGCACGCATGCAGGCCCGCCGTGACGGGCGTATCCAGCACGCGGCAGCAGCAGAAATCCTGCGCGTGCGGTGCTGCGATCAGCAGCATCGCGCCCCGCCGCAGTGGGCGGGACGCGGTAAGCGGCTGTCAGGCCGCCTTCGGCTTGTTGCGCGACCAGATCAGGTCGTGCGTGCCGTCCTCGTTCTCGATCAGGCGGGCATAGACCGTCGCCGGGAACGAAGGGTCGTCGATGGATACGGACAGGTATTCCCGCCCGGCCTCGCTGGTCTTCTTCCACGCTGCGCCGACTTCGTGGCCAGCCGCTTGCAGGTGGAAGTCGGGGGCGTTCTCGGTGTCGCCCTTGTCGTTGGGAACCAGCTTGACCTTGACGTTGAGCGTCAGGGTGCGAAGCGTGCCGGTGAAGCCGTCTTTCTCTGCGGTGAAGGTGCCGATGTTAGCCATGATGTTTCTCCTTTCGGGTTGAACAAGGTCGCGCCAGTGCGTCCTTGTTGTGATCCGGCCGGCGGGGGATGGGCTGGTCGCACCGCACAGCGGTCGCAACAACGTGGAGAACCTGGAAGCGAAAAGAATTTGTCCCGCGAGGAATGCGCGCAGCGCAGGGGAAATTGTTTTCGCTGCAAGGTTGCGGCCATCAAGCACAAGGCGCAGCCGCGCCACCGCCAGGATTCACAACAAGACAAGGACGCACAGGCCGCCCGCTCCCGAATGGAGACGTGGCCAACTCGGCATCCCCGCGTGACGGCTGCACCGGCTTGCGCCCTGACGCGGGCCAGGTCAATGCCCCGACGACAAGGCCAGAGCGCCCCTGCCGCAGCTCACGGCCACATACTGAGGCGTGGTGTGGAAGCTCCATAGAAGCGAGGCTGGGCGGCGTGTCGGTGAACCGTCTTTCGTGACGTACAGACAACGAACCGCCAGCGTCGGGGACGGCACGCTTTCGTGCAACCTGCCGCAGCAAGCCGGGGCGTAGCCACACCAGCCCCGCCCATTGCGGCGGGGCTCGGTCGAATCGTTGGCGGCGCGATGCGCCGCCACACTTGCTGGCTTCGTGGATTTCGCGCACGAGCGCCCTTGTGCGTGGCCCCATCGCCGCCTGTCCGAAGGCGGCGATGGGGCGTTTTGGCTTTGAGCAGTGAAACCGGGCGCGGCCACCGCCGCGCCCGGAGTTTTCGACCACCGGCCCCAAGGCGGCACGGCTTGGGGCCGGTGCGGCTCGTTATTCCTTGGTTTCGATGATCCACCACACGGCGCGCGGCAAGGCGCGGCCCGTGAGGGGATGCAGATCGGTCAGGTCGGCGCGGGCCGTCCAGCCACGCGGCGGACGGTAGCCGCGCACGTCGCCGTCGCCGTGCCAGCGGCGGGCGCGCACCGTGCCGGAGGCATAGGTCGCAGCTATGCGGGGGCGGTTTGCGGGTTGGTGGGTCATGGCAGGCATCCTCAACATGAAGCGCCCCGGCCGGAACCGGGGCGCTATCTACGGTGCGAAGTCACGCGGCCAAAGCCTCGGCCTGCGGCTGGTCATCCGCCACGGCGGCCACTTCTTCCTGTGCTTCGGCTTCGCCATCCGCCGGCGCGTCCTGCCCGGTCTGCTGCGGGCCTTCGGAGCGGAAGATGGCGGGCATCCAGCCGGTGCCAGCGGCCAGCCGTTCGGCTTCGCTGGCAATGTCGCCCTTCTTCAACTTCGCCAGTCGGGTGACGTGCGAGGGCGCGAACCCGCCAACGGCTTCCAGAATCGCGGCCTTCGGCACATGCCGGAAGTAACCCTCATTGGTGGGCTGCCACCACGCGGCCATATCCAGCCCCACGGCCTGCGCCAGTTCCGCGCCGGGCTGGTGCGGCGTGGCGCGAGGCGTCACCACGTCCACCGTGGAAGCTAAGCACACGGCCAACAGCCGCACCAGTTCATCCTGTGATTTCGCCAGCAGCGCGGCGAACAGTTCGGCGCTGTCCTCCGGCAAGGTTTCGCCTGCCACCTGTTGCAGTTCGCGCAGCGCCACGGCGGCGGGTGATTCCGGCCAGTCCGGGGCCATGCCTTCCAGCCGGTCTTGCACCGTGAGGCGCACACCCAGCGGCAGGTCGTGCCCGTAGTGCCTTTCCTGCAAGACGGTCTGCACCATGCCATGCACCACGGCGGCCAGCGCTGCTTGCGGATGCCGTGCAACTTCGATTTGCAGCGCAGCGGTACGGTGCGCGCTCAACCGCTGCGCCAGTCGGTCAGACATGGCGGCGGTCTTGGGCTGCTCGTCGTCCTCGCCTGCGTCCTCGTTCGCGGCTTCGCCTTCGCTGCCGAAACCCTGCCGCAGCCGCTCCAGCGTGCGCAGTGCCTTGGCCTCCGCTTCGCGCAGCAGCCCGCGATGAATCGCGGCCTGCCCGTCGCGGTCGATGGTGACAATGGCACCGGCTGCGGCCTTCACGTTGGCCGCATAGTCCAGCAAGCCATCTTCCAGCGCCTGCAACTGCTCGCCCAGGCGTTCGCCTTCTTCCTGCAAGGCATCGGCCTTTTCCTCGTCCTCGTCGTCCAGCGCGGCATCCACCGCCTCGGCCAGTTCGTGCAGCTTGGTTTGCAGCTTCTCGATGCGCTGCGCGTCGCGCTTGTTCGGACTGCGGCGTTCCCTTGGCGCACGCTGGAAGGCTTGCAGATCGGCATGGGTCATGCCCGGCGTGGCATCCACCCACGCCCAGCCCTCGGCCTGCACCTTGGCGGCGATACCTGCCAGCTTGTCCTGCGCCAGCCGTTCCAGCAGTGCGGCATCGGTCAGATACACGCCTTTGTCGCCCTCCGCGAACAGGTCGCGGCGGATGCCACCGCCTTCCTGCTCGTAGCCGTCCAGCCCGACAAAGCGCACCAGCGGATGCCGGTAGGCGTCGATTTCGCGTTCGGTCAGGCGGTCGCGCAGGTTGTGCGGGCCGCGCTGCCATGTGGGCGCATCGTAGAACGCGGCTTCCTGCGCAGCATGGTCGTCGGTGATGGCGAGGGCCATCAACTGGTCAAGGCTCACGGCCTCGGCCCGGTAGTCGGCCAGCAGGCGCGGCGACACGTTGGCGAGTTTCAGACGGCGCTGCACCACCAGCGGCGTGACGCTGAAATCCGCTGCAATGTCCTCGATGCTGCGGCCTTCGGCCACGAGCGCGGCGAACGCCTCGAACTGGTCGGCGGGGTGCATGGCTTCGCGCTGCACGTTCTCGGTGAGGCTGGCCGTGCGGGCGGTGCCATCGGCCACCAGCAGGCAAGGCACCTCCCATTCCTTGCTAATGCGGTGCTTTTTCGCCAGCAGCTTCAACGCTGCGAGGCGACGGTCACCGGCCACGACCTCGTAATGCTCGCCATCGGCGGCGGCAATCACGATGAGGTTTTGCAGCAGGCCGACACGCTGGATGCTGGCGGCGAGTTCGGGAATGGACATGCGCGGGGTCTTGCGCACGTTGCGGCCAGTGGGACGCGACACCAGCCGCGACAGCGGAACCAGAATCAGGTTCTTGGTCGGATCAGCGGCTTCCAGCGGGATAGCGGCGGCGGTGTTGATGGCGCGGGCTTCGGTTTGGGTAACGGCGTTCATGGTGATAACTCCTATCGGTTCAGGGATGCAGCAGCGAAGAAAGCGACAAGGGCTGCTGCCTGCCCCTGCCGCGTGGGGATTCAGGCTTTCAACTGGCGCATGCCATCGGCCAGCAGCCAGAGGGCGCGATTTAGTCGGATGTTTTGGTCGATGCCCTGCACCGGGCGGGTTTGCTGTCGGCGCCCGTTGGCGCTGCGGCCACGCAGCCCGCCTTGGGTCAGGTTTTCTTGGGTGCGGTTGAACACGCTCCACAGGTCGGGGCGGCGGTCGTCGAAGCGGCGCGGCATCAGGATTTGCGATTCCGTGATGGGCGCGGGCTTGTCGGGGTCGTCGTACTTGAGGGCGAGCGCGGCGCGGGCGAACACTTCGGATTCGCCATCGTCCAAGGTGATGCCGCGCATGGCATCGCGCGATTCCTTCACCCGATCGAAACCGCTCAAGACTTCGTAAGCCCCCTCAATGACCAGACCGGCCACGTCGCCTTTATGGGGCACTCGCACATCGGCCACGGTGTTGCCGCAGACAAGGCCATTGCTGCACACGAACCGGAACATTCCGGCCAGCATCTGATAGCTGCTGGTGCCGTCGTGCGAGTTCAGCAGCACGATTTCGTTGGCCTCCGCGCCGTTGATCTGGCTGGCATGGCGCAAGCGAATCATGTGTTTGGTGTGCTCGCGCTTGCCTTCGTCGCGCACGCGGGTTTGCGTCACCATGAAAGGCTGGAAGCCTTCTTTGCGAAGCTCGGTCAGCACGGCGGCGGTGGGGATATAGGCGTACCGCTGCGAACGGCTCTCGTGCGGGGCATCCGCGAAGATGGACGGGGCCACGCGGTGAATCTGGTCGTCGGACAGCGGGTAATCGCTGCGCAGCGAGGGGGAGCGGAAAGCGAAACGGGATGCGAGTTGCATGGTCTTTCTCCTGACAAAAGAGGTTTGCTGTTCACACCGCACACCGGATTTCTAGATTCGGAGCCCAGCCTTTCGGCTGTTTGGTGCGGTCGGCACGAGGAACCCGGTTGGCCCTGTTGCCACCGTCTTTCCTGAGTTCATCGCCCGCGCCCAAAGGAGCGCGCGGACGGGGGCCGTCAAGGAGCCAAGCGCAGGGTTGGTGCGGCCCGCAGGCGCAGCCGAGGACACGGCCCTGCGCGCCTTGACGGCACACGGTCGCGGGCTACGGTCGCGGGTAAGGTGATGAAGTCAGGGGAGACGGCTGGACAAGGCAACGGCCATCCCTTTGTGCTGACCGCACGCAAGCGAAGCGCGCAGGCCCGAAGCTGGAAGCCGGGCCGTAGGCGTCAGCGATGCGGAAGGCTGGCGAAGCCAGTCCCGCCAGGGATGAGCGACTAGCGAACCTGGAGCAGCGCGATCCGCGAAGCGGAGACGCAAGAGGACTCTTCGTTTACCATTTGTTTCGCAAGCAAATGATGGGAAAGCAAGAACACGGAGATATAGAGATGATTGTCTGCATCAACCGCCTCAAACAGTTCGGAATCTTCAGCGACTTCAATGGAACGAAGATCCAAAAGTTCGGCCGGTACAACCTGGTCTATGGTTGGAATGGAACAGGCAAGTCAACGTTATCGAATCTATTCTCTTGCTTTGAGCTTCGCTCGATGGTTCCCCGCTTCAGCACGGGCCAATTTTCAGTAGTTCTGGAGGATGGCTCAACGATCACGGAATCCACACTCCACTCATCCCAATTGAATATTCATGTTTTCAATCAACGCTTCGTGCATGAGAACATTGATTGGGACAAATCCGTAAAGAGCATCCTTCTTATTGCGAAAGAGAAGATTGATGACTTGCAGAAGCTGGAGAAGCTGAAGAGCGAGCTTCAGTCGAAAAAGAAGGCTCACGACGACAAGCAAAGCGATATCAAGAAGCAGCGTGAGGCATTAGAGAAGTTCCTGACCAATGCTGCCAAGAAAATGAAGCTTGGACTTCAGGCGATTGATACGAGCGACAGTTATTACTTGAATTACGACCGCCGCAAGCTCTTCAACTTCATACAGAATAACGGCGAGACAATTATCAAGGCGGAGTCGGTTCTTCCAGATGAGAGGGTTATCGACCTTACGAATGCCGCCAAGCCAGATCAGCTTCCAAGCATTGCTTTCGCCTCAACGGCCATTGAGCCGGACTACTTTAAGAAAGCGGCGGGCCGCATCAGAGATTTGATTGGGACTACGGCGGTCAATCAAGCAATCCAGCGGCTGACCGATAACCCGGAAATCCGCGAATGGGTTCAAGCAGGCTTGGAAATCCATAAAAACCACGACTCGCAATCCTGCGAGTTCTGCGGCTCTCCGTTCGCCCAGCTTCGTGCCGAGGCGCTTGCTGCCCACTTCAGCAAGGAGTTCACGGAGTTTCAGAGCCGACTTCAGAACGCGGCGACATGGATTGAATCTCAAGGCGCTCCAGCTAATCAGTTTCCCGCATCGACCGAGTTTTATAAAGAACTATCGGCCGAGGCAGAGAAGCTTCAAAAGGACTACGCAACTGCTGCTGAAAAGATCGACCAGCAAATCGACGCCTGGCGGGAAGCCCTGAAGGCCAAGATCACAGACCCTGGGAAGACAGACATTCAGATCTCGGATGTGGTTGAAGACGATGTCACCAATTTCAATGACATCCTGAAATCGATTGTTGCTCTCGTTGGAAAGCACAACAATAAGACTTCAAATTTCAAATCTGAGACCTCAAAAAGCAAGGTGGCACTGGAGCTTCACTTTGCTGCGGCTGAGGTGCAAGAGTTTGACTATGCTGGAAGTGAGAAGAAGTGCAATGACCTTGAGTCAGAAGCAAAGAACGACCATAAGGAAATTGAAAAAATTAGTCTAGAGGTCGGAGCCATAGAAGCGGCGCTCTCGAATGAAACGGTCGGGGCAAAGGAGTTCAATGACATCCTGCATCGCTTCATTGGCCGCTCTGAGCTTTGCCTGAACTTCAATCAGAAGAAGAAAGGCTATGAGATCATCAGAAACGGGGTTGGTGAGCACGATGGGAATTTGAGCGAAGGTGAGAAAACTGCGATTGCATTTGTCTATTTCATCACGAAGCTCAAAGAAAATGGAAATAACATCAAGGATACGATCGTCGTCGTTGACGATCCGGTCTCAAGCTTTGATTCTAATCACTTGTTTCACGCCTACTCGTTTTTGAGAACGCAATGCACTGAAGCCAAGCAACTTTTTGTGCTGACTCACAACTTCACTTACTTTAAGCTAGTGAGAGACTGGTTCACTGGCACCAATAGGAATCGAGTCAAAAAAGGCAACGCCGAGAATTGCTTCTTTTATCGCCTGGATGCGCCACCTGGCTCCCCTCGTCACTCCCTACTTGTGGATGCCGACGACTCACTCAAGAACTACGGTTCCGAGTACCACTATATCTTCAAGAAGCTCTACGAATATAGGGCGCACACAACACTCAATCGAGATGAGGCGTTCTTGACCGCCAACCTCGCCCGAAAGCTTGTTGAATCGTTTTTCACCTTCAAATATCCAAGGCGTCGAAGCGACATTAGTCAATTGATGGAGGCTGGCCTAAAAGATTGCACCATCACGACACCAGAGCTTAAAGAAAAAATCTACCGCTTTATCAATAAGTATTCACATAGCGACGTTATTGAGATAACAGAGGAATCCGCAGAAAACTTGGCAGGCGAAAGCCACAGCGTCATCGGGAACATCTTCCAGTGGCTGGAAGAGGTGGACAAGAAACATTACGACGAGATGATTCAGGTTGCGACGGCCTGAGCATCAGGCCGCGAGGGCCATAGCTATGCCACCAGGCGCAGCAAAAAGGGGCCGAAGCCCCTTGGGCTAGATCAGCCCATGCTCGGCGAACGATGCCGTTTCGTTGCCCGCAACGATGATGTGATCGAGCACGCGCACGTCCACCAGACCCAACGCTTCCTTGAGCCGCTGGGTCAGCGCCCGGTCAGCCGCGCTCGGCTCGGGGTTTCCGCTCGGATGGTTGTGCGAAACGACGACCGCCGCCGCATTGAGCCGCAGCGCCTCCTTGACCACTTCGCGCGGATACACCGACGCACCGTCAATAGTGCCGTGGAACATCTCCCTGTATTCGATCAGACGATGGCGCGTATCCATGAACAGCACTACGAACACCTCATGCTCGAAGCTGGCCAACTTTGTACGCAAGTATTCCTTGACCGCCGCCGGCGAAGTGAACTCTGCTCCGCGCCGCATTTTCCGGTCAATGACCTGGCGCGCAGCTTCCAGAATGTCGTCGGCCGATGCCGGTAGATAGCGCCCGTGCGCGTCGCGCACCAGCAGACAGGAATCGAACGAGGGAAAGGACAGTTGCGACATGATCGTGCTCCGGTTGCTCGGGCGGAATTGCCCGGAACCGGCGGCAGCACGGCGCAGCGCAAGCAGTCAGGGGTCGCAGACGGCCGCCAGGACGCAAGCGCGCATGGCGCGCGCCGCCCTTGACGGCGAGAACGCCGTGATACGGTGAAGGGAACAGCAAGACCGCCCACACCCGCCCACTGCACAGAGTCGATTTTTGGCAAGCGGAGCGCGCAGGCCCGGATCAACGAGCCGGGACGGAGGCGTCAGTGATGGAAGCCCGACAGGGGCGAGACTCGCGCAGCGAAGCTCGATGCGCAGCACGACAGCGCGACGGCGGCACGCCGGGACGCCCGACTGCTTGGGACAGGACTACTCGTTGTCCGTCTTGCGCTGCTCGATTTGCAACTGCGCCCGTTGCGTTGCCTGTTGCAGCCGCTCCACCAGCACGCCCCTCGGCGGCAAGGCGGTCAGATACTCGGCAACGTGGATGCCGGACTTGTCCAGCTCCAGCAATTCGATCTGCTCGCGCTTCTTGCCGGTGCAAAGGATGATCCCGAGCGGCGAGGCTTCCTCCGGCTCCCGTTCGTGCTTGTCTAGCCACCGAAGGTAAAGCTCCATCTGCCCTTTGTAGGCCGCCTTGAAGTCACCTACCTTCAACTCCACCGCAACCAGCCGCCGCAGCTTGCGGTTGTAGAACAGAAGGTCAAGGTGGAAATCCTCGTCGTCGATCGGAATGCGCTTCTGCCGGGCGACGAATGAGAAGCCCGCGCCCAGCTCCAGCAGGAAGGACTCCATTTCACGGATGATCGCCGCTTCCAAGTCGCCTTCCTGCCAAGTGTCCCGCAGGCCCAGGAAGTCGAGGATGTACGGGTCGCGCATGACCAGGGCCGGCGACATGCGCTGCGCATCGCGCAGGGTCGCCAACTCCTGCGCTATGGTTTCTTCCGGCTTTTGGGAAAGCGCCGTGCGCTCGTACAGCATCGAGTCGATACGCTCGCGCAGCGTCCGCACGCTCCAGCGTTGGGTGCTGGCCATCTGTGCGTAGTAGTCCCGCTGGAGCGGGTCTTTCAGCGGCATCAGGGCGATGAAGTGCGTCCAGCTCAATTCTCGTATCAGTGATACGAGAATTCGCTCGTCGGGGAAGGTGGCGGCGAACTGCACCATGCGGCGCAAGTTCTGCTCTGCAAAGCTGCTGCCGTACTCCTCCACCAACTGCGCAGCCAAGGTGGGCAGAACTTCCTTGCCGTAGGCGCCCCGGCGCCTGTCCAAGACCTGCGTGTGGATGCGTTGGCCGATGCGCCAGTAGAGCATCGTAAGCTCGCTATTCACCGTCGAGGCGGCGCGCAAGCGCGCCGCCTCGATCAGTGCCCGAATGTCGCCCAGCAGCGCCGCGGGCGCTGCGAGCGATGCTGCTGATGGCCGGCGCCCGTTCATGCCACCGCCTCCGCAAGCTGCCGCGCGCCCGTGATGGCTTGGCGGCGGCTGGCCACCAGCTCGGCCGCCTCGCGCACCGGCTTGTCCTCGGTGTGGACGTAGTGCATGAACATCGCCACGGTCTTGTGGCCCGTCAGCTTCATTCCCACTTTGGTCGGCACACCGGAATTGGCAATGTCGGTGGTCGAGCGATGACGGATGCCGTGCGTGCCTACGTGCGGCACGCTGGCGGCCTTGAGCGTCCGGCACCAGCCGCCATAGTGCTCGCCAAAGGTCAGGTGCTTGGCCGGGTCGTTCGGCGACGGCAGGACGTAAGGGCAGCCTTCCAGACGCGGCGCCGTCGAAAGCAGCCGATAGGCTTCCTCGCTCATGGGCTTGGAAATGCCGCCAACCTTGCTGTCGGGCCACACCACGCGCCGGTTCTCGAAGTCCAGCCAGCTCCATTCGAGCGGGCAGATTTCGGAGCGCCGCGCCGCAAACTCGAATTGCAGCCGGATCGCCAACGGGATGACGTAGTTCTCCAGCCCCTCCGCCTCCAGTTTCTCCAACTGGCGGAAGATCCGCACCATTTCCTCGTCCACGATGAGCCGGGTTTCCTTGCCCGGCGGGTACATCGGGACGTGGCGGCACGGATTCGTGCCGTCCGGGCGGAAGCCCCAGACTTCGGCCAAGTTGAACATCTTGCGCAGCACGCCGAAGGTCTTGTTGGCCTCGGTCGGCTTGTAGGCCAGCTTTTCCATGAGCCCCGCAATGTCGGGCCGCTTCACGTCATGCACCTTCTTGCGGCCCAGCAGCGGGATGATGTTGCGGTCGATGACGCCCTGGTAGCCGTCCTGCGTGCTGACCTTGTTGCGCTTCTTGGAGTAGTCCTCCATGAACTTTTTGCACAACTCGGCCATCGTGGGCGCCTTGCGCGCCTCGGCCTTGGCACCGCCGGGATCACCACCCCGGCGAACCTCGGCCAGCCAGTCCTGCGCTTTGACCCGCGCCTGTTCGACGGTTAGCTCCCCGTAGAGTCCCAGCGAGGGCTTGCGGGGCTGGCCAGAGTTCGTGCGGTACTGGAGCATGAACACCCGGCGTCCCGTCGAGGTAATCTTGCAAAGGAAGCCGGGCACGACGGTATCCCGTAGTTCGATGTCCTTCGCCTGGGGTTGCGCCGACTCTACGGCGGTCTTGGTGAGCTTGATCTTTGCCATGATGACTCCTTGGAACGACCCGGATTCCAGGAGCCAGATAGGAGCGGCGCGAGGGAGAACCGGGTCAAGTTTCAGAAAGCACCGGCATATGATGGAAGCGCGTAAGCTATTGATAAACCTGCTGTATCGGGCTACGTCGCAGTCCAGCGAACTACCGGGCTGGAGTCATCGTGAAACAAAAAAGGGGCACTCCCTTTCCATTATTGGATTGAACAAGGATTTCAAGACATGAAATACATCCACACTCCTGAAGCGAAGGCATTCCTGGTCGACGGCAGCACTTGGCCGGCCACCATAAACACTTCGCTCCCCCATTTCCTCGCCAAGGCATCCGGCATGCTCTTTGGCGGCAAGAGCAGCCAGGAGATCCGCCTGGCTGAAGGTCAAGTTCTACCCAAAATTGAGCATGCGCGCAGTCTGGTACTACGCCAGCTCCGCCCATTCCTGTTTGTCGACCCGACAGGGCTGTTCAACGGCATGGAGCCGGTTGCTGCATACGATAAGTCGCTGATCGTCGCAGACCAGGTCCTGGTGGCTGTTGATCTGCTTGAGGACTTCGACATTTTCGTTGGGCTGACCCGTCTGTATCCGGCCTTGGTGAACGATGCTGCGGCCGTGAGAGCCGAACTCGCCAACCAGATTGCCCGTAGCTACAACGGCGTCCACAAGAGCGTACGGAACGTGAATAGCGGCCGCGCGCACCCAAGCGGATGAGCATGACTGATCGAATTCCTGACGGGGCTGAAGCCCTCACCCGCGAACGCGGTACCCTAGTCGATATTGTTTTCCGTGATCCCGCCGGTCCTTGGTCGGTTTGTACCTTCCGGCGGGAAGACAACACCTCCTTCACCGGTACCGGCAATTTCGGCAACGCAATCCTCTATGAGGACTACATCCTGTACGGCAAGCGCGTACCGGATATCGACGGCGCTGATTTCGATGTCAGCCAGTTCACCTCGATGCCACCAGCGAAGGTTGAGTCACTGGTTGGATATCTCAGCGTCCTCACTGGCGTCCCACGCAGCGTTACGAGCAAGGCAGTCCAGCACTTCGGCGAAAGTCTGATTCCAATTCTGGACCAATCACCAGATAGACTCGTGGAAGCTGGAATCTCCCCGCAAGAAGCCCAGGTCTTAGGCCAGGTTTGGGCTGATCAACGAAGTGAGCAACTCGCACTCGCACAGATCGACGTCGAGGGTATTCCGCCGGCGAAGCTGGCAACCCTGCAACGTCGCTTAGGCTATGCCGCGAACCTCAGTGAGGTTCTGAAAGAAGACCCTTATCTGCTCTACGTCCATTTCGAGGACATTCTCTTCACTTCCGCGCTGAACCTCGCGAAAAGGTTTGGAGTGACCAACAACACAGTCTCTGCAGTTAAAGGCGCGGTGGTCGGCGTGCTCCGCCGGGAGGCTTGGCTCGGGCACAGCTACGTTGAAGGGAGGCCGCTCATCGAGTCGGTCATGAAGATGCTTCGACTCACCAAAGATGAGATCAAGCCCCTCATTGCTCAGGCCGTAACCGACCTCGCCATGGCCAAGGTTGTCCATGCCAGCGGCGGACAGCTACAACTCCTGAGCCTGCACGAAGCAGAAAACAAACTGGCCGGCCTCGTGCGGAAATGGGCAGCACTGGACTGCAAAGACGCCGAGGACCTGGTGCCCACCGAAAAGATGGCCACCAAGCTCTTGAAGCCACTGGGCCTTGAAAACGGGACTGCGAAGACGTTCTCAGCAGGACTCCGCTCGCTCTTGGGAGAACGTTTTGCGCTGATCCAGTGCGAAACCCTCTCAGACCAAATGCTGGTTATCAAGGGCCTTCAACTCTTCCTGAAAGCCTTCGGCGCAGACGCCATCTATTCCGCTTATACAAACGAGATGGCTGACGAGGTCAACCGACTGCTCGATGACGACAGTGTCGTCGTCACGTACTCGGCCTTGATAGGCATTGATCCAAAGACAGGGGTGCCTTCACAGCATGGCAAAAGACCGATCAACGCGGATGTGTTGATTCTTGCCGGGGCGGACTCGCTTGGGATAGAGGAAATGGTGAACGTCCTGCGCGCCGTACCAGATTCGAGCAGGGTTTTCCTGCTTGGGGCAGCAAAGGACCTACCAGCTCACTCCATTGGCCAACCGTTCGCGGAGCTCACCCAAGGCGGGCCGGCGCGAGTTTTCCAGGCGAGCTTTTGGTTGCCACCCAGATCACCGCAACGCGAAGCATCGCGGCGTATCTGGAGCGGGACGCTCAAAGCGAACGACGAAACCTTCGACCCAACCCAAGCGATATCTTGGCTGTCGGTGCCATCCGAGCTGCTCATCGAGACCTTACCTGTTGTGGTTAGGGAGTTCGCCCAGCAGCTACAGGTAGACCCGCTGCTCGATATTAGGGTTGTAGTCCCAGCCGCCAAGGGGCCTCGAGGTGAGGACATGGTGGGCCCGCTGTCTGCAGCGATCGCTCGGGAGTTCACTGGCGAGGAGCACCTGGTTGAGTTCCATGGAAAAGGGCTGTTCAAAGGATTGCCTTTCGTAGTTAGGCAATCCGTCGCCAGCACAAACCATCCACCCTTTTCCGTGTTCACCGCCGCTGAAATCAATCCAGAGCGCCTGAACGCTGTAGACCGAGCTGGTAACCATTACTTGCTCAGCCTGGCAGAGCGCCTCGATGTGTTCCAGGGCGCTGTCATGACGCCGAAGCTCATCCGGGGGCGAGTCTACGACGTTGTCGTCTTGGTGGTCGGCGAGGGCCAGCAGGACCTCATCAACACCACCCTCATCTCGACTCTCCTGAACAGTGCGAAGACCACCTTGCTGGTGGTTGGCGCACTCGACGGATTGCTGACGGGATATTCCCTGCGCGAACCGACTGTTGCCCGGTCTCTTCTCCCTAAACGGATAAATCCAGATGTCGATCAAATCAGCGCGCCTTGAGGCGCTTGCCGCCGAGCATGCGGAAATTCAGCGACAGCGAAATATCGCAATCAGCCTTCCGTTGGTAGGGGCAGCAATTCCATTTGTGCCGCTCCCCTTGACGGTGGCCATCGCTGCAGGCTGTGCTATCTGGTCCCTGCTGCTTGATCGGAAAGAAGCTGAAGCGTCTACCACGGATATCTGGGACGCCGGTTACATCGAAGCCCCGATTCCGGATTGCGACTTCCGCCGCTCCACTTTTCTGGGCAAGGCCATTCCTTGGACAGAGTGGAAGGATCGCGTTGACGCGATCACGAGTACGAAGGGCATCGCCACCGCTGACGATATCCGCCGGGAGTTGATCGACACCTATCCATCAATGATCCCATTCATGCTGTCCGACGACATCATGACTCGCCATGTAGCGCTGCTCGCTGCAACCGGGACCGGCAAGACCGAACTGCTTCTGGCAATCATCCAACAACAGATAAAAAAAGGGGCCGGCCTTCTGTTAATCGAAGCGAAGTCAGACTCTGATTTCTCCGGCTCGATTTACGGAATGATGGAAGCGGCCGGCCGGCTCGATGAGCTGCTGATCATCAACTTCGAGTTCCCGGAAATGTCGCATACCTACAATCCGTTCTTCTCGGGCGGGGTCCGCGCAACCATTTCCACTGCAATGAAGCTCCAAGCCAACTCCAAAGAGGAGTTCTGGACGGACATTGCTCGCTACTCCCTGACTGCCGCGGTGCTGTCGCTGAAGCTGCAGCCCGGGGAGCCAGTGTTCCACATCAAGGACATCATTGCAGTGCTGTCCGACTTCGACCTGCTGCTGAGCTTTATCCGCAACATACGGGTATCCGACTCCATCTATCACAGCGATGGTGTCGAGTGGCTGCACTCATACCTTCGCTTCTGGTTCGACGAAGAAAAACAGGTGTGGAACCTGCGCGGGTACAAGCAGTTGCTCCAAGGACTTGTGTCAAAACTTTCGGCGTTCGCCCACTCCGAATACTCCAGCATCGTCAATACCTACAGCCCGGATGTCGACCTCAAAGAGGCGATCCTCCAGAACAAGGTTGTTGTGTTGTCCATGTCGTCGCTTGCCGACAAAGACGGTGTGGAGCTATTCGGCAAATTGTTCATCTCTGATCTTGCTCGAGCGATCGGCGAAATCCAGCTCTCGAAAGCCAAACCGCTGATGATGTGCCCGGCCATTTTCGACGAGTACCCATCATTCATGGACGAGAGCCAGGTATCCCTGTTCCAGCTGGCGCGATCGGCGAATGTGCCCATCATCATTGCTTTCCAGGGCGTTGGCTTCCTCCAGAACATTTCCCCTGCCTTCGTCGAGATGGTGCTGGGCAACTGCTGGACACACCTGTACTGCGACATCCGGGATGCCCAGACGCGGGAGTTCGCCGTCAAGCTTGCGGGGACGATGATCAAAAGGTTCGTCCAAGAGTCCTCTGGCAGCAGCACGGGACAGAGTTACGCATCCGAGCAATCAGGTCTCTACACAAACGACTCGGAAGGCGCCAGCTCAAGTACCGGATACAAGGCGACGCGGGAGGACATCCTGCAACCCGAAGACTTTGCGTCGCTCGACCAAGGCGACGGGATCATTGTCGCGAAGTCGGGAACCTATCGTGTCCGCATGCCGTTGGTGAGGAACAGCTTCCCGAATGTCCACTTCAAGGACATGCGACTGGTCCGCAGGCCACGTCGAGCGCGCTCGGGCGTCAACGCCTGGCAACGATTCCACGAGAAGAACAAGGCAATGCTGGAAAAGCTGACTCAGGGCTGAATTTAGCATGCGAAACTCGAGCATTGAGGAGACACCATGAATTGGCAAGACAAACTGCGGCAGTGGGATTGGGACTTCGGGGTTGTATGGGACTGGTTTCTCGATATTACCCAGTTCCATGTGCAGCGAATCGGTTGGCCCGCTTACTTGGCCATCGCTGCCGTGATCATCTGCCTCGGGCTTGCTTTCCAGCCTACTCGCGGCCTGACCTCTCTGCTGATTAACGCCTTCGTCCGCATGATTTTCACCTACGTGCAGATCGTGCTGTCGTTGGTAACCGTGCAGTTGTTTGGATTCCTGGGCAAGGTGCTGCTTGCACAATTCCATCGAACCAGGCGCTGGGTTGGCCAGCTGTTCGACGAGAAAAAAACCTCTTAACTCTCTGCTCCCCTCCCCTCGGGCCGGCCCAAAGCCGGCCTGTCACTACCGACCCTCAAAAAAGGGGCACTCACTTTCCACTATTTGGGAAAGGAGGGCCCTTTATGAACTTTCACGCATGGGCTTTAGGGATCGGATATCTGGCGGCCATTGCCGTTCAGCCAGCATTTGCTGAATCCGACCCGTACGTAATCGATCAGCGCGATCCCCGGTATCAGCGTGCCATTGAGCACCTGTCTCTCGCTGCTCAAAACCTTCGCATGGCTCAGGACGAACTCAAGAAGGCCGAAGCCAGCGCCCCACTTCCAGGGCTGGATCTCGTAAGGATGCTCGCACAGGTCCGGCCCGTGGAAGAGACCATCAACGTAGTTCTGCAACCGGAGCAAAAGCGGCTCCGGTACCAGACCGTTACCCCCGATGGCCTGTTTTTCACCCCAACTCGAGTCGGAGATTGACCCATGCAAATGACTGGCCTCGCGCCGCAACTGAAAACGGAGGACCTCAAACGCTTTGCGTTGGGGATTCTCGCACTGGCGGTGACCATCTTCATCGTCGCCATGCCCGATATCGCAATGGCTGCGTTCGACGGCGATTTCGCGCCGGACGAGACGATCGCGAAGAACTCCAACAACAGCTTCCTCTACTGGTGGCGTCTGATTGCCAGTTACGGTCTCTGGGCCGGGTTGGCACTTCTGCTGCTGTCGGTGCTTTTCGCAGGCGCACGCGGCTGGTGGGTATTCGTGCTCGTGGTTCTGATTTCCCTCTTCGGTGAAACCGTAGTGGTCAAGGCCGGTAACCTGGCCGGCTTCAACATGGCCGGTGGTACTGGTTCCAGTTCTTCGGGGACCAAGTAACCATGCGCTTGAGAGTCACAACTGAAGCACCGACTTATGCCTTCGCGACGAGCCCGGTGAACTTCGGAGGCCTCACCCAAGAGGACCTTCTGTTCTTCATCGTTCCCTTGGTGATCGTCAGCAAAACCACAGGCGAAAACCTTTGGGCCTTTGCCGTTGCATTTTTCTGCCTGTGGCTCTTCAAGCGTTCCACGAGAAATAAGCCTCAGGGCTTCCTAGCCCTGATGGCCTCAACTTTCGTAGGCGACCTCTACGTAATGACGAGCGAGTTCCCTGCCCTTCAAAAGGCAGTCGGGAAGTTCGGTCGCTTCACTGCGCGGATCTGGCTCGAGATCGGGCTGATTCCCTCACCGTCTTACTGCAACCGATACGAGCCCTGACATGAGTGAGCAATACGGCGCACCGTTGAAGTATTTCAATTTGCTCGGCGCAAGTGATCTTCGTGCGGGCAGAGCCATCATTACGCTGATCGCCATCTCAGCGGTTTTTGCAGTCGTTATCGCCGTGCTGGTTGGCATGAATAGGGAACTGCAGGAAACAAACCGGAGATTGCAAAGCGAGCGAATCATGTATGGATTCCCAAACTCTGAGGGGATCTTTATCAGCGAGCGGCAGATTCCACAGAGACACATCATTGCATTCGTGGCTGTCTTCCTTGATAACTACTACAACTTCACTCCTCTGTCTGCTCGAACCAATGCCGAAGAAGCATTGAGAATGATGTCGCCACGTCTCCGCGCGCTGAAGGAAGATAGTTTGAAGATCGTTGCAAACCAGTCGGTTGAGCAGCAGATCACACAGGTATTCACAAAATCTTCTCCATATCAAGTCGAAGTTACCCCACAGGGTTATGTGGTGTCCTTCACTGCTGAACGCCACAGGGCCACTTTGAATAGGGTTTTCAACAAGGCTAAGTACAATGTGAAAATTCTAATCAAGCCAGTCAAGCCTTCGAAGTTCTACGAGTGGGCGGTTGTGGCTGATGACTTCGACATCCAGGAGATTTAGGGTTGAAGAAGCGACTGATAGCTGCCGGCCTTTGCGCAGCCATGTCAACCACGATATTTGCGAGCGACGAGTGCAACCGGAATCCGCGCACTGTTGTTTACAACAACTCGCCAGTTGACATTTACATTTCAAACGACACCCAGCGTGCAGAGGTTTTGTTCCCCGAGCCCTACCTCGACGGTATTTATGTAGAGGTAACTCAGGGCATGGACTTCTACCCGTCCCCTATCAAAAACAAGCTCGCATTTCAAGCGACAGATCCGCTGTATACGGGCCTTGTTTATGTCGATGCGCCGTCCAAGCAAACGTACATTCTCAAACTTATAACCCGGCCTGGTTGCGCAGACAGCCAAGTCACTATTTCGGGCCAGCCGATCGCTGATAGGTCCGCCATGGCGCGAGACTCCCGCGGAAGAATTAAAGGTCTGATGAACTATCTCTACGATGGGAAACTGCCTTCGGGATATCGCGAACAGGATTTTTCCCGACTTTCAGAGACTGATCGTGTTGTGTTTCGGCAGGGCTCGCTGGAATTCAAACTTCGCTCCCAAGTTGTGGGTCCGAAGTACATCGGCACTACTTACGAAGTCATCAACAACGGTCGCACGTCAACAAAAGTCGCCATTGATCAAATCGACTATGGCAACAAGGCCGTACGCGAGTCCCTTGGAATTGCCAGACAAGTTTCCATGCTCCCTTCCTCTCGGATACTAGGCCCCTCCCCCGAATACATTACCGAGGTCTACGGAGAGTCACATCGCGGGTTGCTATTCATCGTATCGGAGAAAGTACAGTGAGCGCCGATAACGATCAGAAGAAGAACGTAATAACGAAGCAACGCGGCCTATATATCGTCGCTGCAGTTGGTGCGCTTGGTGTTGCCATGAACTTCATGGGCGGCAACAGCGAAACCACAGGTGCGACTTCGGTTGACGCACCCAAGGCAGTTGAGGTTGGCAGTGACAAAGTCAACTCGATCACCATCCAGGATAAAGATGCTGCACTGACTCAGTTCGCCAAGAAGATCGAAACCCTTGAGGACAAAATCAAGCGAGGCGAGGAGGATCGCGAGGCTCTCAAGGCGAAGATGCTTGAGGACCAACGCAAAGCAGAGCAGAAATCGAACACTGAGATTCGAGCTCTCAGTGAAGAAGTTGCACAACTACGAAAAGATCAGGTTGACGGTGTTTACGGTGGTATCAACAAGCTGGACAAAGGCTCCAGCATGCCATTGCCACCCTCCTCTTCTGAAGGACTAAACCTCGAGGACTTTTCACTCGAGCCGCCAATGCCGGCAGTCTCTGCAAACCCATCGAACTCCAACCGTTACGGTCCGAACTATTTCCTGCTCAATGGCGGGGACGCGGGCGGTCAGCAATTCAACGGAAAAAGCGGAGGCGGCGCGGGCTCAACTGCTGAGACCGAGCAACAGCTGTTTGCCAACATGTCAGCTCCTGAGTCGAATGGCATTCAGCGCGCTGGCGTGAATACCTACAACGAGACCGACGCGACCCTGGCAAAGCTGAACGGCCGCCAGCCGAACCCGGACCCGATGCCGGCAGCCCAGTCTCTCAACGCCTCCCTGCCAACCCAGAGTCCGCGCGAAACGTATGAAGTACCCGCCTTCTCTTTTGTGGAAGTCACCACGCTTCACGGGGTTGCGTGCCCGATCGGCGCCAACGCTCCTGGGGCATCCGAAGAAGGGAAAATTCCCGCTCGACCGGTAGTCCTTCCGGTGCGCGGCATCTTCAAGGGTCCCAACGGCGCCGAACGAGATCTCGGCACTATCCACCTGATGGGCCTCTGCTCTGGCAACCGCAACTCCAGCTCGAATACGGGCCGCGCGACCATTCGCATCGAGCAACTCTCCTACTGGGACGAGACCGGTGGTGCCCAGACGGTCCCTGCAACCGGGTACATCGTCGATACGCGAGACAACGAGCAAGACGTCTACGGCCGCCTGGACAAGGCCTCAGGCCGCACCCTCGCACTCCAGTCAGCTGCAGCAGCCGCAGCGGCATATGCCTCCACCCTGAGCCAGGCCGAGTTCACTACGAATAGCGCGATGGAAAACGGAACCAGCTCAACCACCAGCCAGTTAACCGGGAACGCCACGAAGGCGGCGGTCAACCAGGGCATCGCCGGGATGTTCAAGAAGATCTCGGAGCGATTCGAGCGAGAAGCAAACGCTGCGGTAGACACCGTCATCGTCGAGCCGGGCATCAAGCTGCGCTTCGTAACAGACCAAACCTTCCGTGTTTTGAAACCAGCTGAGGCGTTCGACATTGACCCCGGCATGTACGACACCCTGATCTAGGAACCAGCCATGAACATCCGCCCATTCTTGGCCTTGTCCACCGCATTGCTTCTCAGCGGTTGTGCCAGTGAGGAGCCTTTCAAAAACAGTGCTTCGATGGACCAGATCTACGATGCGGTCCATGGCAGCGCCAGCAGAGACACGGTCTCGCTCCTGCGCCAAGGCCTGCGCGCGCGGCCAGAGCTTGGCTCATCGGAACCGTACTTTCCGATCCGAAACCCGGACGTTGTAGCGCCGGTATGGGTGGTGCCATACGCCGACGCTAAAACCGGCGTGAAGCATGGCGGCCGCTGGGATTACATCATCGTGGAGGAAGCAGATTGGGCAAACTGACCATCGGCTTCTGTCTCCTGGCAGCGGCATCCACGGCTTTGGCTGAGGGTGTTCCCCAGATGTACAAGGATGCCATTCGCGAACACCACACAAAGATGATCCTGGGATCAGGCCAAGACCTGACTGTTCTTCAACCTGACGTCGTTCTCTATCGGAAAATTTTCCAAAAGGAAAACACAACCGATCACCGCGAGCTGATTCAGGCAGACGAAATCCCGTGGGCACAACTCTTCAAGAACCAAGACCTCACCCTTGGTGAAATCGTCCGACTCTCGGCCGCAGCGTCCGGCTACGACTCTCGCTTCGATCCGCAAGTCAACCAAGACCAAGTGATCAAGCTCAACTCGCATCCCAACTCGCTGCGCGACCTTGCGGAATACCTCACCCGAGTCAGTGGCGCTCGTGTGACCGTTTACCCGGAAGGGCGCGTGGTTACAGCAACACTCAAGGGGCAGGGTTGATGGCCAAGGTAAAAATTGACGACCTGCATCTCTACGACACTGAGTTGGCTGGCCTGGCTCGCCGCGGGTATCAGGGCGGCATGCCCATCCAGTTGCTTTCCGATGCATTCCTGTACGAGAAGCATGGCAGCTATTTCCACACCATCGATGGTCGCTTCGCCAAAATCTGGAAGCTACGAGGTATGGATGCCTCGCTCCTGAACAACGATGACCTGTGGTCCCTCAGTAAAGGTCTTGGTGATGTACTGAACAAGTATCCATCTGGATCGGCCGGTCAATTCATTCGTCACACCCATCGAGATATTCGCGAAGTTCTTGGGATCTACCGTGCAGGTATTGAAGGCGGAGAAGATGAGTTCGCTCTCGAAATCGCGAACTCGATCGTCGAACGACAGATTGTTGCGGCAAGCTCGCCTGAAGGTTTCTTCACAAAGCTCTCCACCGAGGTCCTTGAGCGCATGCGTGAGGACTCTCTGGCCGAGATCGAGGATGAGAAGCTTCGAAATAATGTGCGGACTCTTCTCATGGGCGGAGACCCCTGGGCGGAAGAGGGAGAGGATGACGTTCGGGCCAATGTCACCGAGCAGATTGAGCGCGAAGTAAGCCAAGGTCGCTATCCCTTTGTAACGGACTTCTACCTGGTCTTGCTCTGGAGTCCGGATTACCTCTTCGGCAAGTTCATCGACAACACCGCGAAGAACGCACTGGCTTCGATGGGGCTTATCGACGCCAACAAGCTGGCTCATAAGGAATACACGAAGCACGCAAGACGCTTTGGCCAACTCTGTCATGAGATCGGCCAGGCTTTGGCCACGTTCGGGTTCCAGCCGGGCTCGCTTAACGGCCAAGGCCTCATCAACCTTCAGTACCAGCTTTTCAACCCCGTTCGCTGCTTCAAGGTCGACCCGCCCAAGTACCGGCCTGACTTGCCCATCCTGGATTGCTTGAAGAACCCGAGCCAAGTCGCGTACCGGGAAACTCTCAACAATGCCCCGATGTTCGCCTCTGTCGAAACTGAGGAGAAAGGCTGGACGATTCACGATTCTGGCGTCCCCTACTTCATCCGCCCAGTCTCGGTACTGGGTAAACCAACCTCGAGCTTCCCGGGCATGCTGCAGGTGGCCATGTCGGGCATCGAGAGCGAATCGCTGATCACCATCAACTGGAGCGTGCCCTCCCCAGTAGCGATGATGAGCCGCCTATGGACTCGTGGGCGCATGCAATCCGGGAAAGAAGCCATGAAAATTGGCGACAAGGATCTGCTGGCTCAGCAGCGCAATGACCTGGAGAAGGTTAAATCCAAGATCAGTGCGGAAAACGCCAACAACCGCGAGCAGTTTTTTGACGTGTCGCTTCACATCAACCTGATGGGGTTCGTCGAGGCCCAGGTCGATGATCAAGCCATGCAGTTGGAGAACATGCTTTGGCGTGTGGGGCACAAAGAATCCCTTCGCGGCGACGCTGCTGTCAGGAACAGCATGCCGTTGAACTTCCGCAAGAGCAGCATGAAGCTCTTCCGTCGTGACACCCCTCACCTCACGGAAAGCTTGTCCCATCTGTGTCCGTTCTTTGTTGAATACCAAGGCTGCTCCGACCCTGCAATCCTGATGAACAACAGGGCGGGACAGCCGATCTATCTGGACCTGTGGGGCCAGATGACGAACACCGCGCATAGCCTGATTTGCGGTAGTACCGGTACTGGTAAGTCGTTCACCTTCAACAACCTGTTGATGGCCTTGAGGGTGAAGTACCGACCTAAAGTCTGGATCATCGACAAGGGCGACTCCTACGAGAGCCTCTGCCTGGTTCTCGATGGCAACTACATTCGCCTTGCGACCGAGCCGTTCAAAGAGCCGATCACCGGGCGGACCATCAACCCCATCTGTATCAACCCGTTCTGGATCGGTAAAAACGACGACGGCAACAACGAAATGCCGACGTTGGAAGACATGTTCTTCATTGCTCGCATGCTGGTGATGATGATCACCTCCAGCGCTGCAGAGCAGTCCAAAACATCGGTCATTACCCCAGTGACAGTGCCTCTGCTGTATCAGGCACTCAACGAGTTCTATACCGACTGGGTAGCTACCAAGCCGAAGGACGAACCTCGTTTCAGGGACTTCATCCCTTACCTCGACAAAACTGAGTTCACTGAACAGTCGGGCAGATCGCTCGTCCAGGCGCTCACCCTCTACTACGGGGCCGGGCCATTTGCAGCTCTCTTTGACGGCTTCCTGCAGGTCCAATGGGAGAACGACTTTACCGTTCTCGAAACCCAGCGGATGGCAAAGTCTCCTGCCCTACCCGTAGTCACTCTGGCCCTGTTCCGCCAGATCGACTTGTACTGCAAGTTCAAGCTTGAACGTAGCCGCAAGAAGATCGTGGCTGTCGACGAAGCGTGGGCAACCCTTTCTGACCCGACTGCCGCATCGGCGCTCTCCAGCTTCTATCGAGAACTCCGCCGCTATGGTGCCGGCTGCTTGCTGATTTCTCAGACCGTGAAGGACTTCGTCAACCTGATCCGTGCTGAGTCAGGTGGGAATGGCGAGTCACAGGACGGCATCCTCGAGAACACAAGCCATTACTTCTTCCTGGCCTGCTCGCAGTCGGACTACGACATCGCGAAGGAATTCCTCGCATTTACTGCCGAGGAGATTGAGCTTTGGCGATCGCTTGCATCTCTGCCCCCGCTGTACAGCGAAGTCTTTTACCGGATGCGGACAACCAAATCCGAATACTACAGCGGTGTCTTCCGGCTCTTCGCCAGCCCCATGGCGCTTTGGATCGCCTCGTCCCATCCGGACGACTACCAAATGCGCGAGCGCAAGACCCAGGAGCTTGTGCAGAAGCACTCCATCTCCGAATCAAAAGCTCGCCAGAAAGCAATCTCCGAGCTCGCAAAATCTCACCCGTATGGTGCTCGATACCATGTCAATCAAGCTGCTTAAAACCCTCGCGGCGGTAGCCGCACTCGCCTCGCTCGCAGCTTGTTCGTCGAAGTACGAACCGCGCGAAACGATCATCGAGGAGCAGGCCAAGCCTATTAAGCCCCTCTACGCCCCCAAAACCGAACTCGAGCGCCGCGCTTACGAGGAAGGCGTCACACAGGTCCTCACAGATCTGAAGGGAAAGATGCGTGCACGCGATCGGTTCACCTGGGACCCGCCGATCATTCAGTGCGGTGTTGATATTCCTGCACGGGTGCAAAACGGAATGCTGGTCCCTGGCCACAAGGAATGCGTCCAGATCGCTCCAGGTCGCTGGACCGAAGAAGCACCAACCTATCTGCCGGTATTGGGAAATTAAGCCATGAGCAACAACGAAGAAAAACCTTCCCTGAAGGACCTCGTCAATAAGATCAGCTCGGGGGTTGGCAACCTCGCACGTAAAAAGCCAGGACAGGACAGCGCCAGCCAAGGCACAGAGCCCACCATTGACCTTGGTTCGGCGGCCGCGAAAGAGTCGCCTCAAGCCGACGCACACGGCGACGAACTGGAGCCCTTGGAACCGATCATTGCGGAAGAAGATGATCAGAAACCCAAGAAGACCAACAAGCTTTCCCAACTCACGATGGGGCAAAAGCTGATTGCAGCGATCCTGGTCGTGGGGCTTGTCCTCTTCGCCAAAGGTCAGATGGAGGGTTCCAGTACAAGCCAAACGCCTTCTGAGAATGAAGCAGCGCAGGAGGCCCCTACCTCCAGCGAGGAAGGAATGGCCTTTGGTACAGAACCCGCCGATCACACCCAAGCAGAACTTGGCGCCCAGGATGATCTGTCTCTGCCTATTGATGGTCCCGGTCAAACTTCGCGGAGTCTCAGTTCTGAACCAGAGCCATTCCAAAAACCAACTGAAATCAGTTCGGCTCCTCCAGCATTCGGTGGGCTGGACCAGCCATTGAGCGAGGCGGCACCCCACACCACCGCATCCCCTGACCTGGGTGTCCCTGCTCCTGCTCCTGCTCTTGCTCCTGTCGCGGAGCCTTTCTCGCCGCATGAGGATTCGCCGGCAAATCCTTTCGGTGCTCAAGCACCAATAGCAAGCCAATCTGGGGCCGCAATTACCTCTTCGATTGGCGCGGAAAAGCAGCCCCCCGTTTTCGCTGGAACCCCCAGCGTCAACCCGGATAGTGCTCCCGTAAAGGAAGCGCCGAAAAGCAATGAGGCTTTGACAAAGGCTAACGCTGACATTGCCGCTCAGGCTGAAAAGATCTCAGCCCTCGAGCAGAAGCTCAGCAAGATGGAAGCCCAACTCAAAGCTGAAAAGGCCAAGCAAACCAAACCGGCTGTTCAGCAACGCATCACCAAAGCGCCGACAAGAACCCCAGTGGCGAAGTCGTCGCCAGTCGCGATAAGCAAGGCTCGTCCGCGGATTTGTGTGAAAGCAGTAGCAGAGGCGGCCAGGAACTGCAGCACCTGTGTTGCACACGCCTTCATCGTGCACGCGGGAGCAGAGGACATGGTTGGCCAAGGCGATTTCCTTGATGGGTACCGCGTTTCAATCGTGGGCGATCGCTTGGACCTGCAAGACAAAAACGGTCAAGTGGCCCACAAGTTCTGGAGTTCACCAAATGGCTGTAGCGCGATCTAACGTCCTCCGTCAGGTCTCACCGGATGAGCAACTCAATCTGGAGCGCCTGGCCGACGAGGTGAATCGCAGCTACTTCGGAAATTCCATCAACATTCGCCCGCGCTGGGGCATCCCCAGCGCCTGCGAGTCCCCAGAGCCTAAGACTGAGATCAATCATCTCTCTCCACAGGAGCTGAAGGATTTGCAGGCGGGTGTTGAGGCCTACCACAAAAAAGATCTTCAACAAGCCAAAACACTCCTGGAGCAGTTTTCACCTAACGGCCCAAGAGACGCAGCACTGCTGTACGTACGAGTGCTCACCCTGCTGAAAGATCCAACCTGGCCGGATGTGGCCAAATCGGTGAACAGAGTTTGCGACGACACGATCTACGTCGCCCCGGGCAGCATCGAAATGGTCAGCGGCGAGGAGTCGCTTCTGGTTCATCCGATCCTCTCAAGATCGGCCGGCAATGGAGCACCGATTTTCGTCATCCGGTACATCATCCATCACGAGATGGTTCACAAGTTCCTTGGTACCTCCTCTACGGACCCTCACCCGGAAGCTTTTCGACGTCTTGATGCCTGCGCACGTGATCGGTCACGCGCTTTGCAGTGGTTGCGCAAGAACCATTTCACAACGATCGAGGATTCGGCCCGATGAGATGGATTTTGATTGCACTCCTGTTGATCACCTCGGCCACTGTCTCGGCCCAGGACTATGACTACCTCATCGACGCTACTGCAGCCAGATACGGAAATGATCGACTCGTGTTCCGGGCAATGGTGCAGAAGGAATCCAGAAAACAGCCGTGGGTATTCAACGTAGACGGCGAAGGTTTTTGGTTCCAAACCAAAGACCAGGCCGTCAATGCCCTGTGGGCACTCACCTCCGCACCCTGGCTTGTAAAGATCATCCCGGACAAAAACTCCAAAGCAATACGGAGGTTCTTCCCATCTGAACGAGCTGCAATGAGTTTCGCCAATAGCTATCAGCGCAGCAGACAGGCCCAGGGCTTCCCCGCTCTCCTTCAACGAATGGATGACACGAAAGAGGTCCTCGATGGGCAACTGCGCGTGCGCAAAGTCTGGCTACTCAATACCGATCTCGGAATCGCGCAAATCAACTACCGCTTTCACGGCAAGGGAAAGGCCTCTGTCCAGCAGTGGCTCGATCCTGCTTTCAATCTTGACTACGCAGCCCGCCATCTCACGGACCTGAAAAAGCGGTACGGATCAGATCTTCAGGCGGTCGGCTACTACCACTCCAAGACCAAAAAGTACCGCGACATTTACATGAAAGAGTTCATGCCGATCTATCACGAGGAGAGAGCCCGTGCGGGTATTTCTATTGCTGCTAAGTAGCCTGCTGATCAGTACCTCACTGAACGCAGCGGAGAAAGGTCCTTCAGAGGATCAGCGCGTCGGCGAAGGCCTGGTACTCATGCTCAAAGGGGAAAACCAGAAGGCCTGGGATCTTCTTTTCCCCGAAGCCAAAGCAGGCAACGTTACGGCGATGTACCACCTCGGGATGATGATGATGCGGGCAACAAATACCCCGGATCATTTGCAGAGGGCAAAGACCTTCTTCGAGGCAGCTGCCAAGCGTGGCCATAAGGGCAGTGAGGCAATGCTCCTGCAGGTACAGAAATCCTTAGCTGCAGCCACGCCAGGCACCCTCCCCTCGATTGCCGGGAGAAGCGGCCTCCCGGTCCCGGCAGATCTGGAAGGAGCTAAACGGCAAGCCGAACGCATGAGGCAACAGGTTGGCCGTTTCATAGATCCTCTACGTGAGGCCGCTGCAGAAGTGACGATCATGTCGTTCGTGTCCGACAACTCGGATGCGGTCGAAAAGATTCGCTCTGCGATCGACGAGGTCCGGGCCCGTTTTGGTGATCGAGTAGACGCTCAGTTCTACGTCGTAATCGATCAGGCCACATGGGACCCCAAGCGAGTTTTCAATCAGCAATCCGGCCAACTTCCAATGTTGGGGTTCACCCCTGACATGGGTGGGCGGATTGCCAGCCAGTACGGTGTGCGAAGCACGCCGGCACTGGTCCTCATTCCCAAGAACGGACAACCCAGGGTCGTCAACAACCCTGCCTCATTGGTTGCCGATCTCACATCGTTCCTGAACTGAGGTCACCCTATGAACCACAAGCTCAAAATCGGGCTCGCCTTCGTCGCCGGCGCACTGATTTCCAACGCAGGCACTGTCATGTCCAACGTGCCCAACGGCCAGGATGTCCTCGCGGAAGCCTTGTCTTCGGCGCTGGATAAGGTGAATCGGACGGCACGGGATCGTGAGATTGAAGAACTCGACAAACTCCCGAACATCCTCGACTGCCAAAACATGCAGTGGATGAAAAACTGCACAGAGCTCAATCGAAACGCGAAGAAAAACCCGAACGCGCCTCTGCGAATTACCAACAACAAAGGGCTCGAATTCAACTTCCAACCGGGCACCCCGAGTGCAGTCATTCGCCTACAGCTAGAACAGTCTCCCGAGGCCGCCAACGAGCTGGTCAGCTACATGGACCAAACCTGGGGCCAGTATAAGCAAGCGGCGAATCTCTACCAGATGGCGATGTGGCAACGCGGTGACCTACAACACATCAAGGGGCTTGACGCGGCCATGGAAGAGTCCGCGGCGAAGAAGCCCATCGACACCGACTCGTTGAGCATCTCGGTATTCACTGAATCCACCTGCCCTGTCTGCGACCGTCAGTTGGCCACTCTTGGCAGGCTAGTTCAGAAATATCCGAAGCTGAAGGTGCGAGTCTTCCAACTCGATCGAGATGCAAAGGTCTTCGCAGAGAAAGTGACCGCGCGTGGCTTGACCGGGCGGATGCTCAGCCAAGCAGAAAGAGACAACGTCACGAAGATGGGCATCACAGCCTGGCCCATCACTTGGATCGACAACATGAAAGTTAGCCGAAGAGAAACTCTGGTTGGCAACAGAACCATGAACCAGCTGGAAGGCCGACTGATGGCAATGACTTACGTGAAGAACACCACTGTTGCGAAGAAGGATTCCAAATGAAGCTGAACAAACTTGCCGTCATGGTTTGCAGTGCTCTCATCAGTTTCAGCACCGCAACGGCGTTTGCCGATTATGGATACGGTCCTATTGATGGCGACGGTAAAAGCGACAGTTCTGACTCGCCCTGGTCCCGGCGAATGGATGATGTGACCGGATTGTTCGGTGCAAGGCTTAGTGGGAGTGCCGTTAACAAAGCTGGTCGTGGTGGAAGCGGTAGTTTCGATACCTTCACCCCCTTCCAGGATAAGCAGCAGTTCATTGTTGGAGCGTATGGCGCTACCCAGGTGGGTGTAGGTTGTGATGGACTCAACCTCGGCACAGTCTTGGACGGTCAGATCGGGCAGTACGGCGACATGGTTGAGCAGTTCATTCAGAACGCGCCGGCGCTCGCCATCATGTACCTCGCTTACAGCCAGCCAACCGTGAAATCGGTAATCGACGAGCTTAACGCTGTCGGACAGTTTGGCCTGGATCTTTCGAACCTCACCTGCAGTGGTGTACGGCAGCGTGCCGACAAGGCTTACGAAGAAAACATGCAGGTGATGGCCGAAGCTGACTGCACTGTCGAAGAGGGCTACAAGTCCGCGAAGTGCATGTCTGGTGACGGGATCACCAGCAGCCTCATTACCCGAATGAAGGACACCAAAAACACAATTACAAGCCGAGCGACATCATTGATGAATGGCGTGTCAGGGATGACCGGCGGCCTGGTTGGCGTGAAAGGTGGAGGCTCTTCAAGTGGGAGTTCGTCGGGATCGAGCGGGGGAGGATCAGGAAATGGTTCTGGTTCAGGCGCAGGTTCTGCTCCATTGCCCAGCAAGAACTGCGGTGCCAAGCCCGAAGATGGCAAAACCTCCCTCGTGCTGGCTGCATCTGAGCTTGGTTGTGAAGACATCAAGAAATATTCGGGCTTACTGCCAAATTACAGTACCGAAGAGGACGCGCATACGGTCACTCCTCGGACCATTTCGCTTGAAGATGAATCGAAGAAGCTGACTCAGGAGTATCAAAGCCTCTACGCGAACGTATATCAAGCAGACCCAGCAACCTTCGAAAAAAGTGACGCTTATAAGGAGTTGGTGAATCGCGGCGGCATCGTCATCACCGAGACTGAATTTAAATTCATGCGCAAACTAGGCACTACAAATCCCGCATTGTTTGCCAAAGCCCAACAAAATCTCGCCACGCTGGCCATGATGAAAGAGCTAGACGAGGTCATTTCCAAACTTGAAGTGGGGGTAATGACCGGGCTGGCGAACCAAGTTGATGACCAAGCAATAAGCTCCAATGATCAGGCTCGGTATTCAAATGCATTGTCCTCACTTCGCAAAGAATATGAAATGCTCCAGAACAAGATTAAGCATGACATGGAGCGAAACAAACTAATCGAGCAGACAGCTAAGGCGGTAATAAATGGCTGATGTTGATGTCGATAATTCCGTCAAGGACTACGACTTCCTCAAGCTCGTAGATTCCAATTTTGCTGACTTGGTCGGTTACTACCTTGGTCTTTGGCAGGACTACCACACTCTTCTGGTTAACTCCGCCGGAGTCATTATCGGAGGTCTAGGTCTTGCCTGGACCTCCATCCTTATGATGAGGAGCCCTGAGGATAAGCTGAGGTCGGTTTTCACCGGTCTCACGGGCACCTGCCTAATGTTTTTGCTTCTTTCAGTCTCTACATTCACATTCCCCGGCACAGGTAGCTCTGTTCAAATGGCGCGCGGGGGGGGATGGTCCCTGACTATAGTCGGCAACATCTACGCAATCTTTAAGTCTGCACTTGACAAGGTCAATGAAGGAAAGATTACGGAAGATGCATTCAGCAGGGCCTACCACGTAACAAACCAAAACACCCTAAAACGTTTTGCTGACAGCCCTGTGTATCCACTTTATTCGGACTATTTAAACAAGTGCGAGCCTGCATTCATTGCTGCTAATGGGAAGTCCCCCGAAGCGTTAAGTGCAGGACGATATGTCGGCTTCTTCGGGTCTACCGGAATCGGTGCTAATGAGATTGAGTTCGAAGATAGCAGAGGCTTTCTGGACAAGGTCACGGGCAATGGCGAGGCCAATTATGATAACCCTACCAACTCCACTTGGCTGAAGCGTGATGGTGGCAATGCAGTAGTGGAAGGTACAAAGAAGGGTATGGCTATGCTCGACAAGATCGAGGGTGATAGCAATCCTTATGACGGCACGAACCCACCCCAAGGCTTCGAGATCCCAACCGAAGCTTATTGGGTGCAGAAGCTCTTTCCAGAAAAAGCTGGGGAAGTTGCTGACCAAGCATTGTCTCTTGACGCTAGCGACTCGAAGTACAAAAAATATTTGAACTCGGGCTTCAAAGAAGCACCAACTACTGGCGCAAAGCAGAACTTCTATCCCAAGACCTGCAAAGACATGTTCTTGATGATCGATATGGCACAGAGAAATTTCAACTCTGCCGTCCAAAAACATGCTCCTGCTTATCAGGAAAACTCATTCAGACGGGATGGTGATGATGCGGCGGCAATAATGCTCAATCACATACGAAATGAAGCATCTCAGCGGAAAAAAGGACAGTCGGAATTACTTACCTATGGCGGTATGTACTACCAAGATTCCGACGTCCGCGATCCAATGACCATGTTGTTCGAGAGCGGAACAACGAAATTTATGGATATAGGCAAAACCTTCAGAGAATGGATGCTTACTGTAAAAATCCCAATGATGATAAACGGTGCCGCCATGCTCGCTGCACTAATGGGTATTACATTCCCCATCTTTGCAGTTTTCGGCATCTTCTGGTCGACAAGGGTGATTTTTACTTCTGTTAAAATTATTGCTTTTTGCTTTATTGTTGCGTTCGTTAATGACCTCTGCTTAACAATGGCCTCCACAATGCTTGCAGTTAATGCTGAGACCATGCAAGGCTACAACATGGGCAACTATGCTCAAAACTCAACCCTATTAATATCGGCCGGAACAGGCCAGTACATTATCTTTGTTGCACTAACCGTTATTGAAATCATCTTCGCTAAACTTTTGCTCTGGGACGATGTTAAGAGTCTTGGAGGCTTCAATCCTGCCGGTGCAACTACAGGATTGGCGGCAACCGGCATGGCGGTCGTGGGAGCAGCAATACGAATTGCGGGAGCTGCTTTGCCTGGCGGAATTGCAGGTACAGCTGGGGCTCTAGCCAGTGGCGGTGCCAGTGCTGCGGGTGCCCCTGCCGGAGGTAATCCTGCACCTGGTGGGGGTGGCGGTAGTGGCGGCGGTGGTCCAGCGCAGCAGAAAGTACAAACTGCGGCCCAGGTTGCGGGCGGGATCGCCGGAGGGCTGGGAGGTGGTGGCGGTGGACAAAATGGCGGTGGCCCTGGGTCATCGGGTGCCAACGCACGTTCGGGAGTGAAAATTCCAACTCCGCAGGCTTCTCAGTCCTCCAAAGGCCAGCGTTCGAGCCTGGACGATCTCATCTGATAGACCAAATTCTGCTCAGGGCCCATATTGGGCCCTTTTTTTTGCTTGAAATCCGAACACCGGGCGGTATAACCATCGCCATCCGAAGATGGAGAATGAACGATGAAGGGAAAAATGATGTTGCTGGCATGCCTTCTGGTAAGCGCATGCGGGAATGGGGAAGTCGAGAACAATGCCGCCGGGGTTGCCTCCACAGGTCAGGTGGATGGGCACCCAGACTGGAAAATGCCTAACTCAACCGTCTACGAGATTGTGAACAGTCCAAACAAAAAGGCTACGTATGGCTATGAATTCCGTGCCAAACGAACCAAGGACTGGGAATCGGAAGGATGGACAGTTTGGGTTGCGTCCAACACCTACTCCGATGCAAAGGCACAGCTTAATAATGCCGGCCAAGCCGAGCAAAGCCATGTTCGAGCTCGCCGAGAAGGACGGGCTATGTGGGATCTGAAGCTGCTCCTAAAAAATGCTGGGCTTCCGGTGTCCATCAATTATCTGTCGTATGGCCAGATGCCTATGTCCACTGTGCGTACAGCTCAACGTGACCATGGCGTTGGGATGACATTCTTCGGAGACGAATGTGGCACTGGATTCCGGGAGTGTGTCGACCACTACTACTACTCGCCGGCCCTACGGCTGAAAGAGCGCGGTAAGGTATCGTTCAAAGAGTGGCTCGCCCCTTACAGCTACTTCCCTGACAACGAGTGGGGCCAGATGAATCAACGGACGATGCTGGCACAGGGATTTGGTGCAGACGAATCGTCGGCGTTCTACGACTGGTGGCCAACGATGGTTTTTCTGGTCAACCCCGACAATGAAGTCGTACGCGCTTGGCTTCCTCAAACCGGTAACGCCGCAACACCACATACCATTCTTCGCGCTGTAGTGGAGGAAATGGACGTGGACCCGAAGACAGTCTCATTGACCGGGGCTCGCCCAGCCCAGTACACCACCTTCCCCAACCATGCATACTTTGGCACCAGCATGGAGGACAAGGCGGTCCAGGATATCGCCAAGATCCTTGAGGATATTTCAGGATGATTGGATCGCTTCACTTCCAAATCAACGAAGAGTCGGTTCCCTGCTATGTCCTTGACATCGTTGGGAACCTGATTCGCCGAGCGGCCGTAGGTTCTCCACTTACGCTTATCCCCTACGCCGTTGAGTTGGTGACTCCGGCGGCTGAAGTGATTGCTCCACGCCCCTGGTCGGTAACGCCCGAAACGGTAATGTCCCGAGTCACAAAGGTTGCTCCTCTGGTGCCAGAGGTCGGCCGTGCGTACCCACGAAATTCGGTTCAGCAGATCCTCATGCCGTTCGCACCTCAGGTAGAAACGGATGAGACTGAAGAATCGATAATTCAGGCTATCGACATGCTGCCCGGGTTGGATGAAGAGTCGGCCAAGGCGGTAAGAGAGACTCTTGCGATCCACGGTATCCACCCAATCCCTGTGAGCGGTAACTACAACGAGAATCTTCATCAGGCCCGCGCCGGCGAGATTTGCGTTGGGGGGGTCGTCAAGGTCGCAGATGGCTGGTTTTCAAACATGAAGGTGTACCGGAAAGCACTGGTTCGTTCTGCTTAGGTTACGGGTCCGAACGTGTGCCACCAGCCCAACACCTGAAATTTTTTGGTGAATCCAATGCGCAGCATTCAGATGAACAACGACTTCGATTTCGATACAGACACCAGCTACCTTCAGCAAGACGATGCATTTTCGGTGAACGAAATGCTCTCGGAATGGCCTACGACGAAGAATGCGTTTGTGAAACGCCTGGCCAACACTTTGGGCCAGGGTGCGAATTTCGAAGCTCTACGCCTGCAGGACTTCATGGACCTGGTTGGCTCTACGGCCGTCGCTCGACCGCGTGAGACTGTCACATACGAGGTTCACCTTCGCGATAGGGACACCCTGCTTGTCGATGCTGCCATCACCTCGATCGCCAGCACGAATCCCCCTATCTCTGCGGACAACGCTGGCTTCTTTAAGTACGCCCTTCGCTGGTTTGCAAAAGAGCGTCCGAAAATCAAGCTCTCTGCTCGAGCTGACGGCCTTTTCTGGGTTCACCTGCCCGAGTAAATTCAGATAAAAAAAGGCTATCGGGAGTTCCAGATAGCCTTTTTTATTGCCAGTCTCAGAGGCCTATGTCCACTGATGCCATGGGGTCAGGCACGAATAAAGGAGCCGGAGGTTCAGGCGTCACGTCTTGCGGAGCAGCCGAGATCGCGCTAGCGACCGAGTTCGCATGCCCCACTGGCTCATCTTGCCTGGGATTTCCGGACGGCTCAGCCACCCCAGCGGCAGCATCTTGACTCAACATCGTCCGTGTAGATTCGGGGCACGATCTGGCAAGAGCATAATCTGTCATTGCCTGCATCACCGCTTCTGGAGCACCAAAGCTCAACGACACGTGGCGGTTGAGCATGTTGAGGAAGACAGTTTGCCGATTGCCATGCCCCAAGCCTTTGTAGAGGCGGAAGAGTTCGGGGTAGTAATCCTCTCTCAGAGTCATCTTCACCTCGACTGCGCGCTCGTCAGAATGCGCCGGCGGGGTGAAGTCACTCAACGTGACAGGCCACTGTTTCTGGCAGGCCGCTGAAATGCTGAACACCATCTGATTTCCGGCTCTGGGCCCATGTTGGCCCAGGGCTTCGATCAACGCATCGTGGTGGCCAGGGATGAGCTCCGCTCGGATCACGACTTTGCTCATCTGTGCGTTACCCCTGGCGGATCAAAGCATGCTCTTTGAAATACTGACTGACCATGAAGCGGTAGTACCCGCGGACAATCGACTTGTCAGGGTCTTTTGCGCTGTAGATCGGGCAGGTGATGTGGCGCTTCAAGAGAGTGCGGCCAAGAACGGTAGTTCCACCGCCGGCGGCTACCATCCCTTTCAGGAAATCAGTTGAGCCCCACAACTGCTTGATGAAGCGAGGAATGGTCTGATCGGTGAAAGCCTGGCGTGCGGGAAAGCTGATCGGTTCCATATCGATCTTGGTTCCACGCCAGATGAAGTGGCCTTCCCTCAGCCAGACATCCATCGTGTACTCGTTGATCTGGTTGTCTAATGCGAAGTTTTTCGGAAGCTTCGCTCCCTTCTTCGTGATGAGCTCGTTCAACTGCTCAGGGTTACTCAGAGAGGTGTAGATCGCTTTGTGGATGTCAGAGACTCCACTGGATTCGCCGTATCGGATATCACTGACACGACCATTATTGAACTGCCCACCGTCGATGGTGCCGTAGCCGATATCGATGATGCCGTACTTACCTTTGACCATTTCGTTGGGATCAAGCGGGTTACCATCTTCGTCCTCGAGCTCTGGATCGAACCATGGGCCAGCGAACTGGGGAAGGATCTTGACCAGCTCAGGATGGTAGCCGTCTTCTCGTGCCCACTTTTTCAGATCGGCCTCGAACTCAGCCGCGTGGGTGGCGAAGAATTCGGTCGGCAATCCTGTAGCGATGACCGGGTTCTTGATGTTCGCATCCTTCAGCACCTTCAGAAAGAGCACTCGAATCTCGTCGGATTTGTAGAAGCTCGAGTCTGTGCTTCGAGAGCGCGCACCCTCTTCCCTGCAATCATCACCCACCAGGTAGCGACGACCGTTCTTCGTGGTGAAGACTTCCCGACTGAGGGCTCCACCAAGACTGCTGCCGGCATAGGGTGCAACCAAGGATGGATATTCCCCGCTGGCATCGTTACCGGCCTTGTAGCTCGTCGAGCCGTTGCCCAGATCTATGGCAACCAATTGCTCAAGCTTCATAGACATTAAATCCCCTCATGGTCAAAGCAACGCTTGAAAAAGGCCGCGTAGTGCGAGCCATTCATCCATAGACGCTGCGATAGTTTTTTGTTGCCTAAGGATGCTGCCTGAATGCTTACCCAGGTAGCAGTGAGAGATGACATCACTCGTGATCCACTGCGTCGGCGGCCTCCTCTTCTGACGCCCTATTGCTTCAGCTACCTCACCAGGTGTCGGGTTTCGACCCAACTCTTTAGCCAAGCTCGCTTTCATCTCCGCGCGGAGCATGCTCCGCTTGAACTCTTCGATCGGCTCAGTTTTCCGGGCCCCAGTGACCCGATTAAAAATTCTGACCACCCTGAAGATCGGCTGCGATGGGCCCAGCGGATCACTTTGATCGACATCCTGGCGGCAGATGATCGACCTATATCGTACAGGCTGCCTGGCCTGGTTGAACTCGATTAAGGCCTCCTGAAGTTCTGAGTCGACCAACTCGAAACGGCCAATCAAGGTTTCAAGCTTCATTGGAGCGCTGCCCCCCAGCCGTTCAATCGCACCAACCCAAGCGCTGATCACCGAGCCAAAGCGAACGACGTCGATGTCTAGAGGCATTCCCAACGTATGCGCCCATCGACTCACACGTTCTGAAAAGTGGAGAAGGTCACCCAGGTCGTTGAGAAATTCAGTGGTAAGCCGTTTCCCCAGGAGCGAAGTTAGCAGATCGATTACGTCAGGCTCGGCATCAGGAAGGATGGCCTTTCGGTAGCTCTGCAGTCGCCCCTCAATCCGCTCGTTGCACTTAAGGTAGAGCCGGAGAGAGCCAGACGATTTTCGGGAGGCTCTCCATTTCCAGAATGTGGAGATGGTTCTCCCGTCTTGCTCAATTGGAAAACGTGAAAGAGCGATTTCAAGCTGCATGAGCTTTTCGGTAGCAGACCGGGCTGCGGTACGCAGGGAATTGAGGAGCGCCAGAAATGTCTCTGACCGGCGCCTTACCGAGTGCTCGTACTCATCAACATACCCTTTAGCCAGGGCATCACGGATTTCCTTCTTCAAAAGTCACCCGACTGAATGTTTTCTGTAATTTTCGGAAATTCTGGGCATTTTCTTCTCCCCTTATTCGCCTCTAATCGGCCTTAACCGGCGCAACCATCCTTTTCCCGCCCTAGAACTCCCCCATATCGCCCCGTAAGGCCCATTTCACGCCCTTTTACGCCCGGAATCCGATCTAAATTCCGTTGCCGCAATGAGTCTGAAAATCACCCATAAATGCCCTTAGCCGTCCTTTCTAGGCATCTCCAGGCAAACACCGGCCCTTAAATCCCTTATCCCGCCCCATTACGACATTTATGGCCCCACACGAACGCCTTCGAGAGCCAGAATTTCGCAAAATGACCTCTTCAGTAGGTTTTTTGGGTAAATTAGGCAAGCAATTCACCATTGAAACGGCAGGACGCGGGCCGACTGCGTTCCCCTATTTTTGGTTAAAACCCCGTCTAATGTAATAGTACGGATTTCTTAGGATTTTGCTTCTTCAAGGCACTTGCCCAATTTCCCCAATATGGAACGACTCTCCACCGTCCAGGCTGCTAACCACCTCCACATTTCTCGGCCCACCATGCGGAAACTGCGCAACACCGTTCTCCCTCCTGACGAGGTGTCAGGCAGTGGCAGGCCCTATTGGTACCGAAGCACGCTCGATAACTACCGAGCTGGCTTAGATACGCAGAAAGCCATTGCCCTATACATCACGTGCGTTGTTGACGGGATTGGACTTGGCGGTGACGTGACAACCATGCCGCTATTGAAAGACGTCCACTTAAGGGAGTACCGGCCAGCATCTGGAACCAGGACAGAGCAGTTGATCGAGGTCCTCAATGAGATCCAGAGGGTTAAACCAGCCGCGGTGGTCCTCCCATTTCAGCGGGTGCTGACTCCCCCCGCCGCGGTGGTCACTGATCTGTGTTACGACCTCGGGATTGCCGTCGTACTGCAAGGGAAGGCCTGATGCCGCTTACGGGCGCACGCAGTGGGCTACTTCGTGTAGCCCATTGAGGATGGCCAAGGTCTTGATGCCAAGGCGAGCGCTGGCACGATGGCTTGTTCGGTTAACCGGCGCAGAAGGATTGCTGCCTGCCCTGCTGAGCAGCCTGGTAAGGGGGACGTTCTTGTGGACTTGGCGCTGTCATCAGGGTAGCGCCCAAGCTCCCCTCTATATAGGAAGCAGACCAAGGGCTCACTCAGTGCTTAGTGCTGCCGTTAAAACCCAGTTTCGTACCAGCATCAATTGGCCGCGCACCGCAGTAGATGTTGCGAAGGGCACCAACCAGGTGCTCTCCCCCGCCAGCTCTTTCATTCAGATAAGCAACAATGAGGTCGAGATCTGCTGCATGGGTGTGGTCCATCCAGACCACCTCTGCGCACACGTCGCCATTGTCCTGATAGACCAGAGCGATTATTGACGGGACACCGTCCACGCTTTCCACCAACCAACCCCTCACTCTCTGCGCGCCGAAGGCGTGATGCCCCGCTACAGCCTTCATTGCATCGCTGTGTACACCGATCATCAGTTTTGTACTCCCATTTACACATTCCCGACCTTAACGACGATCGGTGCAATTTCCAGCCAGCAGCTAAAACCAACGTGTCACGCGCTGACGGTTTTCAGGCGCCAAAACCCTGATGAATACTGGCGTTGCGCCATACCATGGCTTTGACCCAGCCCACACAAACTAGGCGCGCATGTCACCAAATCGGCCTCGGACCCGCCTATTTCGCGGGATTTCAGCCACCTTTTTTGGGTTGCCTGTCCTTTTCTTGCCCCATAAAATCGCCGCGAACTACCAGCGGACAATCTGCGGATGGCCACTGGAGTTGGTGCAGTGACAGCTGAAAAAGCTGCACTCACTGTTTGAGGGGGGGGCCAATTGGCAATCAGCCGATTGGAGATTGTTGCGGTGTCGGCTTCCGACACCGCGACGCTTAGGACCGGCTGTTCTTGCCGGAGGAGGGGCCATGCGCTCACAGCGCAATAATTGGCTGACGGGATTGTCACGCGAGGAGTTCGCGCAGCTCGATCCGTGGGAAGTCGTCTGCCATCCCGAGTCAAGACCACAGTGGATCGCTGAGGTTCGTTCAAAGCTGCGCGTCAGCCTGACGGACGACGAGATCCTGTCCATCCTGCAGATCGGGCTCTACAAGGCCGTCGCTTCCGCGATCGAGCTTTATCAAGATGTCGAGCCTCATCAACGTGCTGCCCATATCATCGGCGCGGCTCTCAACTACATACGTTGGGACGGACGCGGGGATGTGCTTGCTGAAGTTCCTGGCAGCTCGGCTATCAATATGGGTGACCTAGTAACCGAACTTGGTCCTCGCTCCCATTCTCTGCAGTCCGACTACATGCTCGCATCTGCACAGTTTTCTGAGGCGTTGGAATACGCACCTCAATTTCTGGCTGATGGGGTCCTTCTACCGGACGAGACGGGCCAAACCTGCCACCAATACATCGAACAGATCCGCCACCTTCTTTCTGCCCGAGAGCACCACATCCTGCGGCTGGCTGTTATTGAGAATCAGGAGTCCGGCGCGATTGCTGAGATCCTGAAGATCTCAAGAAAGCAGACATGGAAGGTACGTCGCGGCCTGAAGCGAAAGCTAGCTGAGATAGCCAGTGAGGCTGGCGCCTCGAAGGAGTTCATCCGAGCGGTTTCGACAGGAGCAGCCGAATGCAGCGCCAGTCAATAACCGAATTCCTCCATGAAAAGGTGTATCCCGAAATAGATGCAGTCTCGGCAGGCTTGCTCGACCACCTGAAGCCGACAAAGCTTCAGACCTCAGGGACATACCGGATGCTCTGCCCGGCCTGCGGAATGCATGAGGCCTTCCATCATCCTGGAACCCACTTGATCCATTGTCCGCGTAAGAAGAACTGTGGCGAGTCGACGTCGCTGTGGGACGTGATGGAGAAATCGGGCTACTCGAGGAAGGAGATCGTAGAGCGCCTATGCGAACTGGCCCGAGTTGACCCCCCTTCGAACAAAAATCCTGAAGGTCGTATCAATGGCTCCCCTGCCCCCCTCTCCCCAGGGCGCGCCATTATCCAAGCGACCCAAATCCTGGCCCGCAAGTATCCGGACCTTCTTCAGCAGCTGCAGACGGATCGTGGTTACAACGATGAGCAGATGGCGACGATGCGACTTGGCGTCTATTCGTCCCCCGAAGAGGTTCTGGCTTTACTCGAGGAGCGCGGTATCTCCCGGGAAGTAGCCATCGCCAAGGGATACATCTTGGTCGAGGAGAACAACCCTTCGAAGTACCGGCGAACGATGAACAATCGTGTCATCGGTTACTGGCCGCATCCTGATGGGGACGTTCGTCTCTGGGGACGCCTGCCTTCCGGCAAAGGCGATCGATGGAACAAGAAGTATATGTTCGCCGACTCGCTCAAGAAGGACACCCCGTATCTGTTCAGCATGAGGAAGCCCGGTCCCCTAATTGCTGTTGAGGGTACTTTCGATGGCTGGTCGATCCAGTTCATGGGGTTCTGGGGTACCGCTATTGGGCAGGCTTCCATCAATGCTGGTCAGGCGGCCTTCCTCGCAGGTGAAGGTGTCACCGAGGTGGCACATATGGTGGACGGCGACATCGCGGGTTATGAAGGCGGAATCGTCTCGATCAGAAACTGCGAACCTGCTGGCATCGTCACAGCCATCGTCCCGCTTGGCCAAGGCATGGATGACCCTGATGCACTCCGAAAAGCTGGACGCACCGCCGAGTTCGAGAAGCTCATTGCCTCCAGGATGAACGCAGGCGAGTTCCTGGCTCGCATGTGCCACACCTATGCATCGGAATCTCCCCCGAACATTTCCGGCATTCGAAAGATCCACGCGATCGTTCCCATGCTTACCCCAGTTTCAACAAAGCACTGGAAGGACTGGAGCCAAACCTTAGGAGTCAGTGAGCCTAAGGACGTCGCCTCGGTGCGCCTCCTCTCCTCACTGGTCGATGGTGGCTTTGATCTCGACGAGGCTCTTGCCTTGGTCCTCAAACGCACAGGCTTCCGCATCACGCTCACACAGGAAACCGTCAATGGCTGAAGGAAAAGCAAGCAGCCCTGTTCGTCAGATCCTCACGTTGATCCTCTCGGTCACGCTGGTCCTTTACATCGGCAAGATCTACCTCCGTACGCCGGAGTATCGACACATCGAGGTCTGCTACCTGCCCCACAAGGCTGCCCATCTCTTCTGGGTTGATGTGTGGGGCGCTTTGGTGCCTGACGACACCGCCTCATATCTCAAGCACTCACGCGACCTTGAGGAATTCTTCAACTCCTGCGTCCAGCGCACTGCGCACTGGACCTGGCTCCGGTCTTTTGGCCCAAGCAACCAAGGTGACAACAATGGCTGATGAACGCAGCAATGAAGCTCTACACCCGACCAAAGAGGTTCGGATCACTGGCGAACGATCTGCAACCCTGGTGGGCATGGCAATCCAAGCCTCCCGCGTTGATACCACGATCCTCCAGATGAAAATGGCCGGCTCACCTGAGACTCGGCGCCGAGCAAATGAGGCTGCGGACCGATTCGAGCGCGCCTTGAACGCGTTCGATGCCGAAATGCGAGAGGTGAACAAAGACCTGAACCTCAACCGGAACGGCGGCGGGCAGTCCGCTCGATCCGCGCAACAGTCTGGCCAATCGAAGCAAGCCCCTAAACCTGTCCTCCAGAAAGCGAAAAAGGGTGGAGAGCAACAAGCTCAAGCCCAGGGCACCGCCAAGGCAACTCAGACCGGTCAGCAGAAGCAAGGCAGCAACGCCAAACCTCAGGGTCAGCAACAGAAGACCGCCGCCGGCCAGAAACCTAATGGCAAACCTCAACAGCCAGCGGGCGCGGCTTCCAAGCCACAGAAACCTACTGCACCAGCGGTGAAGGAAGCTACTCCGGCTCCGGAAGCAGCCGCTGAAGCCCAGGCATAAGAAAGGAGGGATGATGAGCAGTCTCAGCAATTTAAAGGAGGCAACCCGGCTGCTGCCGGGTTGGGTACCTCCGTTCCTTTTGTCGTGCCTGGTAGTTGGTCTGTATGTACTGGCCGTGTTCACTTATAAGGACAGACCGAGTGATCTCGTAGAGACGGCAACGACGGCTGCCATCGTCCTCTCCATCGTGATTGCTTTCGCTTTCCTGGTGTCGGCGATTGTTAAAGCCGATCCCGGGAAGCTGGGGAAGTCGATGAGCGATGGTTTCGCTCGCGGCCTTCACTTCGTTTGGGCAACAGCATCAGCAGGACTGGCAACCTACGTAGGCGCAGCTGGCATTTACAGAGCGGTGACAGACAACCTGGGTTTCAGCATCTCTGCCCTCCTGGTTGCTGCCCTGCTGGGAGGCGCCTATTGGGCTACGTCCTCCAAGAAAGAGACCAAGCCAGAAACCACGGACCCGATTTCCGGGATGTCTAAAGCACTTGCTCTCCCTGAAACGTTCGCGCAGACGCCAGCCCAACGGCCGGCCTTTCAGGTGACAATGGCTGATACAACACGCTTGGCCATACACCAAGCCGCACGGATCATCGCTTACAAAGGCAGCAATTGCCTGATCGATGGCAGTTTCTACGCAGACCTCGATCTCAATGCCCGTACCGCCAAGATCTTCTCGGACATGAACCTGATTGCTACTGGCCAATTCATCAATTGGCGCATGCACATGCTTCTGATTGGTAGCGCAGCAGAACAGGTCATCCGCGGCACCGCAAGCGAAGCAGCCTTCGATGACCTGCAGTCGTTCGACGACCTTGCTTCGAAGTTCTTGATGTTGGGCGACGGCCGCCATGCGTTCTACAGGCCAGCAAATGATGCCGAAGCAACGCTGAAGGCTTCACGCCTGGCGATGATCCGCAAGAACGTATGGTCGCGTTGCATGGCTGCCGTTGAGATGAACAAAGAGGCCATTATCCAACTCGTACGCCTGATGCGTATTCAGCCTTGCCTCACCCATGGAGACATCAAACACCTGCTTGAGAAGGTCGAGATGCCGCTTGATTTCCCCATAGCGGAGTTCGATACCGACGAGATGATGGAGCGCGCGCTGCTCGGGCTCGTCCATGAGGCCGAACCTGTGGAAGAGGATGATCACTCCCAAACATCGTCCCTGGACGAACAACCGCCAAGCACCCGACCGGACAATGTGCGGGAGTTTCAGCCGCGCAACACCACACTCCAGGCCTGAAGACTGGAAACCAAAAGCCCCGCAGAGTGCGGGGCTTTCATTTTGCGGATAAGTTATCCAAGCAAGGCGATCTCAACACGATCTCGCCCACTCCGTTTCGCACTGTAGAGCGCTTCATCGGCGGCACGGTGCGCTTCCTTCACGCTTACATTCAGAATCGCAACACCGGCACTGAACGAGCAACTGAACGAGGTCCCATCTTCGGACTGGAACTGAATCGCGGTAAAGATGGACCGCAGCCGATCCACAACCATTTTCGCCTGGCTTGGATTGGCACCTACCATGACAATGCCGAATTCCTCTCCCCCAAGCCGCCCGACATAGTCATCAGTCCGCAGCGAATCGGTGAGCACCTCGGCCAGGCCAACCAGCACCCTATCCCCCACTGGATGGCCAAAGGTATCGTTGACCGACTTGAAATGATCGATGTCGATCAGAACCAACGAACTTGGCGGGCCTTCGGCAAGAACAGTCGCGGCGGACGCCATAAATTGGCCGTGATTCAGGAGGTTCGTCAGGGGGTCTCTTCTCATCCTGGACTCCAATCCCTTGGACCTGCTGATTATCGACTTCAACGCCTTGATGAAGGCTCCTCGCTTCAGAGGTTTCTGGACGAAGCCGTCCGCCCCTCGGGACAAGGCGAGCAGTTGCTTCTCGGCGTTGGACTCCCGGCTCAGGAAAATAATGGGAATGGTGGCGTCCCTGTCCTGCCTGATGATCGAGGCAACGACGTCCCCGTTCGCCTCCGGCATGTGGAAGTCAGTCACCAAAACATCAGGTCGGAATCGGGATAGAGCTTCCAGCACTTGGCTTGGATGCTGGATGTGCTCAACGATCAGGCCTTCCTCGGTGAGGAATTTCCGGGCGAGGTAGGCATCGGTCCTGGAGTCATCCAGAAGCAGCACCCGATACCCTTCGATCTCGATGTCACGATTTCGGCTCCGGAATAGGGAGCGCAAGTTGCGGATGTCATCATCGAGTCCCAGGATACGAACTTGTCCGAGCTCCGTGGCTGTCCGACGCTGCTCGAATGTCAGAGGGCAGGACTCCACGACAAGCACGACCAGGGCATCAGACTCAGAGGTCATCACGATCTTGGAGATGAAGGGGATGGCCTCTGGATCGTTGAGCACTCCGTCACCGACGATGAGCATACTGGAGCGGCGAATTCCGGCCTCATCTTCGGGGTTGAAGGGGATCTGGTGGCAGAGCGTGATGACCTTCGCCCCCATACCTTGGAGGCCACGAGCTAACTCTTGCGCCCTGACCCCAAAGCCAGGGACGAATAGCGCCACCGGCCCTGACGTTTCAGCGGCTGCGTCATTCACTCGCCGGCTTGCGGATTGAAGCTCTTCCATCATGCGATCGACCTCAGAAAATACGGCCTCAGTCAACGAGGGCGCCTTACGGATTGCGGTGAGGACGTCTTGTACTCCAGTGACATAGCTGCCATCGACGTCTCTCAGAATGTGGGTTGCGGAAGCTAGGAGTTGGATAAACGCATCGCGGTGACGAAGGCTTGGCCTCGGCCGCACTTGTACCCACCAGGTTGTTTGCAAAGCGTGGTTTACAGAACTGATCATTGGGGAGGATCTCCTCACCCTAATAGTGTCCTTTGGGTGCCCCTTTTCCGCTGCCCGCGAATTCGCGTGGGAAGGAATTTCCTCTGCTGACGAATCCCTACACCATCCCGGCGGTGCAGGTCGGAATCCGTCCTGAGGGCTGTTCAAGGTCAGAGACAGGTTCTGGCACAGCGCCCGTCCCTGGAATATGGAGGCTACATAGGAGACAACAGCATGTACCCAATCAACCGTGATGCACTGGTCTGCCCGATGCACCTTCGTACCGCCCGGCTGCGCCTCAAAGGGATGTGGAAGGATTCTGACGAAGCAACCAATGACGTAGTACGTGCCCTAGAGGCTGGCTGGTTTCTGATCCCAGCTGGACGTGAGGGTAACTACACCAAACGGCAGTTTGAGGCCTTTGATAAGTGCTTCGCCGCGGCCCCCTGGGTGAAGCAGATCCAACATGAGGCTGGAGATTTTGACGAGAGGTTGCGGGCCCGCCTCGGTGCCAGATTTGAACGTCTGTTTTCAGGTGGACGGAAGCTGACTTCTCCCCTCACCCAGGCACTTGCCCTCCCCCATCGGGTCGCGCGACTACCGCTGAGCTTCGAGGCCGGCGCATTCGGCCCCGAGCTTCTGGTTTCATGCCTTGAGGATACCCAGAAGGTGTGCCTGCGGATTCAAGACGAAATGCAAGGTCTTGAGCCGGATTGGGTCCTGGCTGAATCCGTAGACGTGGGCGCCCTTGTTGAACACCTGAACCGGGCTAAGTGCGTCCACCTCCTGATACCGATTCTGGTGGCTACCAGCCCCAGCTACCTCCCCAGGGAGCAACAAGGATGGCTTTGGCAGGTCCAGGTCGGGAATCTTACCGTTACCGAATATCTGGACAGGATCGCGAGACGAGACCAGGAACATACCGACCACGTTTGTGAGTCGTGGAGGAGGCGATTCGCACAAATTCGCACCCTAGCTTCGGTTCTGGAGAGCCTTCCGTCTTACCACCAGGCGACTATTACCCGGCGTCTCCAGTCGGCTGATTGGAGATTCAGGGCGAAACGTTGGCAGGGAAGCTTGGTAATTGATCTCGGTGACCTTCATGAGGTCGGTGCGAGGCACCAGCTGCGCGATGGTTTCGAGTTGGTGAACTTCGTTTTGGCCCTGGACCAGGCCCTCGAACGGGCGGAACCGTGCTGGGACTCGTATCACCGAGGCGAACACAGCGCATTTGCCCAAGTCGAGCGAATGAGGGAGGAGATGGCCCAGGAAGGCCGGCCGCGGGGCCTAGGAGACGTTTTCAGGTCGAACCAATCGTCTCAGCTGGAATCGCCGTTAAGGGCCCTATAGGCGGCCAAAGCCGCCATCATGACAAGGACCGCCGGCCCGATGATGTGCAGATGCTTAGCGATGAAGGTGACAACTCCCCACCGGATGGGACGTCGACGCGCATCATCAAGAGCGTTTTGAAGGCTACTGCAGCGATTCGCCAGCGTGCTGATCTCGTGGCACAGACCACGTACGTGGCTGTCTTGGTGCTTGAGATAGTCGGCCATTCCCAGTTCTTGAATGTTCTGTTTCCAGGTCTCGACAAGGATGAGGTCACCGGCGCGCACCGGTCGCGATCTACCGTTCTCATGCTTCCCATCGTAATAATCGAACTGGAGACCGATCTGCTCGTAGAACCGGTTTCTGCGCACGTGATTGGACTCGTATGCTTGGGCATCGCTCAACCTGATGGGGTTAACCTGTGCATCTGGAAATTGGTGCAGGAACTGCACCACTCGCCACATGAGATAGGTCCCCAAACGGTGCCCTTGGAGGGCATCAGGCGTTACCGTGATGAACCCACGGTTGAAGCCGTCGCTGGCTCCGATCGACACCGTGTTCATGCTCCTGTTCACACCTGCAGCCAGGCTCCCCTTACCAGTCAAGGCATGGCTGCTGCCTGAGGCTGTGTACTCGATTCGGAAACCTGCCTCGTGCGGGGTGATCACTTCAGTACAGGTCACGAAGACCTTTGCGACCTCACACTCCGGCGCATTTCTGCTGCCGATGACCAAGACAGTGGAACTGACTCGCGGGTGACGGCTGACTGCCGGCCATGAGTTGATTTCTTGCTCCAGCACGGGTGCATGGTTCCCTAGGTTGTGGGGGGAGATGGATCTACACAGAGGGTGATTCTGGCACGCAGAGACGCCATTGAGGATGTAGATGCCATAAACCACAAAGGCATCTCACATGGAAACAACCATCAACAACCTCAAAGCCATCTCTGCTGCCCGCATACGGCTGAAGGACCTGCACACTCACGAAGATGGTGAGGGCGAAAATCTGGCTTGGTCCTGCATCGTATTCCTCAAGGGGAAGCGGTTGGGGAGCGTTCAGGACCCGGGTGAAGAAAAGCCCCTGTCGATCGAGATCGACTCCATCCAGCAAGTGGCAATGGTAAAGACGTTGAAGGAGCACGGGTATCAGCTCAACCTCGAGGCTGCTTCTCGGATCGACGCCAGCGATACCCACGAATTCCTGGAGCAGGCTCTACCGCAAATGGCTGACGAGGTGGAGTGGTTCAACAAGGCGAAGCCGCTCTTGAAGTCCAACACCTTGTTCCGCATCCGAGGTGACGAGGAAGGAACGTTCCGTCTGATCCTCGCGTTGTACAACGAGAAGACGGAGCACGCCCTCCAATCGCGGTTCGGCGATCAGCTTGAGGCTGTCCTGAACAACCAGTTGAAGGGGATCACGCTGTAGTGTGGGCTGGGCGGGCCTCCAATACGATTGTTGGGCACCGAAGACCAGTATTGGCGACCCGCCTGGCCCAGATACTCGCAATGCCCGGCTTCTGGCACCCTCCGCCAGACATGAACATGGACTCCATCGACACAGACGCGGAGTACACCATGACGCAACAGCCCCACATCACGTATCCGATACCCGAACAGTGGTGCTTGGTGTTTGCAGACTATCCACTGGGTGAGCCCGCCATGGACGCAATCCAGGGGCCGCTCTTCTTCAGCAGCAAACGAGAAGCGCTGATCGAATACCTGAAGTACCTATCCCCACGACTGGAGCAGGAAGGTGGCCTAGGAGAGTTCCTGGATGCCTTGAGCGATCTGGGCATGGTGCCCAAAACCCTGGTCGCCGACACCAGCGGGGAGTTGCTCCGTCTTGCAGAGACGGCCGAACTGGAGATCCTGGAGGGAATCTGCGCCGGCTACGGCCAGGACAGGACGTCTGAAGGTCGAGAGGTAATTTTCCTGCTCGAGGCTGTTCCACCCGCAAGGCAACCCTCATTCCCACCGGTAACTGCTCCGCTCGCACAATACCTGGCCAACGATGACACCTCGGAAGATGGGCCCCGGGTTTACGCAACTTTTCATCCTCAAGCCTGGCAGAACGACAACGCGGTAGGCGTAGACCCTGGCCCTACGCAGATTGACGTGACGCCCGAGGTCCTTGCGATGGACCGGCCCTATGTATTGGCGATCATGGACAACACCCACGAGTCTGACGGTTTCATTCACGCTCGGCTCGCACCTGAGTGGGTACGCGACTGGCAAGGCCCCTTCTACATCGAGTGCAAGGAATCTATCGAGAAGTTCTTTGCCGGCACCGCAAGCGTGGATAACTCCACCGTGACTGGCTAACCCCGCGCCAGCTGTGGATTACAGCCCACCACTTTGGCTCTGAATGACACCGGTCCCCCGGTAGTATCCGGGGCTCCGGCCTTCCTATCGTGAGGAACCCTATGCGCCCATTAGACGTAATTCTCTGCCTCGCGTTGGCAGCCACTTACCATCGGACCGACGCTGCCGTCGTGGCAACGGCGAAGCGTTTACTCAAGCGAGTAGAGCGCCGGGACAGGCAATCGCTCTTTGATGTGATCAACCACAAGACGCCGTGCCGTTACATCATCCACCACTTGGTGAACCTTCCCGATGAGGTCATCTGTATGGATCTGCCGGCTGAGCGCGTAGCACCACACATCAAGCTGTCGATGGCCAAGGCTCAAGCAGCCAGTGCCATCCAGAAACCTTCACCTGCCGCCTAACATCGGAATCAACTCGCAAAAGGAGCGACGGATGAGCCAACAGAACGCTCGTTGCCCGTACTGCAAGACCATCAACTTGCTCGCCGAACAGAGTCTGGCGGGCCATTTCATCCAGTGCCAGTGCTGTGGAGCGCGCGGCCCAATCAAGGACTCCGAAGCAGAAGCCATTGCCGCCTGGAATGGGGTAGACGAATCGCGCTCAAACTCCACCGGCGACCTGCAGGTGCTCGGCTTCCTCAGTACCGAGGCAGTGGAGGCACTCCTAACCGATGCCGATGTAGCTGTCACCTGTTTCAACAAAGCCAGGATGATCCCTACCGGCGCGATCGCCGTTGTCCGCTATGACCATGCTCAGGCGCAGGTTGAACTCGCAGAGGCTGGGCAGTCATTGCTGACTCTCGAAGTAGACCCTAAGTCTCCATCCAACACTTGGACCCCATCTTTGGGATCAACAGTTAGCTCGACATAGGAGGCCAAATGGAATATTTCGACGGGAAAGGAGATGGCGATTTCAATACGCTTCGGCTGATCGTTGAGGGCCGCCCCTTCCAAGACACCTGTGGTATTCGCATCCTAGGTCTGCCGGAGGTTGACGCAGCGATACGGGAGCTTTGCGCCCATCTTCGCGTGCCACCCGAAGCGGTGCAAACCCGCAGCCAGTTCATACTTGCAATGGAGCACTTCATGGCTTCGGATCTGCCAGAAGCCCAGAAGGTTGTCCTGGTGCAGCGTCTGACCCAAGCGATTTTCAGGCGCTCCGCCGACCAACTGGCGGATTCAACCGATCTGGCTGGCATGGTCGGCCATCGCGTGATGGCGAGAGCTGCCGCCGGCGAGCGCGTCACCCTGGCCGAGTTCAAGCAGGTGGCGAGATTGGAGAATCATCGCGATCAGGTAGCGGGCGCCCCCTCGGCATCCCAAGCGCCAGCCTGAAACAGCTGGTGGCACAGGGCGGGGTTGGGAGAATGCGAGGCTCAAGAGCAAAAGCAGGCCTTTCAAGAACGAGGTGATTGGCTTGCTGTAACCACTACACTCCGGAGTAGCCTTCATGTTCGATCTCAACACCGCCGGTGCACGTCAGGCTCTGTGCATGCAGCAACCTGATGAGGAAATGGAAGTTCGGGTGCGATATCAAGGCCGGATCTTCGACATCACGTTCCTCCCTGACGAGGATGGCACCCAACCCACCGACCCCAACGATCACCCGGTAACCGACGAGCAGGCGAAAGGATGGCTGCGCGGAGAGTGGTGGTATCACCACATCATGGTTCATATCCGCAACCATGACGGCTCGGAGATCGACGATGTGAAGGCCACCTGTGACAGCTACAGCCGCCTGCCCAGCTTCGCCGAATCCTACGACATCATTGTTCGCCTCTGTGATGAGCTCCTGAAAGAACACCCCTTCTGATCTCGCACAATCATCCCCGAGATTAGGGGGGTGGACACTTCGCTGGAACCCCTCCTGCCCCCTGATACCCTGCAGAAATTGAACCTCATTCCTCGGCGCTGAATAGCGCCGGGGCTCCTGCAACCTGACCCGAAGGAGACTCCGAACGATGCTGAACCTCGACGACCCGGCCGCACGCCAGGCGCTGCGCATGCCGCGTCAGGACCAGGAACATACTGTCGAACTCCGACATCGCGGCGAAGGCTGGTGGTTGGACTTCAAAGTCACCTTCATCCCCGAAGACCCGAAGCAATGCGTTCAGCCCGAAACATCGGAAACCAATGCGTTGGTGCAGCCCGCCGCGGGGGAAAACGTAGAGTGGTGGTACCACCGCATGGTCGTAACCTTCCTGAACCTAACGGAGGAGCCGAACGAGAGAGATCCACTCTCGATTATTCGACATGAACGACTAGTTTCTTCCGATGATCACTACGACCTGGTGCTCGAGGACTGCCGGCAGCTGATGAAGGAGAACCCGTTCTAGGTTCCGCCGGCGGCCGTAATGTGCGGAGGAGGTCCGCATACATTCGAAGGTGCTCCGAATATTTCGCCCGGTCCTGCGCATATTTGCGGTGCAGCTCCGCATATTGCTCCTCATCCTCGGCGCAGATCGCGCCTGCCTGGTATGCCGATTGGCTACCAATCTTCGGTTCTGACTGATTCGGGTGTGATCGCCTTGCCCGGCATCGGCCAACATCCGCAGGAGGTTCTGGCACAGCCAGTCAGGTCCGAAGATGGCTCCATCTGACCTACCCCAGTCACGGAGCCCCCTCATGAACCCCGCATTCGCACAAGCCCTAGCCGCCCGCTCACTGTGGATCAACGTAGCTGTCCTCTCCAGCATCGAAGGGTGTGATTCCCAGGCCGAGGAGGCGTTGCAAGAGGCATATGACGCCGTCCACCAGCTGGCGAGCGATGACGTACTGATTCACCGCCACTATGGACCCCGGGCCCCGCTGCTCCTTCTGGACGTGCCTGAGTTGGCTGAGCAGTACAACCTGGCACACGAGCTGTACACGGAGCTGTACTACGAGAACTACCGCAACGGCTCGATTGGTCAGCTCTCGGCTGGGTGGCTGAAACCGGCCTCGCCTCTAGATCAGCCGTACACGAAATGGCTGGTGGCGGTGGACAAGCAGGTAGCGGCCTTGATGGAAATTTCCTACTCGCAAGTAGCTGAGGCTACCCAGGGGCAAGCCAAGACCTTATTGCTGGCCTGGAGCCGGGGGATGGATGCAGACGAGGCTGCGGAGGCCGTAGTTCAGGCGCACATCGAACGTGAGTACGAGAGGGAGTTAGCGGAGGAGGAAGAGCGCCAGGCGCACTGGGAAGACATCCAGGATACATACGCCTCCATAGAGGCAGACCTCTGGGCTGGCTGGCGCGAAGAGTGCGTGGAATTGGGCCTGGTGGACTAGCGCCAACACTGCTACCGCAAAAGCAGGCTGTTCAAAGAAAGGGGGGTGACCATGATTCAGCTGACAACCGACGCCGCGGCCCGGGCGCTGCAAATGAAACGGCCAGACGAGCCGCATACCGTCCGAGTTGCCTACAAGGGGCACACCTTCGAAGTGACGCTGGCCACGGGGGCACCTCTCGACAGCACGCCCTGGTTGTTCGAGCACGATGACCCAGCCTTCTACATCGACGGCGAATGGTGGGAACACCACGTTGAAGTCCGATTATTGGTTCCCGATGCTGGCGCTTGCCAGACCCGAATGCCGGACTCCAAGGTCAGCGCCAGCATACCCAGCTTCATCAACCCCACCTTCGATGTAATTGTCCTGTGCGAGGACCTTATCGCGGAGTGGGTTCGCATGGGTTCTGGCACGCATGCTTCGCGCCGATGATTTGCTGGTCACATCGAAGCGAAAGATGTTCCGCCCGACGCACCGGCCGAACAACTGGGCTTTCCAATTCCAACGTGTGGGGTTCTACAATGAAGTTCAAACCGTTTCCTCATCGCTTGCGCCGACTCGATTTCAACCAGCGCAAGGCTTCCTTGTTCGAGCGAAAGCAGCAACGTGAGGCGAACGCTTTGCCGCTCTTTGCTGAAATGATCCGAGCGGAACAGCACGACTGGGAAACCGAGAAGGAGATTCGCCAGCGAAGGGATGATGCAACCTTGATCAACTGGCGAGCTCGGGAAGCGCGAGTCTGGCGCAAAGCCAGGAGCATGTTTTTCGCCCTACCGAGCGACGACAGGGCTTCGGTCATCCGCGATTGGAACACCATTTGGCGCAACGCATGGACTCCCACCAACCTGATTTACCTGGTGGAGAAGTACAACGGCGTCGGGGCCCAGCGTGAAGCCGCAATGCGAGAGGAGCGCCAGCAGATGGATGTCCGGATCATGGCCAGGCTCTCACACCAGCAAGGCCTCTTTTGATCAACAGGATGGCGGGAGCACCAGTTTGGAACCTTACTCTTGGTTCCCAAGGGGGCTTCCTGCCACGCCACAATACCGGTTTCCAATACCTGTTCAGGCATGGCCCCGAATCATCGTTCGAACAATCGACGTGACCATCCTGTGCGAGAAGTGTGCGCACAGCGGTTCTGGCACAGTGAGCCTGCCCTGAAGATAGCCTCATCACTTCAGGAGGTTATCCCATGCAACACCCCCCCCCCACGCTCCCACTCAGTTCAGCTTGACCTTCTCGGCGGAAATGCCCCCAGCAAGCCCTGCTCTAGCCCTCTGCCCGGCGCACCTCCTACCGGACGCAGTAGTTGCCCTGGATGATCCCATGCTCCAGATCAGCGACATGGACATTCGCGAACACATGCGCGCTCGCTTCAGCTTCGACGAGATGCTCGCAGAGATGAGAGCTATCAGCCATCTGGCAGAGCAGCGCCAGCAATTCGGCTCCCGGGCTGAGATGGGCTTGGGCGGCCCGCGCAGCTACCAGGACGTGGGGACCGCGGAATCGGTTATGGACTGGATGCACGAACACGAACTGCGCAGGGTGAACCAGATCAAGCTGTCGCTCCCCAGCTCCGGCGAAGAAGCATTGGCCGCGCGCGAGCGCATCCAGAAGCGCATTGCGGCGCGCCGGGCAGCCCGCACCCCAGCAGCCGCCTAGTCGAAGTCCGAGAACAGGAACCAAACGATGACCATGAACACTCCCAGCGCCAGCAAAGTCCAGCCACATCTGAATCTCGGACCTCACTTCTTCAACGCCCTATCTTGGGTTCGGCAGACCACGTTCCCGGAGGATCTGGAGCGTGATCTGGTTGCCCTCGGCACCGCACCTGCCCTCGCCCAGGAGATTGCCGAGACCTATCGCCACTCGATGAGCAGGGATATCGTGCGCTTCTACGAGGAGTACGCTTACTCGGTTAGCAGTGCGGAGTGGCAGCAGCCGCTGGCGGCCTATATCTCGGCCCGCCTGGCCGACTACGACCGGTATGGCAAGCACGAATTACCGATGGCCAAGTACCTGCTGGCGCAACTGGACACCCCGCAATGAACGAACTGACGCAAGAACAAATCAAGGCCGTGTATCGGTCGGCAATCGATCCCAACGCCCGTGATTCCGAGGGCATGGACTGGTGGGAGGCTGTAGGCGCTGAAATTCGAGCCGTAATATCGGCGCCGACGGCGAAGGAAGCCAGCATGGTCATTGCCTGGTGGCATCATGACTGGAGCACTGTTGCAGATACCCCGCTCAAGGCAGCGCAACGCATCCGATCCTCGGCTCGAAAATCTGGGTTGTACGATGCAAAAAACTTAGAAGTAAACGCCGGTTAGATGGCGGGGAATTGTGATTCGTTTGATGAATTCCGACCAAGGCAGCTTCACGTCAGGAGTTTCATCAAAGCACCAGGTACGATTTCGAAAGCCATTTTCGTCGACCTGCTCAAGGCACTCGGGGTAGTAGGTGTGGTCAGGAAAACTGGCATGCAGGATCGCCAGGGCCTGGGCAGCGGAACGGGCCGCAACCAGATCGCTTATCTCGTTGTCGTTGTACGTCCAACCCACAAGCGGTTGATCGGCCAACTCTACTTCCATCTGCAGGACATCCTCAGCGCCTTCAAGGGCTATCTCCAGGAGAACCGGATCGATATCAGGATTTGCGTTATTAACTGCCGATCGCAGCACAGCTGCGCGTTCAGCCCAATAGTTGGGGCTGAACGCAGAGGGTTCTCTTAAAGGATTCATCATGATGCTTCCTCAAAAAGGGCTGTAGTGATTATGCGGAACGCCCTGACGGCGTCACCAGATAAACGGTTGATGTGGGGCTCGGATGACTCTGCAGCGGTCCAACACCCACAATTAACGCCAACAAGCCCCCTGAGGATATCCAGCTGACGAATGGCCCTGCCACCAGATCGCTAGATGCCTTGGCTGGGAGCCTCATTCGCCGAAAGGCTGAATTTCAGGGCCTAAGTTTGGATGGCAATGCGCCAGCTTGTTGGATACCCTGCCTTCGCCTCGTATTTTAGGAGTTCAATCCTTTGTTCAGATTACTCATGGCCTTCGTCTGGCCAATGCTGGTCATCTGGGCCGCTCTGCAGGTCGGCCACTCTCTTCAGGTAATCGATCCTGCCAAGGTAATCGTGCGCGACAAGGCGGCCTGCGAAGCCTTGCAGATCCCCTACGACACCTCATGCCGTGTGGTTGGTCGGGTGGAGGCAAATCTCGACGGGACCTGGTGGCTTCAACCGAGGGATGCGGGTGACATATACATTCGCCTGCCGGAGGGCTCCTTCCCCTATCTCTACAGCCCCGATGATTACCACATCCGCGGCGGCAAGCCGGCCACCATAGCCTTGGTGGTGGTGACCGCTCTGCTCACGCTCCTCGGCCCGCTGATCAGCTGGCGCATTCAAGCACGCAGGGCAAAACGTGCACCGGGGCGCGGGGAGACGATCTGATAGGTCACCCTGGCCTGGCTGGTGGCACATCCCCTGGCATGGAGAATATCCATGTACTGCCACCACAGGAGCCCTCCCCCATGATGAATAATGATCGCCGGCTGGCCTGGCTTGATCTTGAGTCAACCGGATTCACTGAGCTGCATAAGCAGATGGTGTACCGGCACCGAATTTTGGAAGTCGGGGTTCTGGTAACCGACGGCCAGTTCAACGTCCTTGCCCAACACGTCGTGGTTGTCCATCACGACCCGGCTGACGTCCTTCCCTTGTGCGACGACATTGTACGGAGCATGCACACTCGCAATGGCCTCTTCGACGATGTGTCGGCTTCCTCAACCGACTTGGCCAGTGCTGAACAGCAAATCATCGAGTTCCTGGTAGAGCACGGCGTGCAAGCCAAGGCCTCACCGTTGTGCGGCAGTGGTATCCACTTCGACCGAATGTTCCTTGAGGCCCAAATGCCGGCGCTCAATGCGCACCTTCACTACCGCAATCTGGATATCAGCGCGGTGAAGGAATTCCTCAAGACGATCAGCCCAGCATTCGAACCAGCCAAACGCCAGAGCCACCGCGCGCTCGACGACATTCTGGAATCTGTCGAAGAGGCCCGCCTGTACCGGGATCTACTCGCGCCTATCCTCGCAGCCTGAGCTGGTGGCACACCCCGCCAGCGTAGACCATGTGCTCATCAAGACATTCACCAGAGGACGAGACATGGTCATCCCAGAGCTGGAGGCGCTCAATGCAGCCGAACAGGAAGAAGAGTCAGCACTCCAGGCCTGCCTGGCTTTCGCCCGTGCCGTTCTGCCGGTAAGTCTCCTCGTACGTTTCCAGTGTCCGGAGGGTGAGAAGGCCCTCCAGCAGGTTGCTAGGTCAATTGATCTGCCAACTCTCCCCGCAGAACAAAGTCATCTTGCCCCCATGGCATCTGAGGCGCATGCGCTGCTGAGCAACGAACCGGGTTTCACTGCGATTGCCGGCCGCTGGCAACGTGCGTACGACCTTTACGACCTCGCCTTGATTGACTTCATCGTGGCCGAGGAAGAGCGCGCCGCGAACGAGCGCCAGCACGCCCAGGAGCTTGCAGATACCTACGCTTTGATCGAGCAGGAGCTATGGCATGATGTTCAGGTTGAGAACCTGGAGTTGGGGTTGATGTAAGTCCATTGCATGGCAGTGGAACCAAATCCCAACACCATCCCTCATGACTATGTCGCCTTTTATCCACTTGGTGCTAAGTGGCAGGCCCAATTACCTCATCAAGGAACGCTTATGACTAAAAAATGGATTGAACTGGAACTTCTCGCAGACTCGGACGCCCGGCTGCCGGTTGTCGAAGGCGGCAGGATTACCGTCGCCGAGGCCAGCATTCGCACCATCACCGGCTACTCCGACCAGATGCTGGGGGACGGGTGCATCCTCGTCCTGGACACCATTGCGAAGAACGGTGGAAGCCGCCTGATTCGCGTCCGTGACGCCTATAGCGAAATCGAAACCCAACTGTCGGACCTGACCGAGTGGATTGAGGTGGACATCGTCAACGACTCTCTGGCGAAGCTCAGCAGTCTCCAAACCGTAGGACTGCTGCGACGGGAGGGGATCAAAGCTCTGAACGAGGTCAAGGACTCGTTCACCGGAGCGCGCAGCCAACTCACTCTGGATACCGTTGGTGATCACGGTGTTGCCCGTGCTCTCCTCCTCAAGCAGTCGTACGAGGATCTCAAACCGGCGCTGCCCGAGCGTAGCGCCGTGGTCAAACATCACCAGGACGCCTAGGAGATACCAGTGGCACGTGCCCGACTCCACCTGATCTGCGGCAATTGCGGGTGCGCCGATATGTGGACCCACTGCATTGAGCCGAAGGGTACTGACATCGACGGTGAGCTGTTCCCGGCGGTTTACCTCTCCTGCGGCAACTGCGCAACGCTACATGATCTTGCAGATAAGGCCCCCAACTCGAAACCAAACCAGCGCCTTGAAGAGATCCATGAGCCACGCTAGCCCAACCGAAAAGAGACCGCGCTACACGCCCGTGTTCGCAGTCCTCATCTACGCATTCATCCTCTGCACCACAGTGCTGGTGGCCGGGATGACCATCCCATGGGACATCGGCACCTACATCACGCACTGCCACGCTGTTGTCTGGTGCTTGCTGGCATTACCCGTCATCGCCAAAGGCAGGCAGTTCAAGGAAATCGGGCGGGGAGTTGGCGCATTGCTGGTCGCCAGCCTGGTGATCGGCTTCACCCTTCTCCGGAGCGTGTTCGGGGTGCAGCCGTTGCCCGAGGACGTCGACTTCCTCGATCTACGCCCTTTCGCCGCGGCGTTGATCGTCATCTCTCTCGGCATCTTGGCCGAGTTACTGGTGCGACGGAGCTTTTGGCCAGGTTTCAGGGCACTTGGGCGGTAAGCTAGGCCTTTCCCTGACAGACATAGGATTTGAAGGATGACCATTACTGAAGCTGGCAGCGCTCCGGCCCGATCTTTGGCCGTGATTGGCGTATTGACGTATTGACCTACTCCGCGATTCTGGTGGGGCTGTCTCTACTAGCCGCCTGGCTGATCTCGGGCCCGGTGGGTAGCACTATCTCGAATTGCTTCGCGCTGGTCCTGGTAATGCTGGTCGGTACTGGACGAAAAACCCTGAAAGCTGCATACGGCACCCCCTTGATGTCCTTCATGGCCATCGTCTCCGGCATTGTCTTTTCTGCGGTGTTTATCGTGGTCGCCGCTGGCCTCAAGGCGGATGTAGCGCTAGCGTTCGACGTTACCTCGCTCAGTGACTTCGATGTCAGCCTCATCGGCGCTGTGTTGGTCGTTTTCACCGCCCACTTTGTGGCGCATTTCCTGGTCAGGGCATTCTTCTGGCGGGAGTTGGCCAGCTGGGCTTGATCAGGAGGCAGCAGTTACACCAGAGCCCGCCACAGTGCGGGCTTCGTGCTTTCTGGCATCGACGAAATGCCCGGTTCTGGCACACATGAGCTCGGGGGAAGATAGCCACATCGAATCCAAGCCACCGAGCCAAGAGACTTCCGCCATGAAACACACTCCAGCACACATCGCCATCCAGGCCCCCGAGTACAAGGCAGTCAAGCAAGTAATCGCCGTCAACCTGGTGGCGCATGGCTGGACCGCCGCCAGCCAGCTCGATATGGACATCTGCTGCCTGGTGGCCTCCCAGGACTACGAGACCGCCGTTGGCATCAAGACCGCCACGCTCAGCCTCGAGCCGCGATCGGAAGGCTTCCAGCTGGTAGGCAACTACCAGAGTGAGGGCAACAACGTTCTGAGCACCACCTGGCTGAACATCCCCAGCGGCATGACCTCGGAACAGATCGCCGAGAAAGTGCCGGAATTCCTGGAGAAGGTCGACCGCGAGGTCAACCGCAGCTACGCCCGCCGCTTGTTCCTGCTCTGATAGCAGTAGTAGCCACTCCCCCAGGGCCCGCCTTAGAGCGGGCTCTGCGCATTTTTAGGGTCCGAATATCGGGAATTGATGTCAGGCGATAGGGGTTCGAAAAATACTTCGAAATTTTCTCGGCGCCGGTTCTGGCACACACGACCTCCCCTGAAGATGGCTCCATCGACCACACAGGAGCACTACCCCATGACCACCAAGACCATCGCCGCCAACCTGATCACCGAAACCGCCCAAGCTGCTCTGGCTGGCTGCAACTCCCTGCGCAGCATCCACGACACCGCCAAGAAGCTGATCACCGGCAAACAGTTGGGCTTAGACTTCGATCCGAAGCGCCAGAACGCCTTCGAAATGCCCACCGCCCTCCTCGTCTGCAATGTCGAAGAGGCAATCCGCAGCGAATTCGACCAGGATGCCATCCGCGGCTTCGCCGATTCCTACAAGGCCGGCGAGCCCGTCGAACCGCTGGGCGTTGTCGCCGAAAACGGCAAACTGCGCGTAGTGACCGGTTTCACCCGCCACGCCGGCCTGATGCTGGCCATCGCCGAAGGCGCCGACATCAAGCGCGTGTGGGTGAGCCAGGTGGAAGGTGGCCGCGCCGTTGAGATCGTGCGTCAGTGCGTGAGCAACCAGCAGGTGCCGGTTTCCCCTCTTGATCTGGCCGAGGCCTACCGCGAGCTGATCGACGACCACAAGTTCACTGTCGCCGGTGTCGCGGCCGCGGTGCACCGCAAGGTCAGCCACGTTCGCAAGATGCTGGCGCTGGTGAACGTGGCCCCTGAGGTCAAGGAGATGGTCGAGAAGGGCCAAGCTTCCGTCTCTACTGCCCTGGCCGCAGACAAGCAGTGCAAGGCCAACGGCGAAGACACTGTGGTGCATATGCAGGAGCAGCTCGCCAAGGCCCAGCGCAACGGCTCCGCGAAGATCACCGCGAAGTCCGTTGGTGCGCCGTCCGCCCTGTACGGTCGCAAGGACCTGGACGTAGCAGCCCCGGTGCTGGTCCAGCTGGCCGACCAGCTGGAGAAAGCTCTGCCCTTCATGGCCACCCCGGAGAGTGTGAAGGTCGAACTGACCCTCAGCGGTGCCGACCTGAACCTGCAGGACCTGGCCAAGGCGCTGGCCAACATCCGCGCGGCCGTAAAATCTGCCCAGAGCGGCACCGAGCCGGCGGCGAACGTCGGCTAATCCAAGCCCCCTGACAACTATCGCCCCCACCCACTGGGGGCTATGGGCGGCCGGGACTTACGGAGAGACAAACGGAATGGCCACATTTGCTTTCTGTGACTTCGATGACGCGCTAGATGTTTTGAGGTCAGCCATTACGGAAGCATCCATCACCACCCTGATCGACCAGATCGATCAGCAATTTAATGCTGGATATCTGGATGTGAGTCCAGCGCAGTGGGGGCATCTGGCCTCTGAGGTGATGGTCAGGCTAGACCATGTCCGGCAATCAGCTCCGTCAGTTTGAGAGAGATACACGATGAGCATTCGCCTGGAACTGCAGTGCATCAACCAGGAAGACCCGAGCACCGACGACTGCTACAGCATGAACGAGCAGGGTGTGTTCGAAACTGCTGACGATACTCAGGCCGATCTGATCCGGGCCTACAAGTACCTTCAGGACCTGGCCACCCATAAGGGCTGGAAGGCAGCCAAGCTTGCCCAGGGCAAGAAAGGCATGCTGTGTCCGAACTGTGTGAAGCTGTATGAGGCACAGACTGGCCACATTCTGAGTTGAACGCTCCACGGAAGTCGCTGGGCAACCACAATGCCGGAGGAGGGCAAGACAATGGCTGTTGTCAATGTTCACGAAGACCTGATTCGCCGCATGCGCGAACGCAAGTATTACGACCTGAGCCAATGGTGCGCCGAAGAGCTCGAGGAGGCCGAGTACGAAGCGGAGCAACAGGGTGAATGGCGGATTGCCAAGGAGCTCCGCGAAGAAATTGAACGCCAGAAGGCGTACTACCCCTGAACAAGCTTCCGGTTCGCCGGCGCATGACCGAGGAACGGACATGGCAGACAAACTCTACAAATGCAGCCGCTGTGATGGCGCTGGGAAAATCTGGCTGTTCACTGCCGTTCTCGGTGGTGTCTGCTTTCAATGCGGCGGCAGCGGAAAGCAGAAAACTAAGCCCAAGCCCAGGGCTGTCAAATGGGCCGTCTTCGGGCACAGCCGCGAGACAGGAAAAATCGGGCGCCTCTACAACGTGAGCGCACGCACTCAGGCTGAAGCGATCAACAAGGCCCGTGACACCTACGATCGCGCAAGTAGTGCTTGGCGTGACGAGTGGAGCATGCAACAGGCTTTTGCTCAAACCTGGGCCGAGCTGCAAGAGGCCGGAACGCTGGAAACCGCAGGCATCAGCTGATCCACCTCTTCCACCCAGCACCACGAAGGAAAGTACGATGAAACGCTTTGACGATCGAGCAACCTGTTTTCACTCGGGCAAGAAGATCAGCCCGCCCATGAATGAGCGCCGCCTTTGCGCCTGCTGCGTCTTGCGAATCGTAAAAGGCTTCATCGTTGAGATTGGACATGTCGGCGAGGACTGCGCAGGAATCATCGAGCGTCGAAGTCGCGACAGGGACTTCCATGGTGGAACGGTCAAAGACTTCGCCTAGCGGTATAAGCGAGCGACGGGCTGGACAATCAAGCCAGCAGTTCTCAGAACTCTGGAAGATCACTACCCCTGAGAATCGAGGCAACTGCCTCGTTAAGCTAGACAGAGAACTGATGGTTGGGATTACACCCATTAGTCATAGTAAAATGAACCAAGCCATAACGTACTATTTCATTGCGCTCACGCAATAAATCGATATTAAATACAAGGTTAGCTATGCAACAAGACAAACAAAGTTCAAAAAACAAAAGCTTTGCATCCAACGCTTTAGCAGTTGCTCTATTAATTATATGTGCCGTAATTGGCATGTTGTTTTATGGCCAAAATATCATGGCCACTGCTACTCAAGGCATGGGTAAACTGGCTGCGAAGCATCTGACTTATGAAATTCCCAATGCCTTGATTTTGCTTGAGGCCCGTCGCGGCCCCTGTGCCACTATCCCAATCACTTCTGAAGAGCTAATGAAGAGGGGAGCGCCTAAGCAAACAGCGAACGGCTCCCCCTGGACTGCAAGCTTCACCGGAGAGTCTGTCGAGGTCATATACCCCTACAGTGACGAGGACGACTATCGAATGACGAAACACGATTTGTTGAAGGTCATTCAAGAGAGTTCAAATGTTCAAAAGGCTGAGATAGCTGTTGAAGGCGTCAAGGTCACTTACTCCTGCCAGCATCCGGTAACTAAATCATGACCGATTCCCTAGGCCCTTTGAGCCCCGAAGAAGAAGAAATGATCCGTCGGCATCGCGACGAGAAGGCCCAGCGTGCCGCGGCATTGGCATTCCGTTTGAAAGCCCTCAAGGTGGCCGCTGAGTACGAAGCCTGGCTGCAACAGGATGAAGAGTGTGGGGATTCGTTCTCGACGTTCGTGAACCGATTCGGCTACCAGGACAGCGATTGCCAACCCATGCACGAATACGTCAAGCGAATCCATAAGGCAGCAACTCCTGACTGAAGGTAGGGTTTTGATGGAAGGAAGACAGTTCATCAAGAGCGTGACCGGGAATTACCCCGTTTACCCCGGCCATCCCCTGGTACTGGCAACTGCGATCATGGAGTTCTACTCCGACTTTCCGACGGCAAATGCGCCTACAGAACATGGCTGGTGCGCCGCCCTGAGCGATAGCCGCATCCCTGGAGCCGGGGACCACGTCGGTGCTGCGGTGCGCTGCTTGAATATTGGAGCTGAAGGCGGTTCAGTAGATGAGATGGTGGCCGCCGCGTGCAGTTACTGGGAGCGAGGGCAGGCCGGCGGGCACCATGGATATGTCTGTGCCGGCATCGAGCAGGCCAAGGCCGTTGAGCCGAAGTTCCGCGAGCTGGCCGAGCGTTGGTTCCCGAACTGACCCACCCTCCCCGATCAAGGCCCGCCGATTTGGCGGGCTTCTCGTTCCTGCAGGGAAGGTCGGGCCCTACGGTTGGGCCTGAAGCTACGCACTAGCCGTAGTGAGGCTCGGATTCATGCCCGAGGTTCCGAACTCACCGTGCTTTGATGAGGAGTGCGTTCAGGCCGAAATTTCCGGCCCGGGAGCAGTTGGAGCTTGAGGTTCGGTTTCGAGTCCCGAGATCGGTCTCGAAGCTTCCGAAAGTGGGGTATCCGAGTATTCAGGGTCATCCATTTTTCAAGCTCGGGCATGAAGCCTTCGCCAAGCACATCGCGTATGCACTTGTAGATTGCAGACCTGAATTGCAGATCAGAGAGTAACTTGATCTCCTTCCGCCGGCGGTCCCACTCGGTTTTCAGTTTCCAACTCCGGGCGCCTTTCCCGTTCTCCTCCAGCTCACGGTTCAGTTCGACCAGGGCGTCATAGGCCCTGAGTTTCGATACCTGGATGGCTTGCAGGAGTTGTGTATCGGTGAAACCGTTCTGCTGGGCCCAGAGCGGAAAATCTTGACCATATACACCCGCTTCCCAGAACTTTGCTCGGATCACTCCCACAGCGCCCACGATCTCCGGGTACAGCTTCGAGAACTCGGAGAGGTATCGCTCTCGTTGGTAGTCGTGCACGCGCGCCAGGGCGGCCTCGCCGGCGAGATGTAGAACGCCACGGGCAAGCGCCTGGTCGGTTCGGATTTCCAGCCGTACATGCATCTCGCTTCGCAACACTTCGATCTGCGTATAGAGGTAACGCTGACCGTCACGGTCTTTGCGAGCCACCGCGGCTTCCAACCTGCGGTTCAGGATTCCAATCGCGCCAGCGCACAGGGCCACGACGGTGCCGTGCCTATAGCTGCTCCTGATGAACTCCAGGAATCCGGCCTCGCTTTTCAGTGCTGATTTCAGATCAATCCACGGCATAGGAAATCTCCCCTATTGATTCCCCGAGGCTACTGCACTCCTGAGGAGGTACATGCTCAAAGGCTACGGCTGATTTCCGGATCGCAGATGGTGGCACGGGAGGACCAGCCCGATTCTTGCCTCAATTGATCAACGAACAGGCACTTGAGGCGATGAGCACACAAAACACACAGATCGAACTCGGCCAGTACCCAACCCCGGCCTGGGCTGCAGCCGCGATCGTACGAAAGAACTTCAGCCACCTCAGCGCCAAGGATTTCGTCCTTGAGCCAACGTGCGGCCCAGGGCGCTTTCTGCAAGCGGTTCCCCAATATGTGCCGGCGCTGGGGATAGAGATCGATCCGCATCTCGCTCAGCAAGCACGTGACCTGACCGGCAGGCCGGTCATTACCGGCGACTTCTTCCAGGTGGAGTTCGAAGAGCGTCCAACTCTGGTCCTCGGTAATCCGCCTTTCGAAACCAAATTCATCGAGCGATTGCTGGATCGTGTACACGGCCTGCTGGTCGACAATGGCCAGGTGGCATTCGTCCTACCCTGCTACTTCCTCCAGACAGCGGCGAGAGTGTGTCGGTACAACGAACGCTGGGCCATCCAGCAGGAGATGCTGCCCAGAAACCTCTACGCCGGGCTGAAGCATCCCCTGACTTTCGTGACGTTCACCAAAGACCAAGAGCGCCTGATGATCGGCCTCAGCCTATACCACGAACTGGCGTACCTGCAGGGCTTGCCGAAAGATGTGCAGGAGGCCATGAGTCAGGGCCCAGCCACCTGGCGCGAGGTCGTCGGGCAGGCCCTCGATCTGTTCGAGGGTGAGGCCCACCTGAGCCAAATCTACGAATACGTTGCTGATCGCCGGCCGACGGCAAACCCGTACTGGAAGGAGCAGGTCCGTAAGGTCTGCCAGCAGACTGCGCGCCGAGTGGGCCCCGGGCGATATGCGAAGCCGGAGCAGCTGGACATGCTGGCCGCATAGCTGATCGAACATCTGGAGAGACACCGCATGACCACAACCAATCAACAGCAGGCGGTTCAAGGGAAGCAACCTGAGAAGATCAGCCCCGAAGAACTGCAAGCCATGATCGCCCAGTACCAGGCCGGAGAAGTGATTGCGTCCCGGCTACCCTTCACATTCCCCTCGGGCTTTAAGCTCACTGAGGTGGTCCCGCAATGCAAACTGTGCGGGAGTGAAATCCGAAAGCAGGACTTTAGGGGGAGCTGGAACCAGGTACTGCCGGATGTCGTGGTGATCGATGGCCACGGAGTGTGCCGGTCCTGCCGTTGCATCACAGCATTTCTCTTCCGAGTCCGAGGGGAAAGCCCTGTGGTCCTGGAATCGATCAGCGATGAAGGCGTTTGGCAGCAATACACCCAGGACCAGACGATGTGGGCGCGGATCAAGCGCCAGCTCCGATTGCTGACCTCCCGCTTCTGACACACTCCGATTGACCTCAGACTGGTCTCATCGCTAACACGCCATGGAGCCCCATCATGAGCCTCAATCCAATGATCATGGACGAAGCCAAAACCGAAGTTCTCAGCTGCCTCGACAACGCGAGCCGGTCAATCCACGAGTTTCACGACGCACCAGCGTTCATGACCTGGTGGGAACAGTACGATTCTGGTGATCTCGGCCTGACTCACGACCAGAAAATCGACCTCTACTGCCAGCTTCGGGTTGAGGTCTACACCTTCCAGGGCTGCCTCGATGAGTACCGCCGCCTACTGGCGGGGAAATCCGGCATGGCACTGCAAATCGGCGACTCCCAGTATGCCTACCTCTGCGCCGGCGGGGAGCTGATCGGCTTGACTGTGCACCGGAATAGCACCATCGACGAGGCTGAGCCTTACGACTTCGACAGCAGCGCGTTCAATACCTGCATTGGGGGCTGGATGGATGAGGATTTCCGCCAGACGCGCAAATGGATTGCCGAGCCTTATTTCGTATCGGTGTCGACTCAATTCTGAGATAGCCAGGGCCTCTTATTGCGAGGCCCGCTTGACCTGCAGGAGGTGGGAAATGGGGCATTCTGAGCACTTCGAGTTCGTAGACTACCGGGTAGGAGCGTGCGGTGATGCTTACGTTGCGGCGACCCAACCGGAAATCAGCGCGCTGGCCGTGAAGGTCGGCTACTCGGGAGGTTTTAAGCAGGTGGTAAAGGCCTACCCACCCTGCCCATCGACAGAGACGCTGAAGAATCGAGCGCTTCGGGAAGCCCTCGAGGATGACGACACTATCCCGTGGTGAGGGGTGCGACCGAAGACCCTTTAGCCCCCAAACGTTATCTTATATCATCCAAGGGCAATCACCCTTGCCCTGAGGTACCCGTCTATGATCCTGGTCGTTAAATCGCAGCTCCAGAATCCGGTGAGCCAGGTAGTTTTCGCAACCCTGTTGTTCTTAGCTGCATGGTTCCTCTGGCATACGGACTACATGACCGAGCGGAGCGTAATCGCGGTGGTAGACTCGAAATACTCCAAGGAGGACAGTGACCACGCCTCCATTCGATACAGGATTCAAGCCGAAAACCTGTTTGTCTCTCGCCCCGCCAGCGATGCTGTGATGCAACAGAGCAAGGTGGGCGACAAGCAGGTGCTGATAATGCGCCCATTCGACATGCGTCCCACACCCTGGGAGACAGGCTTGTTCTTCATCCTCCCGACTATCTGTTTGTCGGCCGGGATCAGCCTGCTGCTTTCCATTGCGTGCATTCGCTTTTTCCCACTGTGCCCTAATACCCCCCGATGACAGAACTTGGATTGGCGACGTTGGTCGCGTTTCTGATATGCGTGCCCTGGTGGTTCTTCGAGAACTACAAGCAGCGCCCTCTTAGTGAGTTTCCCGACCTGGAGAAACTGATGGGCACCGTATTCCCGGATGACCTTGCAGCCATCCGGGCGAAAGGTTCCCTTAGCCGTGCAGAACATCTCCGATACCTCAAGACCCAGCACAAGGCGCTCAAGGCCGAGATCAAGCGCAGGAGTGGCTTTATCGAGTGATTGCTGGCTAGATCGAAATGGCGCTTGCTACAGGTAACGCCAGGTAAGCAATACGTCGGCAGGTGCTACAGCCGCCCCATCCGCTATTCCCTCTTCATCTTCCGCTTCACCTCATCTCCAGCCGGTGGCACTTCCCGCCCCGGCTGCTCGCTCCGCTACCTGTCTGTGAATTTCAGCGGGTGGCTTTCGTTGGTACCCAAATTTCGGTCGCGGGACAATCCGGGGGCAATCCATGGAGAAAACCCGTGCTCAGACGACACCGAAAGCATCTCGGCGTGTTCGTGATCCTGGCAACGATGGCAGGAGTGATCAGCTTCTGCTGGGGTAGTGGCACACCTCAACCCAGCGTAACCGTCCGGCCAACTCACCTTCCTGACCCCGACGCCAAAGGCGATGGTGTCCACCTAATTTAAGTGGACACCATTTCTAGCCTTTTAAGCGGGTCTTTCCATGCAGTCACAACGCCGTTCCTATTCAAAATCCTTCAAGGCCCAAGTTGTCCAAGAGTGCGCCCAGCCCGGCGCATCGATTGCCAGCGTCGCGCAGAAGCACAGCCTTAACGCGAACCTCGTACATAAATGGATTAGGGTACTCACGAACAAAACTATGGCGCTGCAACCTGCTTTCATTCCAGTGCCCTTGCCGCTAGCCGGAGGACATTCGCAGGCAGCTTCATCAAGTATCTGCATTGAAATCCAGCACCCGCGTGGCACCGTCAAAGTGAACTGGCCGACCGAAAGCGCTGTCGCCTGTGCCACCTTTCTGCGAGACCTGTTGGAATGATTCGGATCGATGCCATCTGGCTTGCCACCGAGCCTATGGACATGCGCGCCGGTACCGAGACCGCGCTGGCCAGGGTGATCGCGGTGTTCGGTGTGGCGAAGCCGCACTGCGCATACCTCTTCGCTAATCGCCGTGCCAACCGAATGAAAGTCTTGGTGCATGACGGTGTGGGCATTTGGCTGGCAGCGCGACGATTGAACCAAGGCAAGTTTCATTGGCCCGGCATCCGTCACGGATCGGAAGTCGAACTCGATAACGAGCAACTTCAAGCCTTGGTACTGGGTTTGCCGTGGCAGCGGGTCGGCGCAGGCAGCGCGATCACAGTGCTTTAGCCCCTGCCATTAGCCCATCGGTTTATCGCTGTTGACGACCTGCTCTGACACAATCAGCGGCATGACTTCCTCGCCCAATCTCGACCAGATGACACCGGAACAGCTGCGCGGCTTGGCCGAACAGGCTATGCAGTTGCTGTCCCAGGTCGACTCCATGAGCCAGAAAATCCAACGCCTCGAAACGGTCAACGAGCAACTGGCTCATGAAATCGCCATCCTCAAGCGACACAAGTTCGCCAAGCGCAGCGAGCAACTGAGCCCCGACCAAGGCAGTCTGCTTGATGATCTGCTCGATACCGATATCGCAGCTATCGAAGCCGAGCTGAAGGCAGCCAATCCGCCGGCCGCACCGGCCGAGCCACGTCATAAGCCCAAGCGTGCACCACTGCCGCCGCAGTTTCCGCGAACCGTGATCCGTCACGAACCAGAGAATACTCAGTGCGTGTGCGGCTGCCAGCTTCAGCGAATCGGCGAAGACGTCAGCGAGAAGCTCGATTACACTCCGGGCGTGTTCACAGTTGAGCGGCATGTGCGTGGAAAATGGACGTGCCGTCAGTGTGAAACACTGATCCAGGCGCCTGTACCGGCCCAAGTGATCGACAAGGGCATCCCGACCGCAGGCCTTTTGGCCCACGTGATGGTGGCGAAGTTCGCCGACCATTTACCGCTGTACCGGCAGGAGAAGATTTTTGGTCGGGCCGGACTGCCCATCGCCCGTTCGACACTGGCGCAATGGATCGGACAGACCGGTGTGCAGCTCCAGCCTCTGGTCGATGCGCTGCGTGAGCATGTGTTGGCCCAGGGCGTGATCCACGCCGATGAGACCCCGGTTCAGATGCTCGCACCAGGCGAAAAGAAAACCCACCGCGCTTACGTGTGGGCCTATAGCACCACGCCTTTCTCGGCCCTAAAGGCCGTGGTCTACGACTTCAGCCCCAGCCGTGCCGGCGAACATGCGCGTAACTTCCTGGGCACGTGGAACGGTAAGCTGGTCTGCGATGACTTCGCCGGCTACAAGGCCAGCTTCGAGCTGGGCATCACCGAAATCGGCTGCATGGCCCATGCACGCCGCAAATTCTTCGACCTGCATGCAGCCAATAAAAGCCAGTTGGCGGAGCAGGCGCTTCACTCGATTGGCGGGTTGTATGAAGTCGAGCGACACGCCAAGGAAATGAGCGACGAAGCCCGCTGGCGATTACGTCAGGAAACAGCGGTGCCCATCGCTGAAAAACTGCATGAGTGGATGTTGGCCCAACGCGAACTTGTGCCCGAGGGTTCGGCCACGGCCAAGGCCCTGGATTACAGCCTTAAACGCTGGGTAGCGCTGACGCGCTACCTGGAAGATGGTGCTGTGCCCATCGACAATAACCAGATCGAGAATTTGATCCGGCCGTGGGCGCTTGGGCGCTCGAACTGGTTATTTGCCGGGTCGCTGCGCAGTGGAAAAAGGGCGGCGGCAATCATGAGCCTGATCCAGTCGGCGCGTATGAATGGGCACGATCCGTATGCCTATCTCAAGGATGTACTGATGCGGCTTCCGACACAGCGGGCGAGCGAAATCACGCAATTACTCCCGCAGCATTGGATGCTTGCCTGAGGCAGGCTAAGTGGACTTCGCCAAATAGTCAGCTCAAAGGCTGATTGGCATCAACAATTCGGAAGCGACTTTTCTCAGCATGTAGGTTTCGCGCAGAATTGACTGCCCCATCGAAGACTCGTGACGCTGCATGACGGCTTCATTGTGTGCGATGGCTTCATGCAGGTTGATCCAGACAGGCCGCATACCATTAGCGATTTCGTGGCTTTCCATTCTCACCGGCTCTAGCTGGGGCGCTACTTCGCATTGATAAAAATGCGAGGTCATGTGCATCAGATCGTACTGTGGCTTTTGGTAGGGCCGGTACTCCTCGATGTAACCGTAGTGCTGGAGCACCTGTATTTCACGAGCACCAGTCTCTTCCTCAAGCTCACGCTTCAGGCCTGCGACAATGTCCTCGTCACCATCAAGGCCGCCTCCAGGAAAGCTGAAATCGTTATAGCGCTCGGTGAACAGCAACAGGATCTGTTCACCCCGCATCACGATGCCGCGAGCTGCATGTCGACGGAATACTCTGCCCTGCTTGGATTTCAGCTCGGGGTGAACAATTTCAGTTATGAGTTGCATGTGGTCTCGTAGCGGCAAGATCAGTTAGTCATCGTCCAGGGTGGCCACGGTATTTCCTCAGTTCTGGAAATACTGTGGCCAGTGGAACTGGCTCAGCGAAGCAGCAATAAGGGTACAGTGGATGTACGCAGCATCGTCGTGGTCGTGCTGCCTATCAGAAACTGCCTGATGCGTGAGTGCCCGTACGCCCCCATGACCAAGAGGTCAATGCCGTGCTCTGCCTGATACGCATGCAGTGTGGACTCTACTTCGCCTGGGCGGATCTCGGAATGCACCAGCGAGCCGGAAGACGCAAGCGTGGTTCGTGCCTTCTCCAGCGCGTTCTGGTTGTCTTCAGAATCCGTTCCAACCATGACGATATGAATTGGCAGGCCTTCGCACAGCGGGCTTGAAGCAAGCATCTGTAAGGTCTTGTGGCCTGTTGCGCTGCCGTCAAATGCCACCATGACCGTTTCAGGTTTCCTGAAATGGCTGGTTGTAATCAGGGTGGGGCGGTGGATAGTTCGGACTATCGCTTCAATCTGGCTGCCAAGACTTTGGGCACTGCGCGTGCTGTCCTCACCGACTCTTCCAATCACCAGTAACCGAATATCGTCTTGGAGATCGCTCAGGCTCTCGACGAGATGGCCATGGCGCTGCTTCATATCAGGTGACATGGCGCCAGAGTGAACTGTTCGCTCGCGAGCTTTTTCAAGCATGTGCTGCCCATGCTCCAACGCCAGTTTTGCCCGCTGCGCATCCAGCATGGCCAACTCTTCCAGCAGATGTTCTCTGCTACCGAGACCGATATTGCCGCTGAGGTCAGCGGATGCAGGATATTTCTCCTTATCCAGCACATGAAGCAAGGTCAGGGGAGCGCTGAGTCGTTGCGAGGCCCATGCTGCGTAATCGCAGACCGCCAATGAGGATTGTGAGTTATCAATGCATGCCATTACGCGGGTCATTGTCGTTCTCCTTAGTGGCTCATGAGCTTGTCGATGGCACCGGGTTTGTCATGCACGCCGAAGCGGTCAACGATTGTCGCGCTGGCTTCATTGAGACCGAGCACTTCAACCTCAGCGCCTTCGCGTCGGAACTTGATCACGACCTTATCCAGCGCTGCGACGGCGGTGATATCCCAGAAATGCGCCTGTGTGAGATCGATGGTGACCTTGTTGAGCGCCTCCTTGAAGTCAAAAACCTCAGTGAACTTGTCCGCAGAGCTAAAGAACACCTGGCCCACGACGCGGTAAGTCCGATGCGATTTCGTCTCTTCAAGAGTGCTCTTGATATCCAGGTAGTGCCCGACCTTGTTTGCGAAGAACAGGGAGGCCAGCAGCACACCTACCAGTACGCCGTAAGCCAGATTGTGAGTGGCCACGACGACCACGACGGTCGCCACCATGACGAGGTTGGTCGACAGCGGATGCTCTTTCAGATTACGCAAGGAATCCCAGCTAAAGGTGCCGATGGACACCATGATCATCACAGCCACGAGTGCCGCCATAGGGATTTTGGAGAGCCATTCGCCAAGAAATACCACCATCAGCAGCAGGAAAACGCCGGCACACAATGTCGAGAGACGGGTGCGGCCACCAGATTTCACGTTGATGATCGACTGGCCGATCATGGCGCAACCTGCCATGCCGCCAAGCATGCCGGCAGCGATGTTGGCCACACCCTGGCCTTTGCACTCGCGGTTTTTGTTGCTGGTGGTGTCGGTAAGGTCGTCGACGATGGTCGCGGTCATCATTGATTCGAGTAGACCCACTACTGCCAACGCAGCCGAGTACGGGAAAATGATGCGCAGGGTTTCAAAATTCAGCGGAACTTCAGGCCAGAGGAAGATCGGGAGCGTATCAGGCAGTTGGCCCATGTCACCGACGGTGCGGATATCCAAACCGAGGTAAATGGCGATGGCAGTCAGCGTCAGAATGCACACCAATGGAGAGGGAATCACCTTGCCGATTTTCGGTACATACGGGAACAGGTAGATGATTCCCAGGCCCGCAGCGGTCATGGCATAGACATGCCAGGTGACATTGGTCAGCTCAGGCAATTGCGCCATAAAAATCAGAATCGCTAATGCGTTTACGAAGCCGGTGACTACCGAGCGTGAAACAAAGCGCATCAACGAGCCGAGCTTCAGGTAGCCGGCAAGGATTTGAAGTACGCCACATAGTAGCGTCGCGGCCAGCAGGTACTGGAGTCCATGCTCTTTTACCAGCGTAACCATCAGCAGTGCCATGGCGCCTGTCGCCGCCGAGATCATTCCGGGGCGCCCGCCGACAAAGGCGATGACAGCACAGATACAGAAGGAGGCGTAGAGACCGACTTTGGGATCTACCCCGGCGATGATGGAAAAGGCGATGGCTTCCGGGATCAGCGCGAGTGCGACCACCAGCCCCGCGAGCACGTCGGCACGGACGTTGGAAAACCACGTTTGTCTAAGTTTTTGCAGCATATAAATATCCAAGGCAAAGCATCGCGCACGCCAAGGGAGTGGCGAGCGAATCGATACAAATTCAAATTTTGAGGATTTTTTGCTGTGTGCTTAAGGTGTAAAACCAGGCGTACAGCAGTGAGCACCCGCGAGCGAGGCTAGCGGAAGCAGGTTGTTGCGAGGGGGCGTAGCGCTAAGGCGGCGTAGGCTGCCAGTAGATCGTTTGGAGTACAGTCATGCTGATGTTCCTGTAGCTCAAGGGGTATGCGGAGCCGAAGTATACAATGAAGCCATCGTCGATTGCGACCCGCTGGCAGGCTCTGCATGACCTACGTCAGATACAGGCTTATTCAATGGGTATACCTGCGGGCAAGGCTTTGTTTTCCACCCGTTCTTGTCCGAGCTGGTCTGTGTGCTGAGGGGTGAGTTGGCCAGACGGTTACAACCCAGCCGATCATCTCTCACACCAAACACCGCCACCGCGCAGAGCGAAACCGAGAAGGACCGAGCGATGACCACTTCCCTTACCGACTTCTTCCCTGAAAACTCGAAATGGAGCCCGCCCGAGAGCTTCATCAAGGAATCCCGACCCATCCACCAGGTGAAAAAACTCATCATCAAAGGTGCAGTTGATGTCGTGTTCTTTCGCGATCAAACCCCGCGCCTGGTAGTGGCTGGGGAAACAAAAGAAGCCGTCGAGCGCGTTCATACCACCCTGTCGGGCGACAAGCTGGTCATCGAGCAGGAAGGTAACGTGATCATCGCCGGAGGTGGAAGCATCAACGTTTCCGGCAACGGAAACATCGTGGTCGGCCGCGACATCCGTATCAACGGCGTGCAAATGCAGTTCAACGGCCCGGTGGGCTCCATCGACATCAAAGGTGCCTCGATTGGTACCGGCCGCGTTCTGGTTGCCATCAGCCTGCCGATCGCCCCTCGTGTCCGGGTAAAAGGCAGCGGAGACATCACTCTCTACGGCCTGCAGCAAGATGAGTTCGAAGCGAGTGTCCAGGGCTCGGGCGATGTGACTGTGCAAGGCACGGTACAGAGCCTTGAAGTCGAGGTTGCAGGTTCCGGCGACGTCGACGCCCGTGAACTTACTGCGGCAACGGTGGACCTGAGTGTTGCCGGATCGGGTGACATCAGCGCCTATGCCAGTCAGTCGGCCCGCGCCCGGGTGGCGGGCTCCGGCGACATCGTGGTGTACGGGAACCCTGCCCAACGCGATCACCGTGTCGCCGGCTCCGGCAAGATCAAGTTCAAGTAAACCCGGCCCAGAGGAACAGAACCATGAACAATACCCTGACTTTGGCCCGGGACCGAGCCAATGACTTCGCCCGACTCCACCTGCAGGAGTGTGCAGTTGAGTTGCTGCGCTGGAAAAAGACCTCACTCCTCCCCACCGATGGCCGCGTTCGGGAATTGGCGAAACTCTGCTCCGAGATCGCTGGCCCCGCTGCATCGCTGAGTCTTGCCGAAGCTACTGTTTACGACCTCGCCCTTCAGGCGCTTAGTACGCCAGATTTCCCAACCAACGCGCCCCCGATCTCGTCTCTAGATCTGCAGTCGAAGGAGTCCGTTACTTCGCCTCTCCTACCAAAGTCCGACCTACGCCAGATAGAACTTGAATCACTGGATGACCCAGGTCGTGTGCTTTTCTTGAACTTCGACATGCCAGGGCTCTCCGTTCGTTACGCCGGTCAAGGCGAGGTGAAGGTGAGCATGCTGGCAGGGAATGCGCTCCTCCCGATCAGCAAGCAGGACTTCTGGACCAATGTTTCCCACCATTCCTTGGCCGCAGCGCTCATCGTCCTCAAACTCCACCGGCCACAGTCAAGCAATGTCCAACTGAAGGACATCCTGACAATCCTTAGCGATCTGGAAAAGATGCTGGCGCTGGTCAACTCTGCTCCTCAGATGCACGCCGACGTTGCCAGATGGACAGACTGGCTCCACTCCTATCTTTGGTACTGGAAAGGGGAAGAGCAGGGAGAGTGGGCTACCCGCCGCTACAAAGCATTGCATCAAGGTCTGGTAACCAAGTTGACCGAGGTCCTCGATTCAATTGCTCAAGAACCAAATGTCTGTCGCTACGCGATCGATACCGATGGTGACGGGGCCGTCGTATCCCAGAGCCAAGTCGAAGTTCAGGCCTCACCTTCGGTCGTGAGCAGAGAGAACATCGACCGCGCGCCAGCGGATCAGTCCCAAAGACCGAGGTTGGAGTCAGTCGAGGAAGGTCCAATTCAGCGGGCGCTGGAGATCATCAACTGGATTTCTTGCCGGTCGGACATCGCGCCAAAAGACATGACTCGGCTTGAACGCTCAAGCGAAGAACTGACTGCATTGCTTGCCACGATTTCGCAGGCCGAAGCCCAGCCTACCTGAGCAGGGGCCTGGTTCTGGCACACCCCGAGGACGCCGATGATTGCTTCCGTGACATCCCATTCCTCCACCTCTTCAGGAACTGCAAGCGATGAGTAACGAAACGGAAAGCCCGATACCGGCGACCCTCCCCCAGCAGCCGGAGGTTCTCGCGTACCTCAACTACCACAAGCAGGACGTCGCCGGCCTTTCCTTCTCGCCACTTTCAGGGCGGTGCAAGCAGCTGATGGCCGTTGAGCAGTACCACCAGAGTGTGGATGCCCTGACGTCCCAGCTGGACATCGCTTTGCAGGACCTGGCTACGGCTCAAGCCGAGCTGCAGCGTAACAAGGTCACCATTGCTGGGATGAATGAGGCCCATGCCAAGCTCGCAGGGTTGTATGAGGGGGCTCTCTCGCAGATCAAGACGCTTACTGCCACGCCCACCTTCAACCTGTGCCGCTGCGGCGATCAACGTCTTCCGGCCGTGACCCTGGAACGCAACTCCCTGGGACCTTTCTGGAAAGCTGCATGCCCCGCCTGCAAGCATTCGGTATCGACCTTCACCGAGCCCGGCCTCGTCCAGCTGTGGAACGCACTGTCCAAGGTGCCCAGGCCCATACCTGCACCCACCGACGTAGAAGGGCATGTCGGTTTGGTCACCTACACCGCCTTCTGGAACACCTACGTGTCCGGCTACGAGGATGGGAAGCAGGACTCAAGGGCCAGCAACTGCGCGAAGTACAACCCAAGCGGGGCAGCTCACAAGTCCATGGCCCTGCTCGCCAGCCTGGCCCAACCGGAGCAGAACGCCCATGAGTGAGACCCAGCACAACCTGAGCACATCGGCCGGCGGCCGCGGCTACCTGGTGGATTACTTCCAGACCAAACTCGGGCGCTACGACTTCACCCGATACATCCGCGATCGCCTGGCTGCTGATTTCGCCTGCATTTTGTCCCAGCACCTGACAAAAGAGCAGGCCGAAACCGACACCATGCGCGCGGAGCTGCAGGCGCTGCGCGCGGATCGGACGGCAGGTTGGCGTTGCTTCCATTGTGGCGAGCACTTCCTCGACGAGGCCGCTGCCGCCCTTCACTTCGGCACTCATGAGATGCAATCGCCGGCCTGCCTTATCGACGTGGCGGAGTACCGCGAGATGGAAGCACGTATGCGCAGCTACAACGACGAGGATGCCGAAATCCACCGAGCAATGGCGCGCCAGCGAACCCAACATCAGCTCGAACTTCGCCGGGCTGAAGAGCAGGGCTATTCCCGGGGCCTTAAGGACGCCGCGGATGCCATGGAGCGCCAGCAAAGCTTGCATCAACTTGAGCTAAGCCGCGCTGAAGGGCTGGGTTATTCCCGGGGCCTCAAGGAGGCTACGGAGCAGATCCTCGACAAGCAAATGCAGGAGGACTAGCAAATGAGCCGGAAACAAACCGCCGAAGACAAAATCGCCAAGGTACTGGACTCGTATCACGCCTACCTGAAGGAATGGAAGTACGACGAAAAAAAGTCCCTCTTTTCTTCTGGCGGGTGGGTTTTCAAGGGCAAGAACCACACCGCCCACGAAATGAACAGCAAGATCCTCGCCCGCCGAAATCAGGACGTGCAGAAGATCCTCAAGATCACTTCCGAATCGAACGCCGGCACGGGTGACACCTCGCTCTCTGCACAGTGACAGGCGCGCCAGCATCTCTTCATTCCCAATCTCGTGGAGCCAACATGTCTTTCATCCCATCCCCCTCGAAATCCGGTGGCCGAACCGAAGCCCACGCAACACCGCAAGCCATGGGCCTTGCCATGAACGGCTATGAGATCCGAAATGCTCTGGAGTTCCTGGCCCCTGAGCGCACCCCTGAGCAGATGAGCCACCGACTGGTTATCGAACTGCACTCCGAAGCTCAGGAGATCCGCTGTCCAGAGTCCGGCCTTTACGCGCGCCACGAGAGATTCCCAGAGGACATCGCCATCTACCTGGTTGACCATGAGCCCGCCCAGGTGCTGCCCACCCAGGGTATGGCGCCGTACGACAAGGACGATCCCGATGCTGACGATCAACCTCGAAATGTGCCCAGCCTCGTGCTGAACGGCTATCAGTTGCTGAACGCCATCGAGTTCCTGGCCCCGGAGAACACTCCTGAGCAGTTCGAGCAGACGCTGGTGATCGAGCTGCATGAGCAGGACGAGGACTTCCCTATGGCAGGCTTGTACGCCTACCACGAGGAGTGCCCTGAGGAAGGGGCAATACTGCTGCTCGACCACCAGGAAGGAGTGCCGGCTGGAGGTGGTAAAGAGGACACCTACGAGACCAAGATTGCGAAAACCCTCGAGCTAGTGAAACAGGCTGCAGATGCCATCCAGGTTTTCACCGGGCACGACAGCGGCGCGAATCTGCGGCACCACTATGGCGAGAAATGGTGGGAGAAGTTGGACGACTTGCGCGACAAACTGCGCGCAATCGGGAAGAGCCTCCCGCTCGCCCACTCCGACCAGTTGCTGGCGCTCGACAAGCAGTGCCGGGATGATGTCGGTCGCGCCTTGGGGCTCATCCCTTCGGAAGATCGTGGTTTTGCTTGGTCCTATCTGCTTGCCGCAATCAAAAAAGTAGTGGGCTCACACGTCCTGTCCTCAATCAAAACGGCAGTTGAGCAAGCTGGCGCGCATGAGGCAGTTCAGGATCAACGCCCTTCTGATTGGTCGCGCTTCGATCCAACCTTCGTCATCGAGTATCTGCGCGAGAGCAGCACCTTCGATGCTGACCTCATCGGGAAAATGTTGGAGTACGCCACTCGCCCTGTCGAAGCCGGGCAAGCCTCCCCTACCCCTGTGCTTGGGTGTGATTACCGAGGCAAACATTTCGGAGCCCCGTATCTGGATGCCCAGTGCCAGAACGGCTACCTCTGGGACGAGGATAGCTGCGATGAGCCTGGTGGTCCGCTGCTCAACGGCGGTGATATTCCGTGCCCCAAATGCAATGCCGCGGAGCACGCGGAATACCTGCGCCTGGACGAGGACGAAAATACCAGCCCGGTGCCTGTTGGCGATATCGAGCTGGCACGCAAGCTGTTCGAAGAAATGGCACTCATTGCGGATGACGAGAAATGCATCCACATGCTAGCCGGCGCACTTTCCAAAGCACAGCCCCTGGCACCTCGCGACGACATTCTCTCCCGAATGAGCGAACTGGAGTCCGACGCCAAAGAAGGCAGGCCGAAGAAGATCGTTGTCCGACTGAAGCATCCCGACAGCGAACCCACCGGTTGCAGCAGCCTGCTCAACTACCACGAACCGACGCGCCAGCAGTTGATTACTGCCGGCATCCCGCTGAGTCGGCACACTCGGAATCCTATCGTTAGTTTCGGGATGATCGGGTGCAAGACGACGGTCGATGGTGCTATCGAATACACCTGGGGGGAATCCCAGGAGGTCCTGCTCGACAAATCCATCCCGGCTGTAGACATGACACGCCCGGCCTGGCTGATTCCGGAACTCAAACCTGACGTTGTGGGTGCTCTGCTGCTGGGAGGCATCAGCGGCTCGGAGTACGGCGACAACGACATTCAGGTTGACTCCAAGGTCGTCGAGCGGCTCCAGGCCGAACGTGTAACCACCGAAGACGATGTAGTGGTCGAGCTGGTAACTGCCGACCAGTACATTCGCGACGTCGCTGGTCTGCAAGCACGTGTGGATCTCTTCGACCGCCTGGCGGTCGCCAACAAGGCCCTGGCCGACTCGTTCCAAGCTGAACGGGACACTGCCCTGGCCAGCCAGGCGGCTCAAGACCGCGTGATCCCGGCGAACTGGAAGATCGAACGTACCGGCGAGCGCATCATCGTCCAGCACCAGCACAACGGTGCCGGCTATGCCGCTTCCCGTGAGGGTAAATCCGGTATTGCCGAGTCGGTACTGTTCCTCCTCGCTTCCGACCTGGTTGGTGATGGCGTTGTCGCCCAGGAGGACGAGGCATGAAGCGCCGTCCAACTGGGTTCGTTGCGACCTGCCAGTGCGGCGTTGTCGTTGGTGCGATGGACATCAATCGCACTGAGCGAGCGGATGCGGGCAGGCTGCTCGGCAAATGGCTGTACGACGGTTGCACCGTCGAACCGCGCTTCGCCGGCACCTGGTCCGCGGAAATCGGTCCGTGTAAGTGCCCCAAGGCAGAAGGAGAGCAGCATGAATAAGGTGCAACGCTACAGCGTGGATGCCAGGCATCTGCACCCAAAAGGCTTCCTGACCGGCCAGGGTATTGGTGAGGTCGTCTACGTCGAAGAGTTCGATAAGGTAGCCGGCGAATCCCAGGCAAACGCCAATGCGCTCGCAGCGGCACAGAAAGAGATTGCCACTCTCCGCGCCATGCTGGGGATGACACCGGAGTGGATGGCCCTCAATGGCCCGGGGCAGGTCAAACAAGGGGACACGCTTCGCTTTAAGGTCGGTGACAGCGAGATCGAAGCGCAAGCGCAACTGGTACTTCACGAGGGAACCGGCCGCGAGGAAATCGTCTACAACCGTGGGAAAAACCACTATTTCATCACCGGCATGGCCGTCGATGGCACCAGCTCTCACAAGAGCGTCATGGTGAAGTGCGGCCAGGCCCGAACGGGTAATGAACAGCTTCTGCGTCGACTTGGACAGGTCATCGCCTGGCAATGCTTCGGCGACTGCAGGATGTTCAGCGAAGAAGCAGTGCCGACCCCTGCGGAGGTCATTGCAGAGCTGGACGCTGTACTGAAGGGCGCGGAGTCCGGCCATGCCTGAGAAGCTGAAGCCGGTTTGTCATCGTGCGTTCTTCCAGAGCGCTCCCCAGCACTGGGGACCATGCAGCAAGGAGCACCATGACATGGTCAAGGCCAACCCGAAGGAATGGCCCGACTACGAGACTCAGGAGCTCTACGTCATCCCCGCCGACCAGATGCTGGTGCCTAGGGACCTGTTGGAGCGTGTGACGAAGGATTATTCGGGGAAACCGAACTGGGACGCCCTGGAGCCTGATCGCCTGGCAGCAGTGGAAGAGCTCAAGGCCTGGCTTAAGCCATCTTAACCACCCTTTCACCTCACCATCATGCGCCCTTCACTTCCCAATGTCGGGCGTTATTGTCTAACCCTATCCAACAGGAGAAGCACGATGGATCTTGACCAACTGCTTGATGCAATCCGCGCTTACTACGGCGATACCAGCCGCAGTCGCAAGGCCACCCGCGAAGGTCTTGAAGAAGCCCAGAGCGAAATCGAAACCCTGATCGACAGCTTGGCTGACTAGACAAAGGCCTACCGGCGGCTTCTGGCACGCACTGATCAAATTGAAGATGGGTTGAAGTCAAATCACTCCAGGAGAACCCCGACAGTGCATCACGCCCCTGAAACCGCCTCCCTCACGGCCATGACGGAGTCCCAAGTGCTGGCATGGATCGACGAGCAGACCTGCTATTCGGACCTGCACAAGCCAACCCCGTCGAACTTGCTGTATTTCGCACGCACCAGGGGGAATGCCAACCTGACGGACATCGATGAACGCCGGTGGGTGCTGTCCCATACCCCGGCCGGATACGAGTTGAAGTGCCTGGACTAACGGCTTCCCCGCCTGAGCCTGCCAGGTAAAACAGGCCCGATACCCTTGGCAGTTCGTCACGGCTCTGCCAGGGGGCATCGGAGAGAGATTTGAATCGCGGTACCAGCTCGTTCTCCCATGCAGCCCGGAAAATTAGTTCGCCCTGCAGGGCGTAATGGAGCCCCTATGGCATTCGAATATGTGCGCCAGCACTACCAAGTCCCAGCATGCGTTGGCCGGCGCGTTACCGCTTACGGTGAACCAGGCACGATCATGGCGGACCGCGGCCATTACATCGGCGTGGTTTTGGATAGCGACCCGAAGAAGCGGATTCGGAATTACCACCCCACGGACGAGATGGTGTACGGGGAAGTTACGAATGACCTCCCCCTCCGCCAGTTTGAAGTCCTGATCTGGGGGAGGAATTGGTGGGATTCTGCACGGCAAACCATGCAAGTTTGGGCTGCCAACCATGCCCAGGCCAAATACAAGGCGTACCAGGAACTGGATGACTGTTTCGAGGACGCAACTGCGATGTTCGGCTTCAAAGCCCGGCTGGCCCATGCAAGTCAACGCGCGCGAATGCGAGGCCGCAGGGCTTGATCCGAAGGAGGTCCGCAGGATAGCTGCCGGTCTGAGCCGTTATGCCCGCGAGGCTGCAGCTCTGGGGTTGGAGATCTTCGGCGGTTCAGGAACAGGTGACCTTCGTACCGAAGCAGACGCCCGACGCGCAGGACTGATTCTGGCACGCCTGGATGGATCGTTTAATGGTGGTGACGGTGCATCGGATTACGACGAGGACGGACTTCTCCGGGGCGAAAGCTGAGTACCGCGCGCCAATCAGAGGACATGTGCATGAGTGATGCAGCAAAGACCTTACTCCACCACGTGACTGGCTGGCGCTTTAGCGGATGCGCCGATGAGGCGACCCGAGGCTACGCATTCCACGCAGCACGTGCTTGGGCACAGGCGATCATCGCCGGAACCGAATAACGAACCGCTCTGTTCAGGAGCAACCAGAGAGAGAACCGATATGGAACAGCTGACTATCGATGGGAAGCCGGTCGAGAAGACCATCAGCCTTCGTTGCTTCCAGGTTGACGACCATGACTACTACGCCGCAGCTGATGAGGCCGAAGCCCGCCGCCTGCACTGCGACCTCAACGAGATCGAATCTTCGGATGTCGACAGCTGCGCCGAGGTTGTCGGCGAGCTGCTCGACAAACCCTGGCAGGAAGAAGACCAGCCGGGCGTCGTTGTAGGTACGCTACGTCAATGGCTTGCCGAGGCCAAGGAACCTGGCTGGCTGGCCGGTACCGAGTAAGGCGCCGGTCATGACCACCGAAACCCATCGGGACTATCCCCCACTGGAATGCCCTCTGTGCGAGCGACTGACGAAGCCGCGCAGCCTGAAAAAGGATGGCAGCGTCACCTACAGCTGCCCGCCTGACCATGTGAACCACGGCCAGCGATACACCTGGCGAATCGCAGAAGGCGGTGAACTGGTCGAGAAGCGGTAACGCCCTCCTCTGCCGTGGGCAGAGGAGATTCACCCCGGATGTTTCGGAAAGCACATTGACCTCCATAGCGAGGCGCGGCGCAAGACCGCCAAACAGCGCGCTCCCCCATACACCCAGAACCTTGAGGCACAGAATGAAGATCGATGATTTCCATTGCAAAGGCTGCAACCAGTGGAAAGACGTATTCCAGAAAGGCTCCCAGAAGGGTTACTGCCTGGTTTGCAAGCCGCGCAAAGAAAACAAGGCAAACGGTCGGTAGGCCATCCTTTCAGTCAGGAGATAGAGACATGACGGCATGGCCCGATCCTGCGAGAGCAGTTACAGCCTGGAATCAGCACCATGAGGTCGGCGTTCAAGTGGAGTACCGTTCCCGGAAAGACGCGGAGCCGGTGGGCACGGTAACCACCGCCCAGGCCGAGGTCCTCCAGGGCCACACTGCCGTGGTATGGCTGGAAGGTGTTTCCGGCTGCGTATCGATCGGCCACTGCACGCCGGTGTAACCCAACCCAGCCGCTGGATAGCTCTCCGCCGCGGCCACTGTCAGAGGTAAAGAGTCGTGGTCAATATCCCGAACGCCGAATACGCTAACCTCGTCGCTCAACGCGATGCTGCTACCAGCGCATTGGAAGCCCTGCAGAAGAGTTTCTGCCTGGAGGAGGTTGGTGATGACACCTCCGAGCAAGCTGCTGCGAAGCGGCAGGCCCGGGCGGTACTGAAAGAGTACAGCACCGCGCCGGAAGAGCCGCACCCGGCTGCCCTGGCTCTGGTCGAGCAAGCTCGCACCTGATCCCACGAACCCGAGGTTAGGAATCCATGAGCAAGCTGTTCAATGCCGAAAAGGTCTTGTGGCTCGCAGCCCAAGAGAAGCCCCTGCATGTATCCCCTAAGGAAGCCGCATGCTTCAGTGACCTGGACGGAATCGTCGAGGAGCGACTCGCCGCCGGCCATTTGGAAAAATGCGGCTCGGACGACTCGGGGGACTACTACCGCTGCACCAGGGCCGGCCTGATCGACCTCTACAAAATGAAGATCGCTTGGCGGAAGAAGAACGGCAAGTCGATCGAAAAGGAAATGGCCAAACTCAACGAACTGCTGGCCAGCGCCAGCTGATCCAACCTGTTCCATCGCCCGCGCCTGCCGGGTCCCCGCCGCAGGCCCGCTACCCCCTCGGGGGTATCGGAGAGTGCGATAACCAGCGTAAGCCGGCCACTCTCCAATACCCCTCACCTCAACCAGGCTGTTCAGGAGCAGATCCATGGCTGTGCCGATTGATTCTATTCAGGTTGGCCGCGTCTTCGAATTCCCAGGCGGCGCACGCCGTGTCGTGAAGCTTTCCCCGCCGCTCGGTACCGGGTTCAACGTGGAGTGGGAGTACGCCGATGGTCAGAAGCGCCAGGGCAAGCACGGCGGTACCCAGTGGGTGCATTACTTCCGGAGGTCTGCGAAACGGGAACTGGTGGTAGACGGCCCCGGCGGTCAAACCCGTGCACTGCGAACTTCCGAAGTTGTTCCTGTCCTGGACGCACCGATCGACGTCTCCATCCATACGACCTGCCCTAGAAAATGGGCCTTCGTGGACCTGGAGACGGGTGAGGTCTGGAAGCACGACGGACAGACGTTCATCCGCGCTTCCACTGATGAGGTAAAATCGGTGACCCGTGCGCTTGGAAGCTGCTGAAAGCTGCCACGTCAGTTCAAATAATTAGAGACGAATCATGCGCAGCATATTCTCAAACCCAATCTTCGAGCTTGTCATTGCCGGCATCGTCATTGCTGCGCTTGCCTCAGGCAGCATGTACATCTGCGCCAACCTGTTCGAAGAGTTCTATCTCCTCGCCCTCAAAAAGGGAGATACGGCATTGGTTGAACGAATCCAGCTCCAGATGGTGTTCGGTGCAGTTTTCAATCTGGTCGTTGTCTATTTTCTGCACAAACTCTACTCGGCCCTATTCCTTAGTGGGGCCAGGCTCAACGGGATGTCTGCCAACAGGGAGCCGATCATCCGATCAGCTCTCAACAAGGTGATGTTTGGCTCCTGCATCTTCGGCATGGCCTCTGTTCTGTCGGTCTTTACTCTGAAGTTCTGGAGGTAATCGCCTTGCGCTGGCAGCTGATTGAAGCAGTAGTTTTGGACAAGCCAGCAGAGGGCGATTCGTGCAACGGGTGCGGTCTCTGCTGTATCGCTCAGGTATGTGACCTCGGTGTCGCGCTTGGTGACGATCGGAACTGCCGTGCATTGATCCAGAATGCGGACAACACCTTTTCCTGCGGCCTGGTGCTCGACCCTTACCGCTACTTGGACGCTGATGCCGTTAAGCCCTGGCGGATCATCGATGAGATGAGCGGGAGCAATGCTGGCGAGGAGGCGCTGAAGAAGATGAACGCCGAGGGCCTCGGCGCGGGGCGAGGCTGCGATACCGATGATGAAGAGGCATCGAAGATCATCGAGGAGGCTCATGCAAACTGGCAGTTGAACCTTCCTTTGCATTGATGCCCTTGTGGCACCCGCCCTCCCCGGTATGGTTGGAATAGGGAGGATCGGAGAGCGGCCTGACCGGAACCCAGTAGCACCGTCCGCGGACACGGCCCCAGGGATGAGGCTGGGATAGCGCAAGATGCGCCCTCGCAGCGGCGGCAGAGAGCGCTGGCAGGTGTCAGCAGGCTGCTCTCCAATCCTCCCCCGATAGCCAGCCCCATACTGGTGACAGTTCATTTCATGCAATCAGGGCCCAATATATGGCACAGAGCCTCGACGAATTCATCGAAGAGATGAAGAAGGACCTGGAGTCCTTCGCCTCGGAATACCGCAAGTCCCACGCGGAAAACCCGGAGCACTTCCCGCTTGTTCTCGACGACAACAACGACGGGCTATGGCTGGAGTTTCTGGTGGACCATGCCACCAAGGATCGTGGTTAGACACATTCCGGCAGCTACTGGTGGCACGCGACAGCTCCAGTAGGATAGACCCATCAACTCAACCATTGGATGGAATAGAAAATGATCGTGAAGGTATCCCTCACCGCCGACGAACTCGCTGACATGGACATGACTGAGCAACAGTTTCATGACCACGTAGTGGCAGCCTTGGATGACGCGCAACCCGATCTGCCCGGGTTCAATGTCGAAGTAGAAATCCAGGACTGACCTATGGCCGCCAAGCAGGAGAAGTCGATCGCTTTCGAAGCAGGCCGCCAGGCCTACCACTGCGGAGTTCCGCTTGAGCAGAGCGCACTCCGCAAACTGCGCATCGGCAGTTCCCAGTACGAAGATTATGTTGACGGCTACGATAGCGCGAAGGCAGCGACCTCAAAGCGCCAGCAGTAATTCTCGGCGACCGCTTAGTAAAAGGCCCCTCAAAATTGAGGGGCCTTTGCGTTATGAAGCCATGCTCCCTTTCAAATTTCGCATGCGAAACTGCCAATAGGGCTCCGAGGCCTCAATTTCACTCCAAATATTAAGAGCAGGGATAGTGGCACTCCCTCTGGGCCGTGACTATGGCAGCATCTTCTGCCATGGAACACACCACATGAAAACGCTGGATCTTCAAGGCAATCTGCTCAACCTGTACGTGGCCCTGGCAATGGGAGGCTTCGACGAGTCCTCTGGCAGCTGGGCACCCTTCGACTATTGGGAAGGCACAATCCGATATCGGGATCAGGAGTTCAGTCCCCTCACCGACATCGCCACAATTTGGCCTGAGGTACTGCGTCTCCGACTTTCGACTCACTGCGACCATGATGGGCTCTGGTCAATATCCTTACCTGGGCAGTCCCCTTCCGCGATCGGGGCTGCTGATCAACCGGCCGGTGAATCCCAAGCTTTCCGCGTCGCAGACCCTATTCACGGATACTGCCTGGCCATCGTTTGGAATCAGTTCGGTCCCGAGGTTCCGGACGTATTTGAGTCGTCATGGGCAGGCTGTGTCCCTCTGGAGCACTACAATGTTCCGCTCGACACCTCGGTGGACTTTGACGGGGTTGTGCAGCCTCTGCAGGTTCAGAAAGCAGCGGAGATACTGCGCACATCGCCCCTAGATGCCAGCCAGGCCGGCCCGCTGATGCAAGCCGCTTTCTTCCTCGGAGTCCAAGTTGTCCAGATCAAACCCCAGGAGCCTGGGCGTCGCTGGTCGATCCAGGTGGGCAACAGGGCTGATAGTCAGATCCTGGCTTCAGCTCTCACCGCTGCTGGTATTGCTGCAGAAGCCGCCTCTCACCACGCCTTCCATGCGGTGTACTTCGAGTACGGGCAAGACTAGGACACTGGTCTCAAGTGCAAAGACCTACGCCAGCAAAAAGCCCCTGCTTTGCAGGGGCTTTCTTCGCCGTTACTAGGATTCAAACCAACGGATCTGATGCCGGCGGATCAGCAAAGAGACTGGGCTGCTCTTCAACAGACATGCCTTCCGAAACTTGGAAGTGAATCCCGTCGTAGATAGCCTGAGCCTTCTTCGGACCTATCCCCTTCACCGCGCACAGCTGCTCCACCGACGCATTGATCACCGCATGTACGGAACGGAAGTGCTCGAGGAGTTTGCGCGCGGCAACTGGGCCACAACCATTCAAACCCTCCAAGGTGAATAAAGACTGGCCAACGCCGGCGGGCACCTTACCTTTGCGAGTGGCAGGCACGTAGTCGAGTCCTTCCTGCTCGTGCTTGGCTAGCCGGTAGATCATTCCGGCCGCACGCCTGGGGGCCTTGTACCAGAGCACTGTCTGTTGGAGCACGACTGCCAGGTAACTCAGTGCTCCATCCAGTGCGTCAGGATGAATCTGGGCCCTGGTGGAATAGACGTCGCCTTCAATCAGCCAGATTCGGCGCTTGAAATTCATCATCATCTTGCTGGATTGGTTGATGAATCTGCCATCGGTAACGCTCATGCAGAAGTCTATGGCGGTTTTCCGCTCCAGCACTAGATCGGCGCTCAGGACGTAGTCCCCAACCTCCAGGTTCACGATTTCAACCTCTGCGCCCATCTCGCGCAGGGCATCGGGAATACGTGAAGGGACTTCCCGGGCGTCCACAAAGATCTTGACCATTGCCTTTCCTGACCGAATTTGGGGATCGACCTCAATATAACGGGTGACTCAGCTCTGACCACGTCGAAACACTGCCCTGGAGAGCAGGCCATTCAAGGCGATAAGCAGTTGTCTGGCAGGCTCGATATTTCTCAGGGTAGGGGTGGCGGCACACTCTCATCACTGTAAAGATCGCTTCATCAACCAAATACGCGCTGTGGAGATCTCCATGAACACCCTGACTTCCCCTGTAGAACAACTGGCCAATCTCGGCTACGACCTGGTCAATGGTGCCATGCGCTTTGAGGCCGCGATGTCGATGGGCGCCTCGATCATTGTCCGTGACGAAAATGGGAATGACCTGCAGATCAGCTGCAACGAAGGCAAGCTGGTTGTGGGCGCTGCCGTGGCAAAGCAAGGGCTGACCGTACCCGCCATGATGGTACGCCGCAATGATCGGCAACCCTGCGACAGCAAAGGTGGGATGAGCGTGACTCCGGCTCATGTCGCCAAGAAACCCAATGTGCCGGCGGCCATGCTGCGCCTGCTGGCACGCAGCCAAAAGTAATCCGGTCTAGGTCTAGAACCGGCCTGGCCAAACCCAGCATTCGGAGACAAAACATGCACATCAGCATTTTCCATTCGGTACAGGCACCCCTGGATGGCCACCGCTTCGCCTATGGAACCCTGGCAGAGGACTACCAGGGCGACGACGTGATCGCCAAAGTCGTGTTCTTCAACGGTACCGCCCAGATTGCTGGCCGGTGCAACGTGAACATCAACAAGGGCCAGATGCCCAGTTCCGAGGACATCATCAAGGCATACGTTGGCCGGCAATTCACCTTGCTGGACAACCATGCGATCGTCGACGAGTTGCAGACAGCCTTGAAAGCTGAGTCGAAGAAGCGCGCACAGGGTGTAGCGCACATCAATCTCGCAGTTCTCGCCGGCGAGGTGCTGCACTGGCGACAGCTTGGCTGCCTCCCTGAGAGCGGCAAGTTCAGAGATTTGGCCCGCATCTGCGCGGAATATGCCAGTAGTGGCTCTGAGTACCAGGAAGCCGAGCGCCTCGTTGAAATCGAAGCGTTAAAGCATGCCCAGTCGGCTCGGTAAATCGTAGAGGCCCTCAATGCTCGTTGACGATGATGATCTGTCGCTTGACCGGATGGACGACAATCCTTCGGAAATCGACGCTGACGAAGAAGCCCTTGATGCCCAGGACGATGAACTGGCATCCACATGGACGGATACCGAGGATTAATTGATGGCTCGGAAAGTAGAGAAAGCGCGCCGGATTGAGGTGAGTGCAGGCTCGGCAGAATTGGTTTGTGTTCCCTCCGACAATTTCGATTTCAACGTGAAGGCCTGCGCAGATGCGGTCGCGGCGTTTAAGAGAATCGATCCCACCCTGGCATTCAAGGATTGGGAGGAAGGCACCACCGGATACAGCATTGAGCGGGCACTCGCTGATGCTGCCCGGCGCTGCCGTGTAGTCACGGAGCGTGAAGGAGAAACCAGCTCTCGGCGTGCCGCGCGCCTTAAAGTGTTCCGGCCGGGACAAGAAGACCTGGAGTGTGTGAAAGCCTCGGACTACGACAAGGTGGTAAAGGCTTGTACCGCGGCGGCCAAGATTCTGGCTCGTCTGGACCCTGACCTGAATTTCAGGGACTGGCAGGATGGTTCTGGCCGCATCATCGAGAAGGTCCTCGCCCCTGCCGCACGTAAGTGCAAAGCAGTGGCAGACGCAGAAGCCCTCTGATCTCCATTTTGGAAACTGAACTCATGGATGCGAACCTCAATCTCAAAGCGGCCCTGGCGGTCGCACTCAAGACGGCCGAGACTCAGCGCGCCACAGTACCTGCCTTGCCTGAAGGCTGGATTCAGGCTGCAAGCCAAGCATTCGTTGCTGATGACAGCCAGGCAATCGAAGCTGCAGCCTTGACCATCATCGATGCGCATTCTGGATACGCTGCCAGCTGGGACAAGCGCCCCTGGCTTGCTGACCTGCGCACCGCGGCGACGGAGCCACTCGCGCGGCGGCTGGCGAAACGCCTGGTTGCCGAGGAAGGCCATGAGCGCGCGCTGCATGCCTACATGCGCCGCACAGGTGCTGATGAGCCTCGAGCTCGCAGCGTACTGGCGAGCTTCTGATCCTCGTACCTGGTGGCACAGTCTGGCCGGCAGTACAAATTCGACATGGCTACCTACCAGAACAGAGGTCTAACGATGATCAACGAAACCACCTATGCAGGGATCAGCGTTCCCAAAAGCCTGATGGAACAGTGCAAGGCGCTTATCGCCAACGGAAAGGTGATTGACGCTATCAAGGCTTTCCGTGCTTAGACGGGGTGCAGCCTTCAGAATGCGCGCCGCGCCCTCGAGCTTTGAGCAAGGATCAGCTGCATCATGCGCCCTCAACAGAAAACTGTCCTGGGAAGTCACCCGACCAGCCTGCCGCCACCCAGTGATGACGAACTGGCCGACATGAAGGCCAGCGGCTACTTCTTGGACACCAAGAGATTCCCTTGCGGGCGCGTCGCCGGCGTTATCAAGTTCATGTTCACCTACGCCATCGTGGCCGACGTCACCGTAACGAGCTATTCAAGGCGTTGGTGCTATTCCGACCTGATGGCTACCCTCTGCGCCCTAGAGGACTGGGATGACTACGAGACCAGGCCCGAAGGTTGGCATCGAGAGACTCATTCTGGAGAGCGCCGGAGCGCTGACGGGAAGGTCGAGTTCTACTAAGAACGATGGTTGTGGCACCGTTCGACCAGCAAGATCATGGGCGCAGCGTTCCAATCCGCTGTCAAAACAAAAAATCACAAGGAGACTCACATGGAAACCAGGCTCTGGACTGTTGCCCGCTTCCCTGTTGGTAGTTGGACCACAGGTGGAAGGCCAGAGGATTCTGACTACGAATTCAGCGAGGTGTACCAGATCCCGGCGGAGAGCCGGGAGAAGGCCACCAAGAAGGCTCAGGCAGTTCGCTCCCGGCTTAAGAAGAAGGGCCTTCCCTTCCCGACCCAAAAACAACCTTACCGCGAAGATTTCAAGTAGCGGCAGACTGCAGGAAGGAGTTGAGCATGATGGAAGAGTTCAACGGTCGGCCATTGACCGACGAGCTACGCCGGTTGGCCAGGAAAAGCATCGGCGACTGTCAGACCGTCATGGTCCTGGCCGCCGACGCAATCCAGAATCGCACGCCGGCAGACTTCAAAGGCAGACCTCTCCACCTGGCCCTCGGCAGCTTGGCCCATCGGAATATGGGGGATGCCAAGACGGCGATGTTGGTCGCGGCCGATGTACTTGAAGCCAGGCTTACCCAGCCATGACATCTTTCATTGCCGCCGGCGTACGTTAGCCACTCGCAGTTAGGTAGTGGTGGTCGTATCCTCGATGGCTCCATCCCTCAGGAGCCATCATGGAAAGGGAACACTTCCTCGCCCAGCCAGATGTCGAACAATTTGTCCGCTGGCTGACCAACCACCTACCCACTCTCCAAGTACACCTCAAGTGCCTTCCCAGTCAGTTCGTTCCCAGGGGGCTAGATGTGCAAGTTCAAGGCATCGAAGCCGTACAGGGCCAATACCAATGGAAGGGCAAATGGGCAACAGTCAAAGTCCGGCTGGATGCTCTTCGGGAAGACCTCAGATCGGCAGTACAGGCCGAAGACCAGGACGATACGTTCAGCGCCTGTGCCGCCATTCTCGATTGGGGGAATGTGCCGTCTTCGAAGGGCTTTCTCCTGGAACTCAGCCAGAATGGCCAATTGGTCAAGTACCTGACCGACCGGCAACCCCTTTTGAGCCCTGCAGGCACTCAGAAGCTTTCAGATCTCACCAAACAACGGTTCAGCAGATTCAACTCGGGCCTGACTAAAGTCCATGCGCTTTTGGATACGGATGGTTCCCCCATCTATGACGGAAGAGTCGGGGCGGCGATCGCTATGCTCTACCACCTGTATAGGGGTTCGTCAGAGGCTCGGGCCGCCGGCCAGGCTTCGCACCGGATGTTCGGCTGGGGACCGGGGCTCGACGATCCAGAATCTGACAGGATTCGACAGATCCGCAATCCCGCAATGCTCGGGCGCGGTTACAACGGGACTCCCCAGCTCCTCTACCAAAGCCCTCACATTTGGGCGCAGCGCCAGCTGATCCTGGGCTGGATCATGCGAGCCGTGCTCGAGCGGACTACCTTGTTCAAAGGTGAGGACAGTTCCCTGGCTCACCGGTGCCATGCCTTCGAAGCAGGGCTCTTCATGATGGGCTATGACCTTCGCGCGCTGATCCCTGGGGGGTGGTCGATACCTGACCCGAAAAAGAAGGTCTATCGTCGCCGCAGGGATGCTGGCACACCTCTGGTAGCCTGACGATATGACTTGTCCGAACTACTAGATCAGGATCATCAAATGGAATTCCACGAAGTTGTCCGTCTCGTCAGCACCGTTTCCACGCATGCAGCCAAGGTGCTGTCGGAGGCACTGGCCAAACCCCGTGCCGGCGATTGGCTGGCGCTGGTCGACGATGAGGCCCTGCAAGCGCACTCCGCGATGGAGCAAGCCTTGCGGGAGGTGCGCGAATTGAAGCGCAAAGTGAGTGAAGACGCTCCGGAAGAGGCTTACGACTTCCTGAGCCGCTGCGACAACACCTTCGAATACTCGCTGGCCACCATCACTCCTCGCCGTGGAGATGAACCGGCGGAGGCTCATGCTGGCCGTGCAGGATCAGCTAACCGGCAGTTGACCTACCTGGTGAAGCTGGCTGGCGTTTACATCACGGCATGGGATGAGAATGACGCACAGATGCGCGACTACTTCGAAAGTGGTTGCCTCTGCATCCTGAAGGACAAGACCCTGCAGAAAGCGCCAGCCGAAATGTCCAACGAAGACGCAGTGAAGCTCTACATGGACAATTGCAAATGCAGCCGGCACCCGGAGCATGGTCTCCGGAAGGGTTAACCCTACTCGCCTTCCCCAACGCTGCCCTCGTTGCGTTGGTCGCCCAGTACCTGCTGGGCGACCTGCTCGATGAACTCGAACACCTCCTCAGGCACCGTGTACTGGAACTGCTTTCGCCGGTTTTTCGAAACGATCCCCTGGTTGGTCAGGCACATCATTACCAGCTGTGCCAACTCACTGCCGCGAACATCAAATCGCTCGTCTACGGCCCTATAGACAGCGTCAAAGCACTCCAAGAACGCAGTTTCCTCCCTTAGCTCAACCTCCAATGCATGTCTGGCCATTACCATAGTGAAGGTCACGCAAGGCGTAGCATCCCAGAAGCGGTATACCGCCGGGTGCCCGCGGAACTGGAAGGCTAGTTGGCCATAGTCGATCCACTGCACATCCCAGAAGTCTCGTACCGGGCGCGAGAACGTCTGTAGCGCTTCCAGGTACATGCGCTCTTCTCGCTTCATGGCCACGGACACAGGCAGCAGTAGACCATTCTCCAGCGCGCCGGCACGGCAAAGCGCTTGGTGGATGAGGAAACGAGAAAGCCGGCCATTGCCGTCCATGAATGGATGCAGGAATACGAAACCGAAGGAGATGATTCCCGCGGCAACAAGTGGATCGATCTGCATGGGGGCCTCGTTGGCAAACCCCATCAGGCTCTCCATCAGTTCCCTGCAGAGCTCAGGTGGCGGCGGCACATATGTCACCCCTGCAGCACCTTGAAGAGCGCCAGCGAGGTGGTTCTGTTCATGCCGGAAGGCAGCGGCAAGATCGTAAGGATTTGCGACTGTCGCGTTTTGGAGCCCAACCAGGTATTCCTCAGTCAGCGGTTGGCGCTCATGGGCCTGGCGCAGCAGTTGGATAAAGCGCCGTGACTTGTCTTCCGTTGGAGCCTCACGCTCGATCGCGAAACTGTCCTTCGTCTCGCTCAGGTAGGCCCAGTTGATGGCGCGATCCATCATTCCCGGCGGAAGAGACTCCATGAAAGCTTTCGCGCGGCCAAGAATATCGTGCTCGAGCAGCTCGGTTATGGCAGGCGTCCGCTCCACGGTGGCGCAGTAGGTGAGATCGCCAAGGCCATTGAATTCAACTCGCCACTTCGAGTTCCGATTGCCCGGCCTTGTGATGTAGCGCTCCGGATCGAACAAGTGGACGAAGGGCCCGCGGACGGGGGAATGCTGGGCCAGTTGCTCGCCGGTGAAGGCTTCTCTCAAGAAGCTGGCCTTTCTGATATAGATCCCGTTGGGTGCGGCCTGTAGCGCCCGCTCAAACTCTTCAACCGGAATCCGCGGGAGCGTTTGTGCGAGAATCGAAAGGTTGATGCCCTCATGCTTTAGGGCAAACAGCACATTCCCCAGTATGTCCTCCGGGGCTGGTGCGATGGCAGGCGGTACGGCCAGGGTTTGGCCGATGCGCTCAAGACGAGTCACAGGCTGTACAATGGCTGGAAGACTTAGTGGTACAGCCGAGAGCGCCAGCCGCTCGTGAAGAAGTGCGTATCCTGCTGCCTGCATCCTGGAATTCCTTACATTTCCACCCTGGTTCCCAAGTTTTTCTTCACTCGGCCAAGAAAATCTTTAGTTCTGGGGAGTATGCCGATTTTTTCTTTACCTGCCAGCTTCAATCCGAAACAGGGGTAACGAAAATCTTACCCTCCGTCGCTTCTGCCACATCCCTCACCCGCTGACGATATGCCTCATCAACCACGAATGAGGTTTTCATCATGCAACTGCGCAACACCACCGACCAAGACATCCACCTGTCCGCCGATCAGCTCGAGCAGAAATACAGCCCCGCCGGCGGCGGCCAACACCCGACGTTCACCCGTGAAGACTGGCGCAACGCCGTCGTAGCAGACGACACCACCAGCGGCTACTGGTCCTGGGTAAATGGCCAGATCCAGTCGCTCCTTGATGACTCCCTTCTCGAGCCCAGCGCCAGCAAGGTGGTTGAACCCTCCATGGACCTGGTGGCTGACGAGAAAGGCGTCCGCCAACTGCACTTCGTAGCAACCATCCATGGCAGCGTGGACGTGAACGATGGCAAACCAGGTAGCCCGAGCGTCACCGAGAGCGAACTCGGTCGCCAGATCAGCGATTCCATCAACACCATGATCGGCAATGGTGGCCTGACCGGGGACACTCCGGCCGTCGTCGACAGCAAATCGGTCAGCATCTGCGTCGCCGAGGTGCTCCATACCTCCCAGCAGACCATCTCCATGCTTCGTGAACAGGGCTACGCCGTTGTGCTGTTCAACAAAGACGAACTGGGCAATGCCAGTGCATCTGCACTTCAAAACCGCCTCATCGAATTGGCCTCCGACGAGATCCAGTACCTGCAACCTGCAGAGTGATTTTCAGCGCCCTGACTTGGAGTGAGCCCTGGCAGCCCGGATGGTTTACTCGCTCGACCTTGTGAATTTGCGGAGTTGAATGGATATGACCGAACAAGCCCTCATGGCAACCGAAGCCCTTCCGACCCAGACCTACCGCGATCCCCGCGATGGGAAAGTCATCTGGAGCAACAATGGAGAGGCCTGGCACAACGAAACCCTGGCCGAAGTCCTCAAGCGCAACGACCACCTGCTGGTGGGTTCCACCGTCTTCCGCGGCGAAATGCAGTATCCCGATCCTGCAGACTACGTCCCCGACGTCGATGACGTCCTCATTCACATGCAAGAAGAGGCAGAGGGAAGTGACTGCGGCGAATGGGTGGAGGACTACCCGGAGCCTTCTGATGAAGCGAAAGCCGAGCTGAAGGCTCTGCTTGAACCGATCAAAGCTTGGGCGCGCCTGCATTGCCGTCCCGACTTCGGTCTTGTCGAGAACGTCCAGGAGCACGTTCTTACCCAGGAAGACATCGATCAGGCCATGGAGACCGAGGCGTGAACACCTACATTCCCTCCCAGACTACTCCCAACCGGCTTGGTGCTGATTCCCGCGCTTGGTCTGCTCGGGTTCGAGCAGAGATGCAGGAAATGCTCCAGGAATGGTTCAACTCTGCCACTCAGTGCGAGGAAGCCGACGTCGACCACGAGTTCAATCGTGCCCTGGAGCACCTGATGATTTTCGCGGAGCGCCCCCAGGACCTGGTTGCTGAAGACGCCTCCTACGATCTGGCCACACTCCCACGCTTCGACCAATTTTGCGAAGAAAGTGAAACTGCTCGCTTGTCTGGTGAAGGCGCCTTCATCCGCTATGAACATGCGGCACAACTCGTTCGCGCATTGGAACTCAAGGTCTCCCAGGCTGACTTTAACTACGACAGCGATCGGGCTGCCTGGCAACGTCGGGAAGCCGAACTGCTGGCGCTCCTGGGCTCCCCGACCACTACCCCAATTCACCAGTGTCGAGAGATGCACAACCCGCTTTGGGAAGATTGCACTACTGAAGACGCTGAGAAGGCGCGCGCAGAGGGCCTGGAGGTTCGTACCATGTACTGCCTCCCTGAAGACGCTGTACGGGTGGGGTTGGAGCAGGAGAACCAAGATCTACGCTTGCAGTGTGGCGGCATGGAAATGACCATCGATGAGCTCCGCGGCTCGCTCCGTCAGCTCCAGCACCAGCTGGCCGAGATCTCGACGGACGCAGTTCAAGGCGTTGAACCGGTTGCGAAGTGCGGCCGCGGCCCGGTGGCCTCTTTCTGCCACCTGACGGACTATGGTCGCCAAGTGCTGCCCGAGGGGCGGCATTCTCTCTACCTGGCGGCCCAAGTAAAGAACGGTGTCCTGCTGATCCCCGACAATCTGCTCAGTCACCGACAAAGCTGGCGTGCAGCGTTCGAGCGCCTGATTGAGCTGGAACCAGAAAGCCATCAACCTGATTGTGATGAACGTGGATTCTGGAAGCATGAGTTGAGGGCATTCGACCATATGTACGCCGATCTGGACCGCCTTAAGGCAGCGCACCGCGACAAGGTGTGATGCCTTCTGCTGAATAGCATCGGGCAAGCCTGAACGCCTCACACCGCGCAAACCCAGTGGGGCGCTACCGGCCCCACTCCCCTTCAACCGGCTCAAAGCCCCCGAGTACCTCTCCGTTTCGTATAATCGGAAGTTTGTTGGCCACGTAACCGACACTCTCCCATGCATTTCGATCTCAATTCCCTTGCTGAGCATCAGCACGAAGGCCTCAACGGCACCTTGCAGGTATTCCAACGGGGGAACCGTGCCCAGGTTCACATGGCATGCGGCACGGGCAAGACCCGCTTGGGCCAAGCAGTGGCGTTCGCGACTGCTGCTGATTGTGTCCTGGTACTCCTGCCTTCGCTTTCGCTGATCAGCCAGACACTGGCCGCCTGGATCAGCCTTGGTCAACTCCCTTTGGATCGCATCCTATGCGTCTGCAGCGACCCATCCGTTGCGGAGAGTGAGGATGAGGATGTGGGCATCGTGGACCTGCCGGTAGAGGTCACGACAGATCCATTGGCTATTGGGACGTTTATCGAGCGGCGGTCGACCGGCCCGCTTTATGTCTTCTGCACCTATCACTCAGTTCCCACCCTCGCCGCAGGCCTACCGGTCGGGTTTCTCTTCGACCTGGGAATTTTCGATGAGGCGCATAGGACCGCCGGCTACGTCGACGCTGGCTTCACCTTCGCGCTCCATGACCATTCGACCCTGAAAATTGGAAAACGACTGTTCCTCACCGCGACGCCAAAGCATCTGCCGGAAACCGCGCGAGCAGGCTTCGAGGTCTACTCGATGTGCAACGAAGAGGTGTACGGCCCGGTGGCCTACCACCTTTCGATGCAGGAAGCGATCGCCCGCGGGATCATTTGCGATTTCCAGGTGATCATCACCGTTGTGGGGGACTCAGGGCCCAAGCTACGCGATGCGTACGAAGTTGTGGAGGAAGACTGGGCAGGGGCCAACGCTACAATCCATGCCGTAGAACTGGTCAGGGCGATGCAGCAAGTCGGAGCCCGCAAGGCCTTCACGTTCCACAATTTCATTTCACAGTCGCGCCTGTTCAGTGACACCTTGAACAAGGTGGGAGATCGACTCGCCCCCGGTATTCAGGGTTGGCACGTCGACGGCAGGATGGCCGGTAGCGAACGTCACCTGATCTTGAGGCAGTTCATAGAATGCGACATGGGCGTCGTCTCGAATGCCCGTTGCCTTTCCGAAGGGACCGATGCACCGGTCGTTGATATGGTCGGCTTCCTCGATCCGAAGGAGTCTTCAACCGATATCGTCCAGGCCCTCGGCCGGGCCTTGCGTCGTGCCCCTGGAAAACTGAAAGGGTATGTTCTGCTCCCTGTCCGCTTGAAGCTTGGGCACGGAGAAACCGTCCAACAGGCCCTTGCGCGATCTTCGATGAAGCACATCTGGAGAGTGCTCTCGACGGTGGCCGAGCTGGATGACCGGATAAAGGACGAACTGGTGCAGATCCGCCGGCGGGTTGATCCCGATTCGTGGGGAATTACTCCAGTCAGCTCCCTGCTCGACAAGCTGGAGGTGCACGCCCCGGCCGAACTGCTCGAGGCGGTGAAGGAGTTCATCCAGCACCAACTGGTTGACCGCCTCACAGTGTCTTGGGAAACCTCATTCGGTCATCTGCAACGGTATCTGGAGGAGTTTGGGCATTGCGCCGTGCCTAAGCGGTACGTGACAGCCAATGGCTCCCGTCTTGGGCTCTGGTGCGCCCAGCAGCGGACCCTACACGCTCAAGGAGTTCTGGCAGATGACCGGCGCGTTCAACTCGAAGCGATCGGATTCGATTTCGATCCACACGCCACGTCTTGGGCCGAAGCATTCCAGGAACTGAGGCAGTACAAGAGGAATCAGGGCCATGCAAACGTCCCAGCCGGCCACGTCACTGGGACCGGGCGCAACCTCGGGACCTGGTGCAGCGAACAGCGAAAGGCCTACCGCGCTGGCAGGCTCTCCGATAGTCGCGAGGAGCAGCTCCGGTCTGAAGGATTCGCTTTTGATGTCAACGAAGACCTCTGGGAAGAGAACTTCAAGGCCCTGCAGGCCTTCATCGAGCAGAATGGACACAGCAACGTCCCGGAAACCGTAGAGGGATCTCGGGGCATCAAGCTAGCCGACTGGTTGAGGAACCAGAGAACGCGCCGAATCACTTTGGCAAGAAAGCGGCGGCTCGAAGGGGTGGGAGTCAGCCTGCAGGCTGTAGCTGAATCATCCTGGGAGGATGGTTTTGAAGCCCTCCTTGAATACTTTGAGGACACGTTGAGTCCCAGCCCGCCTCTGGAATACGAGAGCCCCGGTGGGTTTGCGCTAGGCACCTGGGTGAGTTACCAGCGCCAGCGCTATCAAGCCGGAAAGCTGGAGTTGAACCGCGTATCCAGGCTTGAGCGCCTCGGGTTCGTGTTCAACATGGAGTCAGCCGCGTTCGAAGACGGCCTGATGCAACTCCGTCTGTTCCAGTCCACTCATGGCCATTGCGACGTTCCGACCACTTATGTGACCGCGGCCGGCTACAAACTCGGCTCGTGGTGTTCGAACCAACGCACCAGGTTGAAATCCCGGCCCGAAGATCCGCGGGCAAAGGCATTGATTGATCTGGGCTTTAAGATGGACCCGATTGCAGCAGCCTGGGAAAAGCATTTCACCCTAGCCACGGCGTACGTGGCCGAACATGGCTCAATGCCCTCTACCTACCAAGCCTCTTCCGGTGAGAAGGTGGGAGCCTGGCTCTACCGGCAACAGCAAAAGCTGAAGAAGGGCACGTTGCCAGAGGAGCAGGCCAGGCTGCTTGCAGATTCAGGCTTGGCCTGACTCAGTCCTTGGGAGCGGTGCGTCGCCACTTCTTAACCTGGCCCTCGCGGTACTTTCGCTCCGCGTTTCCGTTCCAGCGGGCCATGACATAGGAATGATCTTCAGCCACCTCGGTAACGAGAACCCTGTAGACCGCCTGCCGGCGGAGAGTGGTATTGCCGGCCTTCTGCGAGACGACATCGTAAAGGACATCGTCCTTCTTCAGCGCGGTGATGGCGACCATGTTCTGAACTCCTTGTTGGTGGCTTGATTGCCTAGAGTCGGCATCATTCCTCGGTGCAGATTGTGCCAGAAGCCTCGGCTGATTCGGAAAGGTGGCCGAGTAGTGGCCTTTTGCAAGCAAATCACGTTGATCTGTTCGCCGACCCTTGATAAATTCGCCTCGTTTACTGCCTGAAATTGCTTTTAGGCACCGCTCCTACGCCCTTGCATTCAAGGGGGTTTGAGCGGATCACTCGGTTGGCAGAATTCTGCAAATCTGGTGATAGATCCACCCAGGCACCACAACCACGCGCAGTCATGCAACCTGCTGACTGCCAGTCCCCTCGCGGCTGATTCTTTGGCCGCGCGCCAGGAATCTGCCTTAGATCCCTGGCAACCGAGCCCTGGGATTCATCGTCCTTTGCTCGGAATGGAGACTCCTCATGAAAAACCTTTTCCTGATCGCCCTCATCGGCCTCGTGATCTATGCAGTTCACTCCCAAAAAGTGGAGAAGGCTGCAGAAGATGCTGCACTCGCTCAGGCTTGCAACGCTGAACGACTCGCTGCACTGAACCACAAGCCGGGTGATTCGATCCCTAAGCGGAACCTCGCCTGCATCTCTTTTGAATCCAATAAAGAGAAAACGGTGTTTGCTCCTCAGGGCTGACCTTAAGCTGCTCGCCCCTGGCTGTTGCGCTAGGTTTCCTGGGTGCAGTTCCCTCGGGACCGGCACCATCAGGGTGAAGTTGTGATGCCTCTAAACCTACCCCGCCAGGGGTAGGTTTTCCTTTTTCTGCGGCCCTCTCTATCTATCTCGCCTTTGTCGATCGCCTTCATCCCAGGTGATGAACTCCAGCCCTTCCACTTCACTTGAACCCGCCGGCAAGAGGCATAGCCTATCCGCCACTGGATGCTGTTGGCACACCAAGTCCTGCGAGAGGATATCGGCTCCAGCTGCCCTATCCCCAAGGAGGAAACTAGGTGAGCAAGCAAGAACGTCTGGAGCACGCCAACCAGCTGATCCAAGTCATCGCCCGGCACGGCCGGCGCTTTTTCTTCGATGATACGACCAACACCACTGCCCGACTGGAGCTCGACCAGCGCGGCAAAGTGTGGTTTCACGACCACTACTCCAAAGCCCGGGTTTACACCCACCCTGCAACATTCGGGAACGGCTGGCACGGTTTTACCCACGGCGGAACCATGCGGAGTCTGGTTGAAGCGATGCGTGACTACATCCAACACGGCCGCCAGATCCCCGTGTTCTGGCTCGGTTTTCAGCGACAGTCCGACAAGTCCAATATCTGGGGCTATGAGGACGAGGCGATGTCCGCCGTCAGGATGGAAGGCAGCGCCCTTCCCATCATCCACGGGAAACCTGAAGAGGTGTTCGACTGATGGCAGAGTTCACCTTCACCGCGCACCTCTACAAGAATTTCGGCATCGCACTCCAGGTCTGGGATGAGGAAAGCCTTCCCTACTGCACACTCTCTGTGAACATTCCGGATGCCCTGTTGAAAACGGATGAATTCTGCGTCAACTGGGATGTCGACGAAGACCTGGCACAGCAGCTCCTGGCCACCGGCCGATTCGAGGACACCGGACTCGCCTGTACTGCCGGTCATGCCGTTGCACCGATCTGGCGTTTAGTCTGCCCGGAGTTGCTCGAGCATGTACGGCAGCAGCGGGATCTCGCGCGGCACCACGTTCAGCAATCCTGACTGGCATCCCCTCAATGGTCCATGCCACTGGGCATGAGCTGGGCCTCAAGTACGGAACGAACTTTTGGCCCGTTTCATGCCTACCTCATCTCCATCAAATGGAGTTTCCCCACGAAGGAACGCACTACCCTCATGCAAGACCCTGTTCAAATCGAAAAACTTCTTCGCGCCAGAGAGCGCATCCTCGCTTTCATCGACCTTGACCAAAGAGCCCTAGAGCGCACTCCCGGAATTCAAGCGCTGGAGCTATCCCTGACGAGCTGGCGTCGCCAACTCGTGAGCATCGACTCCAAATTCACCGCGCTGACGGGGCTCTCTCCGCAGCAATACCAAGCGGAAAGCTGATCAGCCCCTCGGATTTCGGGGCTTTGGCGTTATGATGTCGGCCATCTAACTCCCCGATCCGAACCTATGAATGAACTGATCTCAACCATCGACGTTTCCAGCTTGCCGAAGCGAGAGGCACTGGAGGCGACTGCCCAGGAAAATGCCTTCCGCATCGCACGGGACGCTCCCTGGATAGTGAATGCAGGCGAAATGGCGGCTGAAATCGGTGATCAGAAGGGTAGTCTCAAGGCGAAATACATGCGTCTTCGGAAGCTTGGCGATCGGATTGCAGAGGCCATCGGCCCTCATTCGGCCTGCCAGAAGACCTGCAGCCACTGCTGCCATATCGCGGTGGCCATCCATGAAGTTGAGGCCGACATCATCGCCGAGGCGACTGGCAGGAAGCGCACCCAGTCTCCCTCCGGGGAGCCGGTAGGTGAACTCGCCAACCGTTACTTCCGGCAACCCTGTCCCTTCCTGAAGCAGAATGCCTGCTCTATCTACAACTCCAGGCCCATGGCGTGCAGGCTTCACTTCTCCATTTCGGGCACCAATGCTATGTGCGATACGCGCATCGCCCCTGTCGACTCGACGGCGATCAATCTGAACCTCAATGACTTTTGGTTCGGATACATGTCCGTGATGCACGTGTCGCCGATGGAAGATGTTCGGCACTACTTCCCCAATCCCCAAACCAGGAAATGAACCACCGTATGGATACTGTTGGCCGTGCCCGCCCACAAACATGCACCCGGAGTCTGGACGAACTGATCGCACGTCGCAGCAAAATCGACAGGTATGCCTTTGCGCTGGCCGCAACTGCGATCGCGCTGGGGTTCATCGGATACCAGGCTCCCTCCGCTGTTGCTCGCCACCTGGGCTTGGTTGGGATGATCGTGAGTGTCTTCTCGACGACCTACCTGATCGACATGGCCGACGGAATGACGAACACCGTCCGCGCGCTGACGCCGAAAAAGGGCCAGAGCCTCAAGACTGTACCCACCCCTCCCCAACACCAGCCGACCCAAGCTGCGTGAATTCCACAGCCGGTGACTGCAGCGCCGGCTACGGCTTCTGGCACGCGAGCCCGCCTCCGAGACTGGGCGAAACTCAAACAGTCCATGAGGTTCACCATGCACAAGTTTCGACGCTCTCTGATGGCGGACGAGATATTCGAAGGTACTGATCTTCGCACCCAATGGGAGCTCCACGCCCCTATCGACAAACGCACATTCTTCGCCCTGGGCGATATCCTGATCTGCTTAGGTTGGATGACCTGGTGCGTTATCGGTGATGGTCGTCAACTGCTGGAAGCAAGCCTATCCACAGCAGTCGTTTTCTGGATATCGAACACCATTGCAGCGATATGCCTCTTGCTTGCCTTCAACCGGATCGGCAAGGCCATGGAGATAACAAGGGAATATAAGCGCCAGGCCGCCCTCCTCAACAACTGGCTTGCCCAGGGTTCGTATGACCATATCAGCGTCGACCATGGCGTTCTGCAGCTGGAAATCCAGACATTCCCGCTCGACAGACTTCAGATCACGGCTGTTCATGGAGAGCTTGACCCAGACTCCATTCCCTCCCTGACTGTCTATGGTGTGACCAGGGACAGCCACCAGACGAAAGACAGCCGCGGCAATCGACATTCGCATTTCGTGGTTGCGGTCGACTTCCTAATCGGCCATCAAGAAGCTGGAAGGCGTGTGGCGGAGGCAATGGCATTCGTTGGGAACGAAGCTGTTGGTACCAGGTTACAGCGGGGTTTCGGTGACGCTGCCGGCGAGCAATTGCTACGGGCCTTGAACGAGAAAGCCAGAGACTTCAGCCCAGTCTAGGAATTTCCGCCCCCCATTTTCGCTTTTCATGGCCCAGATCAGGGAATGAAATAGAGGCTAGGGCTCCTGGCCCTATAAACGTCCGTTTCCTACCGTGCTCCCGAGAGGCAAGCCATGGAAAGCGAGAATCACCGTCAGACGCCAGCACTCCCCGCCGTGACCTTGGACCATGTTCAGGGCTTTGGGGAGCAACTCTGTAGAGCCATTCGTGAGCTACGGTGTGACCCGGAGTTCAGTGCAAAGAATCTTCGCACCGCATATCAGCAGGGCCACAAGGATGCTCTCGAGCAAGCTGAAGACGCCACCCGTGAGGCGCTTGAGCGACTAATGAATGGGCTCGCCGGCGGGGATAGTGGCACCGCGCAGAGTGGGTGAGCATGGCTCAAATTCACCATTGAGCTACTGTCATGTCGAACCTTATCCCCGCAGAAATCCTGGCCCCAGAAGTAGGGGCTCTTGTCAATTACGGCACCGACAGTTTCGGCAAGGAACCAGGTCGGTACCGGGTAACCGGCTACATGTGCCGCGTGGAATCGAAACCTGATTTCGGTGACGACTTCCTTGGCGAGATCCTCTTCGACTCTTGCAGGGACTTCCAGGGCGGCAAGATGCGTTACTGCCTTCGCGAGCAGGCAACGCATGTGACCTTGACCGGTATCGCCGGCGCAATCGCCCCCATAGAAGAATGCACCGTCACGGGCATGGTTCCGTGGCCCGACGAATTGCTGAAAGAGGCTCGAGAGAAAGCCCGAAGAAAAGGTGAGCGCGGTGAAATGCTGTTCTGATCATTCGCTGGGCGTCGAACGGTCAGAGACTGAACGTCTGGATTGGGTTCTGAAGTATCGACCTGAGTTCTCTGACGGTTTCCTTCGTGTTCGACTGGAGGCTGCAGCGGCACCTGATGGGCTCTCGGGCATGTTCATGGCTGTCGGCTTAGATGCCAGGAGCTGCATCGATAACGCCCTCGCAGGCTTCCTGGTGCGACTCAGATAGCCCCATCAAAAAGGCCGGCAAAGCCGGCCTTCGTGTCTTTGCCTTGATCATCCTTGCGCCGGTGGTTGCACCTCCCCTCTCTTGCACAGCGGTTTGAGTGCTGCACGGAGAATCTGCCACCAACTCATCACGGGCGGTTGTGGATGGCGGTGAATCCCTTCTATTTGCACCTCACCGTCCGCTGGTACCGCCAGGAATCTCCTGGTAGAGCGCACGACGCGGGCCGTAAACTGGTTTTGGAAGCCAAACCGGCACCCCATAGCCAGCATGACCAGCGTGGTGCCGCCCGCGATCAGGTATCCGAACGCAGCATATGCCAGAACCAGCTCGTGAGGAGATCGCAGCTGGAAGTCACGATCGAATTCAACTGGCGAGCTAAGAGCGTCGAACACCAGTAGAAGCAACGCAACCGCCGGGGCACACATCACTGCGAGCTTCAGCATCCGAAGCGCCGTTTTCAGGACTTCCACACCCTGGGAGACATACACCACCCAGTCGCGCTTCACCGTCGCGGTGATCTGCTCCATTTCCTCGTGGGGGACCTGCCCTACCTCCACGCCATTCACATAAACCAACCAGTCGATTTCCGGCTTTGCCATTCAGGCCTCCTATTAGGGATTGGCAAGGCGCGACGACCTTGCATCCATGAGGCTATTCCGCCTGTATAGCTGGTACCAACCAAAGTACCCGTCTCCAATTCACGAACCGCTTCTGGCACACCCCTGACCACCGTGTAATGACCTCATCAACACAACGGCCACAGGTGTCCACCTATGAAGATTACGAACTCATTCACCCGCCAGGTTGGCCAGCTGGAGAACACTGATGATCCAGCCACCCCGATCCTGTTCAGGTCGATCCATCCTGCCCAGGACCAAGATCTGCTGAGCAGCATTCAACACGACGTGGGCCTGGCTCCCGGGCTTGCCCTGCTCTATGACGACGAGCATGTCCTCATCTATGACCAAGAGGAGGTCAACCTCCTTCCAAGTGAGCACCAGAATTTCTATCGCGCTGCCAGTAGCGCCAGCACCTGGCTTGGGATTGCCTGGGAGCTCTGCGTAAACACCGACAACCCGGACTCACCGATCGAGGTACTTTCAAGCGGCTGCCGCGAGCACATCGAGCGTCTGGCAACTGCCCTCAATGATTCGATCCAGCCCTCCACTTCGGTACTCGTCCCTCTGCGCAGTGTCGTTCATGAGGTGGACCCGAATGGCAGCCTGTATGCCGTGACCTGCAGACTCGCAGATGATGATGATGATTCTGTCTATCACGTGCGCTGTGCGGATGAGGGAACCGCCCAGGAAGTGGCAATCCGCAACCTCTACGAAGAGGCGGGCTCTAGCCCGGACCCCACTGCTGAAGGTCATCGTCAGCACTACATCATCACCTCCCAACTGGTCGCCACCCCGGTCGCGAGCACCATCTAACCCCTACGCCCCGGGCTGACCGGGGCTCATCGTCCTGGAGTCTTCCACGTGTCCTACCGCGTAATCCCCAATGAGCATGCTGTACAGCATTTGGAACTGAAGATCGGTCGCCAAAGCTCGAACTTCGCAAACAACCTGTATTCGGTCATGAATTCGCTGATGGAGGGCAAGTTTTCTGGCGGTCTCTGGGAGCTCCGCGAGTACAACAACGGTGCAGTTGCCATGGTTCTGCCGCAAGCAGACCGTGTGGTGGTCGCATCGCAGGCTTGCCAGCGCAATCTGGAGATGTCCCTGGAGGCCCTGTCCCTCATCGCGAATTCCATGCTTCTCGTAGGCCTTTGCGAACAAGCGGCCTTTCATGGTCATGAGGAAGAAGCACTACACCTGCGAAATCTCAACGACGTACTGCGCGATGCGGTCGATGGTCTCATGACTTGCGTGCTGAGGGACGGAGAGCTGCAGGAACCCACAGAAGCGGATCGCCTTATGCCGATGGCAAAGCATCCGGAAAGGGCTCAGTTCCGTCGGTTCATCGACTGAGTAAGGGGCCTGAAAGAAAATTCAGCCCCTGGTGGTGGCACAGGCTGAGCCGCTCGAACATGGCTACATCAACGAACAAGCGAGTAATGAGCCATGAGCCAGCAGCACTCCCCACTCCAGCAACTCACCGCCCTCGGCTACGCCGTGGCATCTGGAGCCATGCGCTTAGACGTCGCAATGTCGATGGGCGTGTCCATCCTGGCGCGTGACGATCAGGGTGCCATTCTGCAGATCAGCTGCAGCAAGGGCATCCTGGCTATCACAGCCGCCAAGCAAACTCCCCAGCTCACCGCCCCGGCGATCCTCTTGAATCGCGTCATCGCATAACCAACCCCCCAAGAGCGCGTCTCTAGAAGAAGGACCACAACGATGAACATGGTTGAAGTACAAACTGAGGAGCTGATCGGCGCGGCACTGGACTGGGCCATCGCAACGATTGAAGGCCTGCCGATAAAGTACGACCCGATGGCTTTCGGAAATACAGCGAATGGAGGCTACTGGATCTGGGATAAAGCGCCTGGCGGCATGATGGCCAAGATCGGCGACAAATACAGCCCCTCGAGCAACTGGAGCCAACTTGGCCCGTTGATCGAGAAGCGCGCCATCGTCCTGGGCAACCACGAATCGGGAGACCCGAGCCGCCAAGGTGAATTTTGGGGGAGCGCTCATTGCTTCGACTCGGGCACCAGCTTTGAAACCTACAAGGGCGTCAAGGTGGCCGCCTGCCGCGCTATCGTCGCCAAAGAGATGGGCCCCGTAGTGCGAGTCCCGATAGTGCTGGTCCAGCCGGGCTGAACCGCAATCTCGGCTCCTGATCATCCCGTCCGTTAACTGAGGGGGCGCCTGCCCCCTAACCCTGGTTCAACTCCAGCTATTGGCACTGAACTTAGCCCCTGAGTTGCGCCCAGCGGCTCCCATACCTCCCCTGAGCAGCAACTCGAAACTTTTCCTTTACCCCGGTTCTGGCACAACCAAGTGCCCCTGAAACTGGGCTCATTCCGATATTCATCGCAGTGAGCCCAGCACCATGACCTCCGCGCAAACCAAACTGAACCAGTCGATACAAGCCGGCCTATTCGACGCCGCAGAGCCTGCCCCGGTTCTTCTGCAGGTGGTAGACCTGACCTTCGACGAGAAGGTGAAAGCCGCGGTTGAGGCCATCAAGCAGCAGGTGCGCGAAGGTCGTCGCCTAGTGGTGGCCTGGTCGGGAGGCAAGGACAGCAGCGTGACACTGAATTTGGCGTTTACCGCCCTGCGCGATCTGATCGCTGAAGGCCACAGTGTTCCGGCACTGCACGTAATCCATTCGAACACTGGTCTCGAAAATCCAGTGATCGAGATCTACAACAAAGGCCAGATCAGGGCGATCAAGGCTTACGCCAAAACTGCCGGTATCGAGACTCGTGTTTGGGTGGCCTCCCCAAATCTGTCCAACGACTATCTCGTTGGCCTGCTGTCCGGCCGCACGATCATGTCGGTGGGCAACAACACCAAGTGCCAACAGATGATGAAGAAGTCAGCATTGGACCGAATCAAGCGCCAAGTGCGTGCCTGGATAGCCGAAAAGGATGGAGTCAAAGCGAAAGACGCAAATCTGGTAAGCCTGATCGGCACACGCTTCGAGGAAAGCGCGCAGCGCGCTGCACGGATGAAGGCTCGAGGTGAGAGTTCTACGGAAGCTGTCGATGCGATGGAAGATGGTCAACTCGTGTTGAGCCCGATCGCCGAATGGGATGCGTTCGACATCTTCACCTACATCGGGCACGTCCGCTCCGAGAAGATTGAGGCCTACTCCGACTTCGAAGAGTTGGTTGATATCTACCGGGACGCCAACGGCGGGGACTGCATGGTCAACCAGTACATCTCGGGCCGGGAGCAGAACCGCCCACCCTGCTCCGCCAGGACAGGTTGCTGGGCCTGCGGACGTATCTCGAAGGACACCAGCGCCGAAAACATGATTTCGGCTGAGGGCGGAAAGCACGCTTGGATGAAGCCCCTGCTCGACCTGCGGAACTACATGCTGGCGCGACACTTCGATCCGCCTGCGCGCTGCTGGCTGGCGCGTACGATCAACGAAGAAACCGGGACAATTAAGGTCGTACCCAACGCTTACGCTCCGGGATATACCCTGGAGCTGCTGCGCCTGATTCTGACGATACAAGTCCGGGAGCAGATCGCTGCACGCAAGCTGGGCATTGCTCCCCGCTTCCATCTTCTTGACCACCGCCAGCTAATCGCTCTGGACTGCCTCTGGGGCCGGTACCAGTACCAACGCAGCTTCATGGCCCTGCGCACCTGGAAAGAGATCTACGAGCAAGGCAAGCGTTATGACATTCCCGATCTTGCCTCGATTCCTAAGTACACCGAGAAGGACGTTTCCTTCCGTGCAGAGGTTCCCTTCGCGGATGAGGAATATTTCGCCGCGTGGCGCGGATTCCGCAATGTGGAAGCTGCTGCCGTGGATTGGGAAGACACCACCGTTCTTCCGAACGGCAAGATCGTTCAGAACGCGAACGTAGGTGACGAGTTCGAGATCGACGAAGAAGGTGCGGCATTGTTCTGGGAGTTCGACCTCGACTATGCCCTGAACCGAATCTCGGTGCTGGATAACCCCTCTGGCGTTGTCCATTACCTGGTCGGTCTCGGAACTGTAACCCTCTACAAGGGCAGCCTGGGAGAGTGGGATCGGATGATGCGCGTGGGCAACCAGGCCTGGTTCCACGGGCTGATGCCGATCATCAATGACCCGCATGCGCTGGTCGAAACCCTGCAAGCAAAGTTCCAGAAAAAGGAAGAAGACAAGCGAAATGCCCTGATCGGGCAGCTGGCGCTGTTTCTCTAAACCCGAACTACGAGGATGAAACTATGGTCCTGATCACCAGCCTGGCAATCGAAGAGGCAGCAGAAACGCTGACCGAGGACGGAGGTCGCTTCGGCGACACACTCTTTGGCGGCCAGGTCATTGAGGCTGCCCGCGCACTGCTCAAGCAGCAGACCGAGGATCAGGGGCCGCCGCTTCCCCTGGGTGAGTTCTTCGAACGCAGGGAGGATATGGGCCAAGGACGCTTGCGGTTGATCCTGGACGGGGACTCTGACGTTTGCGTAGCAGTGATCAGCGACGAGGGTGAAATGGCAGACGTCGAGTTCTGTGTGCCCTTCTCCGGCGGCGGCCGCTCCCCGAAGGTCCGTGAAGCGCTGTTGAACCTGTGCCGCGCTATCCGCGACGAGAACGAAACCAACCCGATCCCAGACTAGCACCGGCCGACAATGACCAAGCGCTTCAGTAGTACAGCCTGAAAACCTGGGCCTCGGTTTGGCTCGAATAACGCCAGCGGGCCGATAGACTAACAACCCCATGGACTGCCCTGAGAGGTCCTCAGTCGCATGAACGTGGACAGAATGAAGGAAAGAAAGTGAGCAACAGTCAATTCCCACTATATGCCTCACGAATCGCAGACAAATTCGTGGTTCGCTTCCCGGACGGAATGCGCAACAAAATCGCGGACGTTGCCCGGGGGAACTTCCGCAGCATGAACTCAGAAATCCTTGCTCGGCTCGAAGCGAGCCTTGAGGCCGAATCTCAGGATGGGAATGAGAACCTTCCTGCAGCGAACGGCGAAGGTCTGTCCGCGGATGAACTTCGCCTAATTGCCCGTTTCAGGAAGCTCGACGTGAAACAGCAGTCCGCGCTGGTCGAACTCCTCACACCAGTGGCCCAGGCTCCTCACCTCGCCAAAGCATCCTGATCGGTTAAGCCCGTCTGTTGAATCCCAAGCCCCATCAAGTGTGGGGCTTGGGCCGTAAAAGAGGCGTGTTATTCGCGCCCGCGATAATGTAGGGAATGACAAATGACTGATACGCCCACAGGAAAATGCACTCTCAGCGATCCGATACCATTCAGTGGAAAAGGGAAAACTCCCATTGCTGACGCATATGCGGAAGCAGAAATGATGTTGGCCGAGTATCGTCACGCCCTCAACGATGGTGTCGGCGCGGACATTGATCGATATGAGTTGATCTGTTATCCCGACTTCATGGGCAAAAAGAATGTAGGGGTTGCTTACAGCACCGAGCTTCAGCGGGTGTATCTGCTATTCATCGGCGCAGATCGCCCTGAGCCAGATTATGAACCAGTGTGGCTGCTCGACCAGGCAAAGGAACTCACACTGCTTTCGCGCACATTGGTGGTGCCGGATCAGACCTCAAATGCGTCCACGTTCTGGGGAGGAATCAAGCGCGGACCTATCATTTCGTACCGTTTCAAGCTGGCCGATGCGCCAACATTCATCAACTTCTAGGGATTTCGGATGAGCCAACACATTGTTTGCGTGCCGTGCGCGAAGTCCAATGGCTTGGTCCGGGTTCAACTTGGGTGGGACAAGCCAATGGCAGAGTTCTACCTAGTCGTTTTCGCGGAGCCGCCTGCGGGCCAGCAATACAGCGATGAACGGATCATTTACTCCAACCTCGACGACCCACGTTCTCATGCCCAGGAGCTTGGCTATTTCAAGGGGGTGGTCCGTGAACTGGGCTGCGACGTCCCGGAGTCTATGTGGCGAGCTGCATACCAAGATAGAGAGTTCAACGTCGTCAACAAAACCGTCTTTTACTCTCAGAGCGGGGATGTAGTTGAGCATCTCTAAGTTGCTATGAACCAGCTGGTGGCACACGCGACCAGGTAATTGAATGTAGGACCTGACGATGTCCATGGGGGGCTCGTCGAGCGAAAGGAACCATCATGTTCAAGAACGATACCTTCAGCCGCATCGGCAGCTATCACCAGATATCCGCGTCGGTTTACAACCTGATCCTCGGAGCGGTACTTCTCTGGGGCTTCGCCCTGAACTGGTGGATGGTAGCAACCATCCCGACCGAAACCATCAAAGCGATCAACCCGTTGGTGTTCATCATCGGATACTTCGCCAGTGCGATCGTCGGCTGCATCATTATCTTCAGCTCGAAGAACCCGATCATTAGCTTCTTCGGCTACAACATGATCGTGGTTCCGATCGGCCTGGTATTGGTCATGTTCATTCCCGGCCACTCGCAGGAAAACATCATCGCGGCAGTCCGTGTCACCACCCTCCTCACGGTATCCATGATGGTTCTGGGAACGCTGTTCCCGGCCTTCTTCAAACGGATCGAGGCTGCGCTTTTCTGGGCGTTGTGCATCACGATCGTGGTTGAGCTGCTGCAGATCTTCGTGTTCGACGTAAAACTGGGCGTAATGGACTGGATCGTCGCAGCCATTTTTTGTGGATACGTAGGTGTGGATTGGGGGCGGGCCAACCAGATCGAGCGGACCGTCGACAACGCGGTGGACAGCGCGGCATCGCTCTACCTGGACATCATCAACCTGTTCGTGCGGGTACTGGAGATCATCTCGAAGAAGTGAGTCCGCCGTCCCGGTCCATAACGGATTTCAGCCCCTCAACTTGGCTCGTACGGGTCGCCACCACTTCATAGGATAGGAGTCTCCACCATTGGACTCCTATCCATATGAACCAGAACACTGACGCTACCAAGCCCCAGGACACCGAGGTTTCGTCTCAGACGCAACTGGCAATCCTCCTGTCTATCCGCGGTGGACTCACCAGCGGGTTCACCGCCCAACGATGCATTTCGCAAATCGCTAAGGTCGGTCCAGTTGGTAACTGGGAGGCTGCAGCTTCCAAATACGAAGTTGGCAGCTCGCTGGCGCAGGCCCTGTTGACTTCGGGAGCCTTCAGTTCCGATGTCCAGTTGCTGATCGGCTTCATGGATGACCACCAGGTCAATCCCGTCCAGCAACTTGACCCCGCAATCGACTATCTCAAAGCAGTCCTGTAGGAGCTCATGATGCTTCGTTTGATCATTTTTGCGGTGTTCGCTCTGACCTACTATCTCGGCCGCTTCAAGAGTGACTGGCTGTACGCCTTGTTCGACCAGGACATGACCGCTGACCCGGATCGAATCTTCGGTCTGCTGACGACCATGGGGGCCGGTGCCCTTTGCCTTCTCATCCTTATGTTCGTTGCCGGCTGCATGGCTGTCGGTCAGCGGAGCGCCGTCGACCAAGAACAGTAGGCTCTCTCAAGCTGCCAAGGCAATGATCCGCCTCATTGAACGAAGCACCTGAAAAGGTGCTTCACCCCTCAATCCAGGGTTTAAATACCCTTTGGAGAACGAATGCCAAAACTCCCCATGCTTGCTCTTGCCGCAGTCGCGGCCGCTGTAATTTCGGTGCCTGCATCCGCCGGCGATCGCATCACGATCCAGACCGAAGTCACCAAGGGCGGCGTTGTGCTCAGCAGCGGTACCCAGGAAATCTCGAAAGGGGCTACCGCCCATTTCAACGATGGGCGTTTCAAGGAAATCGATACCAACGTGACGGTGACGTGCCGGGAAGGCATCAGCCGCTGGTTGAATCCCTTCAAACCCGCCTGTGACAAACCGACTCGAGAGAAGGAAAAGGTGCCCGTTGGGTTCATGGCCGATATTACGGCTCGAGAAGCGTCCGACGACAAATTTGCCGTCTCTGTCGACGGTAGCTACGTTCAGGTCCTCGAAGAGCAAAAACTCAAACTCGGAGACACCGAACTCGAATCTGCATCCTTCCGTATCCAAAGTCTAAACAGCAGCATGGTCGTCATGGCTAATTCCGAGGTGGAAATTGCTAACGGAATAGGTGCTGATGAGATCAAGCTGAAGGTAAAGGTTCAGCGCCTGTAAGGCCTTCTACCAGGGCCGCAGGGCAATTCACTGCGGTTCTGGCACGCATCGTCTGCCCTGAAACTGTGTCCATTCTGAACACAGCCAGGGGATACACGATGACTGCAGTACGCAAACTCCAACCGTCACCTGAGACCCATACGGTCGAAGGGATAGCAGCCATGTACGCTCACGAGCTGGGCGGGCGCGCCGGTCGAGAAATCCAGGTGCGGGACTATCACCTGCATTTCGCCGAAGCTCTCCTGGCACGCGATGCGTATGCGCTCAATTTCCTGGCAAACGGATTGAACAATGTCGGCAAGGCAGTGTTCACCGCGGTTACCGGAGTCCAGCTGCCGCGCACTCAATCCGGCACCTGGGCCACTATCCTCGAATGGGCCGGCGTAGATCCGAAGCAAGACGACCTCAAGAAAGCCGAGCATCACCTGCAGGTTCTGCACACAAGCCTGTGCTCACGTTTCTCTGAAGTAGACCGCCTCACCCGCTTCGCGGAGAGCGGATACGCACAGGGCTTCGTTCAGGTGATCAAGGATGGCCGTCGCTACCTCATGGCTGATGCAAGTGGAAAGGTAGGGCTCAACCTGAGCACTCGTGGGCTTCACGGTGAACACACCCGTCCCTACATCGAGGCCTACCTTGCTGTCCAAAAGATCAAAGTTGAACTGGGCCTGCAGAAGGAGCCGGTGTACGTGCCTGCAGACGCGCCTGCAGGCAACCATTCGCCAGCGCCCAAGCCTGCTCCGGCCACCCAGCTGACAGAGCAGCTCGGCATGGGCTTTTAACCAAGCGCCAGCTTTTCAGAAGGTGGAGATGGCTTGAACACTCCACCTGCTCATGATCTTTTCATCACCAGCGGGCCAGCCTTGGGCCCGGCCTAAAGGGAACTCCATGAAAGACTCGCTCCTCACGCGCATCCGCCGGTCCCTGCGCAACAAGTATGTGCAGTCAATGATCGGGTGCGCACTCACCTTGGTGCTGTTCGGCGGATACTGGGCGTACAACCAATTCCTGCAACCCCAGGGGCCTGATACGTCTGCTGGTCAGCACCAGGCAACGATCATGGATCAGATCAGCAAGAACCCCTCCCGGTGGACCGATAACAGGAAAACGCTGGACAACCTCATGGAAGACGTCCGTCTAGGGAACGTCATCGAAGCTGACATCGGGAAGGAAGACATCTACATCACGACCAAGGACGAACGGGCCTATGTCGTGAGCGACCAGTTCGGCCAAGTAGCCCGGCAGTTGCTCAACTTGATCTACAACGAAAAGACTCCGTTGTTCACCATTCAGGAACTGAAGATCGGCCCTCAGATCAGCGCAGCCCGTTCGCTGGACGTAGCGGTTCAACTGATGATGGTCCTCTTCTTCGGGTGCATGCTCTGGCCCATGTTGAGCCCCTACCTCACGATCCGTAGGAAAAAAGCGACATCCAAGGTCACCTTCAAGGACGTGATCGGGTGCGATGAGGCAAAGCGAACCCTGATGGACATGACCGCATGGCTGCGGACCCCAGAGAATTTCGCCCTGCTGAACGCGCGACCACCGAGAGGGGTTCTGTTTACCGGCGACCCAGGCGTAGGGAAAACGCTCTTGGCCAAGGCGCTGGCAAATGAGTGTGGCGTGAACTTCATCGAAGCGAATGGCAGCAGCTTCAGCAGCATGTTCTATGGCGTTGGCATCCAGAAGGTAAAGGGCCTGTTCCGAGAGGCACGCCGCAAAGCGCCGTGCATCCTGTTCATCGACGAAATAGACGGGATTGGCCGGCGCGTCGACCAAGGGCGCCTTGCCGATGGTGAAGGGAACCGCATCGTCAATCAGTTCCTCACCGAGCTGGATGGGTTTAGCGAAAATGCTGGGGTGATGCTGATCGCCGCAACCAACCATGTCGATGCCCTGGACAAAGCTCTTCGCCGGGAAGGTCGATTCGACCGGACCGTTCATGTCCCCCTACCGACGCTCGAGGACCGGGTACGCTTACTGCAGCTGTACCTAGGCAAGACCAAGCCGGCAGAAGACCTGAACTATGACCGCCTTGCCAAGAACTGCATGGGGCTGACGCCAGCAGCTATCGCCTTCGTTGCGAACAACGCAGCGCTTCTTGCCGCTCGCAGCAGCGATACCGAAGTTGGAATGCACCACATCCTGGAAGCAATCGAGATCCAGCGCATGGGTGAAGCGGATGAGAACCAGAAACTGGCAAGCCCTGAGGACCGTCGTAGAGTGGCAGTTCATGAAGCTGGTCATGCACTGGTTGGCGCGCTTCTCAACACCGGACGGGTGGAAAAAGTCACCATTCTCCCCCGCGGGCCTGCGCAAGGCGTCACCCTGATTCTTCCGCTCGAGGACAAGCGACTGCATTTGCAGTCCGAGATTCAGGCGCAGCTCGCTATGGTTCTGGCCGGTCGCGCTGCGGAAGCTAACGTCTTTCAGGAAGTATCCACTGGCGCTGCCGGGGACCTGCAAGAAGCCACTAGGATAGCCCTTTCAATGGTGACCAGTTACGGGATGTCCAATGACGAAAGCCTCACCAGCCTGGCGACCATGCGAGAGCTCGGCATAGCGATCGATGCCCGGATCATCATGGAAAAGGTGGATACGCTGCTGAACGCTGGGTATGAAAAGGCGTTGGCACTGATCGAGAACTGCCGCCCAGAGCTGGATTTCATCGTCGAGCAACTGCTGGCGCACGAGACCATTGGCGGCGAAGTCGTATATCAGGCCCTGGAGCCAATCGGGTTCCCGGTACAGATTGTGGAGTCCGCGGCGGTCGCTTGAAGGCGCCGGTGGGGCCGGGATTACTCCGGCCCAGCTGCTTCTGGCACAAGAGCATGCGGCCGATCCTGACTGCAAACCACAACAGGAGCACGGCCATGAAACTCCAGCACGCCCACCTGCTTTATGGATCGACCACCATTCCGGTGCTGCCCACCACCTCGACTCCTATCCCCGAGGAGTTCGATTTCGCATCTCCCGAAGGCTGTGCGAAGAGCATCTTCGCCATCATGGGCCGTGCAGCCGGCGGACACTCGATAGATGCCTGCCAACTGCGCATCAATCGCGAGCGGGGAACTGCCAATCTCATCGGGCGCGGAGTGCATGTCTTCTACCGAGACGACTCCCTTCCCCCGCTGACCGTCGATGAAGCACTCGAACTGGTGAGCAGGAAGGTCCAAGAGACCTTCCACCTCGGTACAGTCGCACCCTGCTAGAAGCCATAGGGTGAGGAGCCATAGGGGCTCTGTTGTGGCCCCTTGTAATCCGTCAGGAACTCGTCGAAGCGCTCCAGCATCTGCACAAAGATGTGCAGGGACCTCGTTGATTCGTCGCGGAACACCAAATTCCCCTCCTCGTCCACCTGGTGGTAGAAATCGAACATTCCCTCACCCATCAATGCCAGGGCAGGCATTTCGGCCAGGCGTCCAGCCATCCGAACGATCTCACTTTCCCAAACCTGAATTTCCGGAGTGAATGTCCAGTGCGGATGGTAGGCGTTCCAGGGCTTGGCCATGTACAGGCCGGCCCGGTTCCGAATCAGTCGAGCAAACTCAGTGTCGAACTTTACAGTGGAGTTGAACCGATCCCCGGGCGATACGTTGAACTTCGCCTCCCGGAACTTCACTCTGACCTGCCATACGTCGTTGAGAAATTGCGCCGCGTTTTGATGATCGCGGGTGAGATCACTGCCAACCATCAGAGCTTGAAGGCGGCGTCCTCCGGCTTGGTGAGCGTCTATTGCCAGGCGCTTCCAATGGAGCAGCATGTCAACCGGGTAAAGGCACGCACTGTGATCGATCATGCGATGGCACACCGCGCACAGCCAAATCCCATTTTCATAGCCGTGACGATCCACATCCATCGGCAGATCGTAATATCGGGCCGCGTGTGGGCGCGCTCCGCAGATATGCGCAGCATCGCCCGTCAGCTTGTCTTTGCGCCGGGCCCGGTCGTAGACAAAGGTCTGAATCCCACAAAATGGGGCTGAACAGTAACCCCCAACATCCCGCCGTAGATCTTCTTTTACCCGCGGAGGAAATCCATCATCTGTCGTGCTCATGCTATTTCTCCTGAGCCTCTAAGTAATGAGCAGCCGCCAATTAAACCGGCACCGGTGGACGAGGATAACCGGGAAATTCACCGTTGCGTTTTGGCATAGCCAAGCTAGAGTCGGCCGTTACCATCATGAGCCTCAGCAACTCCTGGAGGAGCTCAATGATCACGCCATCGGAAAGCTGCCCGGTGTGGCAGCGCTATCTCGAAATCGTTGCCGCAGCTGGAGCAATGCCCAACCACCTCCCGGACAAGAGTTCGCTCTATCATCGGCTCCTCGCCGGCAAGCAACCACTGGTGCTGCCTCCTCCCCTGTCCCATTCTTACCCCTGGTACGACGTTGTGGAGTCCGAAAAGGTCTTCGCCCCATTAGACGGGCCAGTCGCTTACGAGCCGCTGACTGAGGACGAACCGCCCGTCGATGCGGTATGGATCGATCAGACCCCCTGGCTTGTTGTCGAACGGATTAGCAATTCGGAAATGATCGTCTCGCAGCCTGGCTGGCTGGATCTCGGGTTCCGATGGCGCTACTGGCATAAACCAATCCGCGCAGATCAATCCGAGGCATGCATGATCGCCCACTATGATCGAGCTGTTGGCCGCATCACCACCAGTGCTCAGCTCGACCTAGAGTGCCGGCACCAAGCCGAGCATTGGAAGGCGCACCTTGAAATTGCCGTATCCGCCTTCAGCAATGAGGTCAAGCTGATGGGGATCGACCCCGATCTTGAGGATGCAGAAGATACCCTAAGAGGGCGAATGAACAGGGCTGCGGCTCAGATGCGTCTTGACCGGGCAGTAAGGGATGCGCGGACCCGAGTGGAGAAAGGCCTGCCTGCGGTGCCGTCTGATGCGGAGGTCGAAGCCTACGCGCATCGCTACCGGACAAACCTCCTTGAGGGTTCATTCCAGGAGCAAGATGGCTGGCTATATGTTGACGGCTGGGCGTTGCAGCGAATCTCGCCAGAGAAACTCGGGCCTGAACACTATTTGCCTGGCGCACCGGCTGCCCAACCGCAAGAGAGCCTGGAGGACTGAACTGTGCTCCAACCCTGCAATGAAACTGCGAGAAATCTGCTACTTCGCCTCGAAGCAGCTGGCCTGCGGGAGAGAGCTACCCCCGGCCTCGACGGTATCGGCAGTTACTGCATCGGCGTTCGGGCCACCAACGCCATCGAGGTGTTCGAGCTTGGGAGGACTCTGGGAGCTGATTTCGGCAAGATCCGCGTCGAAAGCTATGCGGAGGGCCACATCATCGCGTTCCCGGAAGCGCTGGTAAAACTGGATCATGGTTCTGCCTGAGCATTTCCAGTTCGGTCTGCTGCACCGGTTCTGGCACAACCGGCGCAGCCTCACCATAGGTCCATCGAATTCATCAACGAAGGATCTACTCCATGAGCACCAATAACCCCAACGCTCTCGACCTCAATCGCGCCATCAACACCTATTCCAGTGACGAGGCGGAGCGCCTGGCCTATCAGCGCATGCAGGAGGTCGGCTTCAAGATTGCTGACATCCTTATAGAGATGCCTCTCGGGACCATGGCTGATCTGGGCCAAGGCGAGTGCCTGTTCGTAGCCCCGTATGCCGGCCGAATCGAGGTTTTCTCTACCCCGGACTGGCATGACAACTGCCGCTGGGGTGATGTCAACTGGTTCTTCCTGAATGACTATCAGGGCCTTTCCGCCGAGGATCTGGACGAACACCGGGTCACGATGGAAAACTGGCTGAAGAACCCGGTATTCCGGCAATGCGTGCCTGCGGACAACGCATTCAAGGTCGTAGCTGCTCAGGAAGACTGGGCGCAGAGTCAAACCGGGGCTGCTCCCTCCCCGCTGAATCGCTATGAACATGACAACGTCAAAAGCCTCATCGGCGGCTACATGGTCACTTCCAAATCCAAACCGCAGGAAACGCGAGTGGAGCAATTCAGCCGGGCGAAAGCTGAGTTGATCGGTCACCTGGAGCGCCAGCTCCAGCAGGTTAAAGGCTTCACCTTCGCGGATCTGTCCAAGAAAGTGAGTTGAGCTCAATCCCAACTCCATGAACCCCGCTTCGGCGGGGTTTCCTGTTCCTGGGTGAGGCCTAGGCCGAATTTCAGCCCTGCCATTTCGCTTGTGCGCGCGCCCACGGCCAGGACACTAGGGCCTTTCTCACCCAGGGAGCCAACATGATCAGCATTCGAGACAAGAAGGTTTTCGAATCCGCGGACGAAGTCCAAATCGAAGTCCACCAGGACGACATCCATCTCGCTGCCCTGGGGCAGTTCACAGCTGTACGTTGCGGCTACGGCGGCCACACTTCCTTCACGGTCATTCAAGAGGACAATCCCTTCGATTCCAAAAAGCCCCTGTTGCAGGTGAAGGAGGGCTACAACACACTCGCGTGGTTCACCAGCGAGGTAGAAGCCAACAAGCTCCTAGCCCGCCTTCGTGAGGTGTTTCTGGAGATAAGGGCAAAGCAGGAAGAGAATTACCGGCATGAGCCGGACTCGATCACCGTCAAAGTGATCAAGCGCTCAATCGAGTGGATCGGAATCGTGCTGACAGCGCTGGTAATCGCCTTTGTCGGCGGCATGACTGCATATCCCGGTTGGAAGATGGGCGAGGGGCTGTACCACTCTGTGATCAACAGCTCTGAGACGTCGGATGGACTGAGCTTCGACTCGGCCGGGGAGCTGCTCCCGCCGGCAGAATCACCCGAAGCCGATTCTGGGTTGGAGCCCAATCAGCCCAGCGAACCGCTACCGGCCAAAGACTGATAATCAAAAACCCGACACACACTCAAAGAGGCGTGTCGGGTTTTTCCCGAATGTCAGGCCTCGCCTGCGCGTATGGCTTCGTAGATGACTGCCAAGAGAGGCTTATGGTCCTCGAGCGAACCATCCTCATCCATCTGGTCGTATGCCGTCAGCGTGTCGAGCCAGGTGAAGAACGCCTCGAAGTCGTCATATCCGCTGATCACATCAAGAGAATGACCGTCTTCTGCCAGCAAGCCTGATACCTGGGCCATCAGCTCACGATAGGAAGGCAGGGCCCCATCCAGCTCGGTTGCGAGCTCATCGAGCTTTTCGTTGTAGCGCTGTTCGAATGCGGAAATGTTGTTGGCGTTCTGCATGATGCTGGCTCCTGTAGCTGGGGCCCCTTGCCCCGCGATGGAGTCACTATCAAGCCGTCCTTCTTGTGCCAGAAGCATTCTGCCAAATCTTTTGATGATCGGCATTTTCCCCTCGGTTCTGGCACCTCCCCTCTTCATGGAACATGAGCACTCGATCAGGAGAGAACCATGTTCCCGAAGCAAAAAAACTTCTACCGAGGGACCAAAGCCCGAACCACTAACTTCCAGCCCGCAAGTCGCGGAACTTTTGGTTCCGGCCTGTATTTCGGGGATCAAGCCTGTGCCGATGAATACGCAGGACCTGGCGGCTCTGTCTGGGAGGTCAAGCTCAACATGAGCAACCCTCTCCACTGCCTGGCCAGCCTTGAGCATGACTACGACCTGGACAGTCCGGCCGTTCCCCTCATCGAGCAGATTTTCTCGATCGAGACTGCAATTGAGCTGATAACCAGGGCTATTGAAACCGACGGCTATTTTGGAGTTGAGATTCAGCAGCGACTTGAGCAGCTCGGTCATGACGGACTTGTGGCCACCTACCCGGACGGCAGTTACGAGGTAGTGGTCTTTTCCCCTGCACAGGTCCTGGATGTTCGTCGACTGGATAGCCGCGCAGCTTGACGTCTCCTACAAGGAAGCGTGGAGTTCACACTCTGAATTCAGGGGGTTCAGGCACGCCAGCAGGTGGCAGATTATCGGCTTGGCGAGTCGGGATTTCAGCGTGCCATTTTGGCTTTGTGCCACCCGTCAAATCGCGCAACCTCTTCCCACCCCCAGCCAAAAGGAATCAGGCAAATGGTCAAATTCACCCCCGAACTTCTCGACGGTTACACCTACATGCTGGATGGCGATCGTACGGTGGACACTGCCGTTCAGGAGTTGAAGGAGGCATTTTCTCCGCAGGCAATCTTCGATTCCGCGGAACGCAGGCTGATCAAGCTGAATCCTGGTACCACCCAGGACCTGCATGCCTACATCAGTGTCGGATACAACCAGTTCGGCGCAGACGCCCGAGCAGTAGCATTCAAAATTCTGGTAACCGATACCGAACAGACTGCTGGCAATGCTCTCCTCTGCGCAGAGGGCTATTTCATCGCCACGACCTGCAAAGGGTTGGATCTGGTCATCGCGATGGACAATATCAGCCAGGACGTTTACCTAGCCGGGGAACTCTTCAGTCAAGGATGGCCACGCCGTAATGGCACCTTCACGCTTTTCACCCAGCTGATCGTTCACCCCGATCTGCGGTCCCCTGTACTCCATGACCTGATGCTGGAGCTCGAGGGGGGGTATCTGCTCACTATCGCCGGACATCCCAACTCTCTCCTCGGGGCTCATGCTGGTTTTCAACCGGGATTCTGAGCCGACCAACGTGCTGCTGGAGCAGTGCAGTATCTGCACCGTTCACGAACAACGGGACCAACTCCGCCTGTTCAGCATCCCAACGGAATCTTTCGTCACCGATCGACCCAGCGCACGCACCACTCGCAAGCGAGTTTGCGAGTTCCGGTTCGACGCTTGCGCTTAATCGCCCTCCTCCGTTGCCGGCAGGATCTCACCCGTTAGGATCTCGCCGGCAACCGCTTTCTGCTTATCAGTCTGACCTGAGGTCCCCATGCCCATTCGCCATTGCATTGTCCATTTCATCGACAAGAAACCCGACGGGAACCCGGCGGCACTCCACTCCCGGGATGCCGAACTAGAACACAACGAGGCCGCAGATAACCTGCTTGCCGATCTCAACGATGCCTACAACGCCAAGGCAACTAAAGGTTGGGGGCTTTTCCATGGTCAATCGGGGGCCTATCCACTGAGTGGGTGGCTGAGCGAGTACCTGGATGGCGGACAGGATTTCGTGAGCTTCAGCCGCCAGGCAGCCGAGCACTTGGTGAGGCTGATGGAAGAATCGAGCCTGACTGTCGGGGGCCATTTCCTGCTGGCGCATTACCAGCAAGGCATGACTGACTACCTCATGCTCGCAATGCTCCATCACCGCGACGGCGTCGCGCTGACCGAAGGCCTCGAGGTAGCCGCCATCAAGCATCTCGATGTGGGGCAACTCCACCTTGCCGCAAGGATCAATCTGTCTGAGTGGCGTAACAACCCCAAGTCGCGCCAGTACATTTCCTTCCTCAAGAAAGGTGGCCGCAAGGCTTTCGACTACTTCCGCGACTTCATCGGTTGCGAGGAAGGCCACGATGCTCCAAGCGAGACGCGAACTCTGCTGAAAGCATTCTCCGACTTCGTTGAAAGCGAAGACCTGCCAGAAGCAGCTGCCAGGGAGAAAACCGACACGCTGGTTGATTACGCCAACGCCCAAGCGCGACTCGGGCAACCGGTAACCCTGGACGAACTTTCGAGCCTGATCGACGAAGACCGACCGAAAGCCTTCTACGACTACATCCGGAACAAGGACTATGGTCTGGCTCCGGAAATTCCTGCGGACAAGCGGACTTTGAAGGAGTTCCAGCGCTTCACAGGACGTGCTGAAGGCTTGGCCATCACCTTCGAAGCCCATCATTTGGGATCGACGGTTGAGTACGATGAAGAGCAGGATATGCTGATCATCCGCAACATTCCGCGCCAGCTCAAAGACCAACTCGCGAAGCGGAAGGACTCTCAAGGGGCCTAAGCGGCCCCGACCACTCTTACCACGTGAATACAGCATTACAGGAGAAGTGGGTGACCAGTCTGCAACCGGACCAGATCCTCAAAGGCGTCAGAGCAACGTACGAGTCGATGCTGCACTCCTCACTCGGGCATGGGCGTACGAACGGTACCTGCCTCTACGCCGCCATCCTCTGTGAGGCCCTGCTACGAAAATTCGCCGCTCTGGACCCAATTATTCGAGGTGGTGACGGTAAGAGGGATGGTGGCCTGGTTATTGATGGGGTTCCGCACGGCCACTACTGGGTTGAAGTCGAATATCAGGGCGGAATCCACGTCGTAGACATCACTGCAGACCAGTTCGGCCTCGACGCCATGGTGTTTGCCCCGAAAGACAGCATTTCTGCTGCATACGTGGCAGGTGACCAGGCGACTGTTGACGCTCACGTCCGGGACATGAGGAACAAGATCAAAGAAGAATATGCTGATCGGGAGCTCCCTTAGCAAAGCCAGGCAGAGATGACTGCATGACCTTTGTCCGGGAGGATTCTGGCACACAGCCGGCCCCCTGAGACTGGCGACTTTCAAACAGGGAGTCGCCCATGCTTCTACCAATCGCTCTCTTCGCATCCCTCATCTGCGCAGCGCTGGCCATGACTTGGCTGGCCCACACTCTTCCAGTAGCCTTTGCCACTGAAATTCAAGGTGTGGCAGCTATCCTGGCACTGCTCGCGCTTGCCCTCCTGATCACTGCATGCCGTCCGAACCGGTACCTTCAATGACTACCAAGAACAACAAACCAGAAGTCCTCGATGCTCGCTGGGCTGACTGGAACCACCAGGTGGTCACCATCAAGAGCGGGCGCAAACATGCCTGCAAGGTCCCTTGCAAAGATTGCCCATGGAGGCGTGATTCCGTCGGAGTCTTCCCGGCCGAGGCATTCCGACTTTCCGCGGCAACCGCCTATGACATGAGCGACCGAACCTTTGGCTGCCATACCACCGGGAAGGAGAAGCCAACTACCTGCGCGGGCTTCCTCCTCAGGGGGGCCGATCACAATCTCTCGGTTCGGTTAAATCTCATCAATGGTGAACTGGACATGAACCAGGTTTCGGACGGCGGAGTCGATCTGTTCGACAGCTATGCAGAGATGGCCATCGCCAACGGCGTCGACCCCGAAGATCCGATTTTGAAGCCCTGCAGGAACAACTATTCCTGACCGGGACCTGGCTTCTGGCACACCAGCCCAGCCCTGATCATGGCTCCATCTCATAAGGAGCCATGCGATGAACGTAACCTTCACCTACAGCTACAACCACAGCATCGTGCCCCCTCGCTGCCGCCTGCCTCGTACAGTCCGCGAGCACGACGGACTGATCACCGTAGAAATTCGGGAAATCCCGCCGGAGCAAGCCCCGGTGGCGATCATCAGCCGAAACAACAGCGACCAGGGGCACGATCCAGTGGAATACCGCACTTTCGAGGGCTGCCTCTGGACGAACTGCAAGCTCTTCGCCGGCGCGCGGGACAACAAAGCGGAAGGAGGCCCGAACGCGACCCATCGCATGCCAGAGCCTGAGATCTCTCTGGTGACGGAAAGCGTCACGCTGAGCCATTGGGAACAGGGAATCTACATCGGCGCCTATCAGGGAAAGGCCGGGATTGACGAATATCTGGAGAGGTGGGCACGCGATCGGATCATCATCGATGGCCAACTGTTTTTGCCGGTCGGAGAACCCATGTATGTGGTGATGACCTTCGGCCTGTCAAACAACCACGGCGGTACGTCCCTCCATTGCACAGACTTCTTGAACGCCAACATTAAGGATTCCTCCTACTTCTCCATTTTGGAGTTCGATCGAGCTCTGGAGTACGCCCGTCAGGTGGCAGCAAACCGCGGCGACACTATCAAATTCTCCGTCGATCCTGGCTTCGAGTTTCAGGTCCTGATCCCCAAGGCCGTTCAGTGGAAGAACCCTGGCTTGTCAGTGGCTACATGACCGCGCCCTGACTCCTCACCCGCCATCACCCGAGCTTCTAGCGTGCTCAATAGAGACCTTGTGCTGGGTGATGGTGGCACGACCTACCTGGTCAGAAAATTCCCTCATCAAATACACACCCGAATCAGACACATACCGTCTGAGCCGATGAGGAGATGAAATGGCTAAGTTATCCAAAGAAGCGGCGAAGCGTCACAAGCAGGCGCTCGACCTGGTTTACTCGGACAAGAGCCTGCGTCTCGAGGACCGCTATTTCATCTTGGAACATTTCCATGAGTCCGCGACCAACATGAATGGTCTAGCCGGCGCATTCTTCACGCCAGAGGGACTGGCCAACGATTTCTCCATCGAAGTCCCGGAGTGTGAGTCCTTGATTGACCTTTGCGCAGGCATCGGGAGGCTGGCTTTCGCCTGCCGCGAGCGTGCAAAGCGTATCGTGTGTGTCGAGATTAACCCTGAGTACGCTGAAGTTGGGAAGCGAGTGCTCCCAGAAGCGGAGTGGATCGTTAGCGATGTGTTTTCAATCCCGGATATGGGGCGTTTCAGTACTGCGATTTCGAATCCACCCTTTGGATCTGTGAAGACTGGCCAGGCGTTCGACGGTCGCTACACAGGGGCAAGTTTTGAGTACAAGCTCATCGAAGCCGCATCCAAGATCGCTGATCACGGCGTGTTCATCATCCCGCAGACATCCGCCCCATTCCGGTACTCGGGCCAACGCTCCTATAGCGTCGAGATTACGCGGGAGTGTGAGAAGTTCATGAGTCAGACCGGTATCGTGCTCGACCATAATTGCGGCCTGGACACATCCGCCTACAAGAACGAATGGCACGGCGTCAGTCCGATCTGCGAGATCGTCTTGTGCGACTTCACCCAAGACCCTGCCGAAATCCCAGCCGCTCCGGCAGAGGCAGAGCAGAATTCCGTGTCCAAGGCTGTAGTCGCGCCTCCTGCACTAATCCCGCCACCGGCTCCAGCGCAGAGCGAACCCACGCTGGCGACCGTGCCCGATCGTGCTGTAGCGCCAGCACCAACTGCACCGGCCCGAATGAAAGCCTCCATGAAGCCAGACACAGGTTCTGCCAACCCGCAGTCCTTTGCCCAGCTCTCCCTTTTTGATGCAGCGTAGAGGGCTTTTTCCGGGCGCTTCTGGCACACCCCCTGCGCCTTAAGAATGGTCATCAGTCCCCGGACTTCGCTGGAATGAAACCCAAGCATCCGGACAATTAAGGCAGACCACTCTGGAGAATCAGCCCGTGATGAGCACCACCGTCTACCATGCCCTCGAGCAGATCGCGAATACCCCTGGCACCAACGACAAGCTGGCGCTACTGAAGACCCACGTCGACAGCGAAGCCTTCCAGCGCGTCCTGATCTACATGCTCAACCCATTCATCACTTTTGGCATCCGCCCGGCCCGGGCTAGCCAGTTCGGGGCCGAGGAGTTCAGCCAGGAAACCTGGTCGATGCTCGACCAATTGGCCGCCCGAGGCCTCACCGGACACCGCGCTGAGGAGGCGGTTACTCGGGCATTGACGTCCTTGAACCCAGAGTCCTCTGAATTGCTCTGGCGCATCCTTTCCAAGGACCCGCGCGCCGGCTTCAGCGAAACCAGCGTCAACAAAGTCTGTTCCGGGCTTATTCCTGAGTTCAGCTACATGCGCTGCAGCCTCCCTCACCACACCAATCTTTCGGAGTGGAACTGGGCTGCTGGTATCTACTCGCAGGTCAAAGCCGACGGCATGTTCGTCAACGTGACGATCGAAGCCAATGAGGTCAGCCTCACCTCGCGCGCTGGCACCCTTCTCCCTGGAGCACCGTTCCAAGAACTGCTCGACGGGCTTCGTCAGCTTCCGACCGGGCAAGCGCATGGTGAGCTGCTCGTCGAATGCGACGGCAAGATTCTCCCCCGTGAGGTCGGCAACGGCATGCTGAACTCGGTAGTCCAGGGCGGCCAGTTCGACCTTGGCTGCCGGCCGATCATCAAATTGTGGGATCAGATCCCGCTGGCCTCGGTCAAGAAGGGTGGGCGCTGCGACACCCCATACAAGGACCGCTTCGGTCAGCTGACCGATCTCGTAACGGCGCTCGCCCACTCGGCGATCTCGATGATCGAGACGCGCATCGTGTACTCCTTTAAGGAGGCCATTGACCACTATGTGGAGCAGCTTGAACTCGGACTGGAAGGCACGATTATCAAGAAGCCCGAGGCTATCTGGTTTGACGGTACCAGCAAGGATCAGGTCAAGCTGAAGCTCGAAGCCCCCTGCGAGCTTGAAGTGGTTGATTTCCTTCCTGGTAAAGGAGCAAACGCAAAGACCTTCGGGTCACTGCTCTGCAAGAGCTCCTGTGGCCAGCTGGTTGTAGGAGTAAGCGGCTTCAAGAAGAAGAAACGAGAAGAGATCCATCTCAATCGGGATACGTGGCGCGGGATGATCATCACTGTACGATCCAACCAGATCATGCGTCCGAAGAAGCCAGGCAAACCATACAGCCTCTTCCTCCCCCGCTTCGTCGAAGAGCGCTTGGACAAGTCGGTTGCGGATGATCTGGTGCGGATCGAGGAGCAGTTCGAAAACGCTATCCGCATGGCTGCCTTGGGATTGGCTGCCTAATCTCAGACACGAAAGGGGCCGCCTAATGGCGGCCCGATCTTATTGGCCTCTTAAAACTCAAAGCATCCGCAGGGGCACGTCAGCCAGGTAAGTCCGTGCGAGCAAATGCCCTCCTCTCGATCCCCTGCCTGATCCTCAGCCTCTTCTTGAGGACTACGGTATCCGTACTTCTCCCGGGCATATTGAAAAGCTTCGATCGCCTCTTGGCTCGCGGTTTCTTCATCTCCAAACTCGCTGCGCATGGCAGCGCAAAAGCAGGTGAGCACCACCATTTCGTACGTCGGATATCGCTCTACCGCCTGGCGGTACAACTCGCCAACTCGGTTTTGAGTTCTGCTCGGCAACATCTGCACTACACAGTCATCAGCTCCTCGAACCCACGGCCGGATCTGCTGCTTGACGACATCGCTCAAATCTTGGGAGCTCACCCCCATGAATTCGGTTTTCATCGATTTCTCCCAGAATCTGGGCAACCGTAACAACACCGCTCCCGCGGCTCACGCCAAAGTAGGTTTGTGAAATTCGTTCGTGGCTGGTGTCACTAGCCATGGCGTGGAGAATTCACGGTGTGCGGTACGGCAAGCTCCCTACCATGCCCAAGGTTATGATCCGTCAATGTCAACACAACGCCTGGAGTAGCAGGGAAATGCCTTTGAATCACACCGAGCTTGAAGATCGTTGGCATCGGCTCTGGCGCGCGCTTGGCGCAGCACCTGCTGCAGGTGCCTTCGACTACCTCTGTATGCAATACAGCGAGCCCGGACGGCACTACCACACCCTTGAACACATAGCCGCGTGCCTTGAACACTTCGACTCTTGGCGTCATCTGGCCGACAAACCTCACCTGGTTGAACTGGCGCTGTGGCTTCACGACGTGATCTACGACACGCACCGAGTGGACAATGAAGCTTGCAGCGCTCAGTACGCCATCGCCTTGCTCACAGCTGCCGGCGTTCCCGAGTACGCCCCAGCTGTGGAAGCGATGATCATGGCGACCACCCACCAGACTGGCTCCCAGGCCGATGATTGCGGCCTGGTGCTCGACATTGATTTGGCGGTTCTGGCACAGCCACCACAGGCGTATAAATCCTACCAACAGGCAGTTCAACAGGAATTTGCCTGGGTACCGGATGACCTTTTCCGTGCCGGACGTGCAGACGTCCTACGGGGACTGCTGAGCTCTCACCCGCTGTACGGCCACCCTGAAATCTCGGCCGCATGGGAAGCGATTGCAAGGTCGAACATCGAATCCGAACTGTTGGAGCTGGAAGGCCCGCAGTCCAAGTAGCTCATTCAAGAGGTGAACTATGTGCAAGCTGAACGCCCAGGACCGGGCGACCCTAGAGAAAGCCAAGGCCCAGGCTGCAGAGCTGGTTGAGGCCCTGACCAAGCTCGGCTCAGCGAAGAACGGACTGCTCGGTCTCGAGGGACTGGATCTCCAGCAGCAGGCAATTTCCATTGAAAAGCGACTGGGCGCGATCCAGTCCGTAACGGAGTAATCACAATGCCGACCAAAACGACTGGCTCGGAACTCAAGGCCTTCTACAACGACGACGGGTTTTGGAAGCCGAATGGTGAAGATGATGTCTGGCATGAGGAGCTTGAGCTTGAAGTTAACGGCCAGGTCATGAATGACTCCTTCTCCATCGGCGAAGACCTCAAGCCAGAGGACCAGGTTCGAATCATGGCTGGGTGGGTGCAGTCGAATGACGGTTCTGTCGACGTTTCCTTCGAAACCTACTTCAAGCGCTGGAAGAAGAAGCAAGACACGGTTTTCCTCTCGGTCCAGGCACCGAAGGACAAGCTGGATGCCATCAAGGAGGCGATCATCGCCGCCGGCGGAAAAGTAGCATGAGCCTCTCAATAGAGGGGTTCGCCAAGGTCCAGCAGTGGCTTCTAGATGAGGGATTCTGCAGGGATGAGGTGGCCACCGCTGAGCAGGTCCAGGCAGTAGCCCAGAAACTTGAGGGTGAAGGGAACCGTCTCATCAGCCTTGCAGAAGACATCCGTATCCAGTTGTCCGCGGCACGCCCAGCGGACAAAACGGCATGGTGAGGTGAACATGTCCTGGGCAGATCGAGCGGCACCGATAGTGGCAGAAGTCATCAACCGCGTTGGCCGGAAAGACATGACTGCATTGCGCAAGGCTCTCGCCGAGGCATACCCCTGGGGAAACCGCGCAAACAGGCCTTACAAAGCGTGGCTCTCTGAGGTCAAGCGCCAGCTCGGGCACCCGCTTAACGCCCCCAGGACTGACCTCAACAACCGGCAAATCGATTTCTTGCAAGATCAGTGATCATTCTCTCCCGCGCCGGTTCTGGCACACCGTCAGCCCCCTGAAGATTTCCTCAGTCCACTCAACTGAGGAAGTCACATGAACAACACATCCGTCAGCGCCGGCCTCGGCTTTATGCGTGCCGCTTTCAACGGTATAGGCAAATCGGTCGGTGATCGGGAACGCTCCAAACTTCTCCATGAAGCGATGGAAATCGCGATCAAGGGCAAGATGGCCTTTGATCTGGATGACGTTGAGCCGATGAAACGTTTGCAGATGACCACTTCGGTCGGCGTTTTCCGCCCCTTCTCGGACCACAACTACTTCACCGCATGCCTGGCAGGGGGAACGTTTTGCCGGCTGTGGGAAAAGGCCTTCGACTTCAAACCATTCAAAGCCCCGCTGGTTGCGATATCGACTTCCGAAGTCCTGAAAGACAATCGGGTTGCACCAGGTGTCGCACTGCTGGTGCCCGGCGATGACACCGACCTGATGATGCCTCGATTCCAGGACCTGCAGGTGTGGTGGTGCACCAGTCTCAGTACCAGCAAAGACACGATTACCCTCAGTCGTTATCGACTGACAGAGGACCGTCGTTACCCGTTCTCCCGTGAGGGGCATCCGGCAAACCTCAAGCGCCTGACCCGGGCAACCTGGAAGGACTTCGTCTGCGGCGCAAATGGTGCTGAGCAATGATCCCGCTCTACCCAGCGCTCGACCTCCCCGCTCTTGATGTAGCTCGTTTGCGCCGGGGGCTAGCCGTGCAAACCCGGATTTTCTTCGCCGACAGCATTCCTGGGAACAAGGCAAAGGTCATTCGCTTTTGGGATACCCCAAAGGGCGTCTTTGTCCGCTGTAACTACGGCAAGAACCAGGGTGGGCAGTCGTTGCTCAAGACCATGCCAGCCAACGTGCTGGCCCCGGCCGATTAGCTCACGGCTTCCGGCACGCGCTCGGTCTCCCGAGCATAGACCTGATCAAATACGAGTACGTTCGAATGATTTCTACGATTCCGCCCAAATCCCAGCTCGAAGAGCTGATCGGCGATTCCCAGAACCTCACTGTTGGCCGGCGTGAATTTGCTGTTTCAAACATCCGCCGCGAGGGCGATCTTGGTCTGTTTGCCACGTTCAAAACCAAACGCGCGGAGTTCATTGCGATGAACATTCCCGCCCGTGTCATCGGGCGTCCCAACGCCGAAGCCTGGAGTGTGCTGTCCCTTCGTAACCGAGGGAGCAAGATTGTTGACTTCGCGATCGATCAGGGCCGCGTCCTGGTACTGGTGTGACAAGAGGAAATGCTCATGCTGACCATCTTCATGGCGTCTGCATCGCTGGCTTGTTGGGTATGCACCGAACGAACGGCTCAGCGAGGATTCGGATTCACCCCTGCGAAAGGTCTGGCAAAGCTGATCGACAACGTGCCTCATCTACTTGCGTTCGTCGCCTCGGCCGGCCTGGCAGCTCAAAGCCCCATCCTCGGTGTTGTGTTGTTGGCCATGCACAACGTGGTTTTGCTACTGCTGGCTCTGATGGTGAGAGCCGACACCTTGGATGCTCGATCCCCACGGCTTCGAAAGCGCAGTGATGCGTTGGCAACAATGGACGGCCGCCGTATCTGGAGGCTTACCTCCATGTACACCACGATCCTCATGATTGTTCTTGGAGTGCCGGCGTTCTCGCTGCTGCTGCACCTGCTGAACTGAGCCGACGATGGCCCACGAAATATAGGCCACCCACTTGGCTGGTGACACACACCGTCCAGCCTCACCATGGGACATCGATTGAAGGAGTCACCTCATGAGTACCAAGATCAATCACGGCCGGATCAAACGCCGCGCAACCCTGGAGCAGGCACTTGCCGAGCTTGTACGGATACGCCCTGCTTTCATCCAGGAAGCTCGCAAGGCGGTGGCTACCGTCATTGCTCGAAAGCTCGCCTTCGGCCGGGACCTGGCGGAGAACTACTGCCTTGTCGATGAGGACCGCAATCGCTGGTCCCGAAACCATGTGTTAGGCCAGATCGAGGACGCCTACCGTAATCAGGACAATACGATCAAAACCATGAATTGGGACTTCATAGGTTCGGTATCAGTTTTGCCGTTCCGCGGTGATGTTCTGATGCTGACGTATTGGCGCAACCATGCGCCGTTCGCTCGCCTGATTGAAGACGCGGGATTCACTGACTACCACTACCAGAACTCAACCGACAGGCCTGACACAATCAGCGAAGCTGAGTGGGACACCAGGAGAGATGCGTGGGATGAGGCACTACCCACCGGCAGGGCAGTCGATGTCGCTTTCGAGTTCCAGCTGGTGGATTGGTACGACATCATTTCCGCAAGATATGACGCCGATCTGATCCGAGCCTGCGCTCCCAGCGAAAAGGCCCGCAGGGAGCGAGTCGCTTACCACCTCACGGAAATCGAACAGTTCCACGGATGTGATACGACACAAGGCGCAATGCGCATTGTTCGCAAGGTTCGAGAGATCTATCCAGATCGGGTAACGTCGATTCATCTTTGCGCAACGCCGCTGCAGGAGGTGTGAAGCATGCCCAGCCCGTTATTTTCGCTGTTGCTCAACGCCGCACTACACAGTGCCCAGCTCCGCGTCTGCCGTGCGATCTACTCTGACCTTTTTGGGACGGGAAGCCTGTATGAGCCTCGCCTACAAGGTTACTACTCCACCCTGGACCTGGCTCGAAAGGCTATTCAGGAACTTGCGGATTACTGTCGACGGCAGAGCATCAATGCGAGCAGCCATCCATTGTTCGACTCACTCGACTTGAAGGATGAATTTCTTGCCCGTGTAGAGCTAGGACGGGAATTCGTCCTGGACGATATCACTCCCAGCCAGATCTATGAGACCGGGGAGAAAGGCTGGATCGTTCAGTTCCAGGGCTGGATGCTGCGTCGAGGCAAGCTGGAAGAGATGACCGACAGCTACGGTCTACCAGCGTTTGCTCATCCCCTGGTGCTGATCAGCCCAACTGGTGAGCGCCACACTTTAGAAATGCCCGACGCTAGGATCGAGCGCGCACGTCTTGCCTATTCGCTGATAATGGGCACCGAATATGTGGGCGACGATGGACTTGGAAGCGACCCAGAACATCCGTTCGAGCGAGTGGCCTAGCCGCTTCTGGCACATGCAGCTGCGGGAGATCCTGTTGGCCTCTTACCAATAGGATTAGACCATGCCGTTCTACAGACTTCCCAACTCCAGCGAACCACATTCTGTCCCGCCTCTAACCACTGATTCCATGGATTTCCGGGCTTACTGGAAGGGCAACGAAGCCATTCTGATTGCCCGGCCGGGGCGCGGGCTCATCCTGCGCTGCCCAGAGAGCCCGCACTTCAAAGAGGTCAACTTCATGGTTGGAGGTGAAGTCTGCTCTGCACCACTCCATGAAGATGGTCTGATCGACGTTGATGAGATCGGGTGCCTAGATCCCCGAGGTTGGGACTTTGAAGGAGAGGGATGGGTTGTTCGGCAGTTGAACAAGCCTGAGCTCATCGACATTCGCCTAAGACCCTACGGGGAGGTCAGCGACCTGTACTTCGAACATGATGACTTCGAGATCCGCGACCCAACGCTCAGCGAGTGTGGGCGCTTTAAGGTTGAGCCCAGACATTACGGGTTCATGAAGATTTCGCCCGACGATACCCTGTGGTACCGGCCTGTTCCACAAGGCAGCCTTGTGGTGACCCCCACGCAAGTAGTTCTCATGGATGAATCGGGACAGATTCTTGCTGCGAGGGACATCGACGCGATCCCGGTACCTGGCGAGGAAGAAACGCCAGTCTGAACCCTGGCCTGCTTCTGGCACACTTCCAACCCCTTGATCCTGTGACCAACACTTTCATCACAGGATCAACGAAATGTCCTTCCTGCGCCGCTTCATCAGCACCACCCCTGACATCGACAGATTGCTGGCAGCGAATGCTGCAGTTGCTGTCGGAGTCAGCGGTGGCCAAGACAGTCAGGCTTGCCAACTGGCCGTACACGAACATCTCAATTCGATCGGCCATACCGGCCCCCGCATTGCCGTGCATGCGGACTTAGGCCGTGTTGAATGGGATCAGAGCCTTCCGAAGTGCCAGGAGATGGCAGAGTTCCTGGGATGGGAGCTTCTGGTCGTGCGTACCGGCAGCGGCGACATGATGGATCGCTGGTTGACGCGCTTTGATAACAACGTGAGGCGCTACATCGACCTCGAGTGCGTTCAGATGATCCTGCCCTGGTCTACTGCCTCGATGCGTTTTTGCACTTCCGAAAAGAAAGCAAAACCGATTGCGAGCGCCCTCAAGAAACGATTTCCCGGCCAGGACGTAATCAACGTGGTGGGTGTGCGACGCGAAGAAAGCGCGAACCGGGCAAAGCAACCCGTAAGCAAGCCGGATAGCACGCTGGTCACCCGGGGTAAGGAGGGGGCGACCTGGAACGCGATCATCGATATGAAGCGGGACGAGGTGATCGACTTCATCGAGTCATACGGACTGGCCAGGCACGTCGGCTACACCACCTACAACATGACCAGGATTAGTTGCGCATTTTGCGTGCTTGCTTCGGCAGGGGACCTGAAGTCGTCGACTGGGTATGAAGGGAACCACGACATTTACAGGGAAATGGTCGGGCTCGAAATCGCATCCACCTTCTCGTTCCAATCCGGTAAATGGCTGGGAGACGTGAGGCCTGATCTCTTGACGCTAGACATGCGCCAGGCTCTGGAGGATGCAAAGCGTAAGGCCATCACCCGCCAAAATGCGGAGGCTCGCCTTCCGAAGCACTTGCTGTATGTGAAGGGATGGCCTGTTGCGGTACCTACCCACGGGGAGGCCGAACTGCTTGCCGAGGTGCGATGCACTGTTGCCGATGAACTTGGCTTGGCCATCAACTATCGAGATGCACAAAGCATCATCGTCCGGTACGAGGAGCTTATGGCCAAGGCCGCGGCGAAGGATAAGGGCCTCTCCCCTACTTTCGAACAGCAAGCCTCAGGCCTGCTGATTCCTGTTCAGCAGATCGATGCACAAGAACACGCCTGGCCCTTCTGAGGCCAGGCTCCCTATCTCAACGGCCACTGGCATTCGAAAGTCAGCCTAACCGCTGGCTTGTTCAGGCATTCGGTAGATCCTCTTACATCGACTTTCGATGGGGCCAGGCTGGGCTGTCAAAATTTCTACTCTACGGTTTGGCCGGATTGATGCTGTTCGCACGCTTGAATGGCAGCATTCGTTGCCTGGATGACCTCATCCAATCGACGGCGAATTATCGGTAAATCGCCGATGGTGAGAGCTCCACCAATTGCCAACACTGAACTCAATTCCTTCGCGGCCTGTGATGCCTCGGTTTCCAGAGATCCGGGTTCTTTTGTGCTCATGAGCTTTCCTATGCCAACGATTTGTTCAGACCGTCACGGAGGCAGTGCGCCTGATCCTCATAACGATCGGAGCGGTCCAGAATCTGTCCGCAGGAATTCGTGATCTGCCAGAAGCAGTCACCTGTTTCAATCTCGTCAACTAACAATTCAAGCATCCGACTGTTGTCGACCTGTACGCTGTAAGCGACCTCAAAACCATCTAATTCTTCACGCTCGATGCTCATTGGCTTTTTCCTATGTGATGAGATCGCCGAGAGTGCCACCTTGATCTGCCAGAAGCCTCGCTCCAGGCATTTCGCTGAACATGCTCGGCAGCGACTTGGAGGGTCAGTAGTCGGCGGTTTCCTCAGTAACTGGGAGCCAGGATAACGGCAGTTCGCCCAGTCCCCACTCCATGTACCGATCATCTCACAGCGATAGGGAATGCAACCTCATAACAAGGCTCCAGACACCGACAACTCCTACCCGAATGTCAGTCGGCAACGGTAACTAGGGTATGGATTCCAGACTGCGGCTTTGGTTTGGGCTTCCGGGTATTGAATGGCAGGATCGCTACGCTTCTGGCACTGGCCGTAAGCACGCATGCTGAATGCGATCAATTACTACGGCCACAACATGAAAAGCATCATCGCCATTCTTCTAGCCGGCATCTCCATCAACTTGGCTGCCTCCCCCGCTCCGGTGCCGGCGGACGATCCGCGCCTTCAGCCTGCAGCAGTGACGTTCCTCAAACCGTCTGAGGATGGCGGATTCCCTGAAATCTACATCGACGGCTATATCCATCAGCCAACGGTGGAAGCATTCAAGCGCGTCGGCAATCTCAATGGGGCAGGCCTGGGAATGGTCTACTTCAACTCGCTCGGCGGGGACCTGGTTGCCGCAATTGAACTCGGCCAACTCATTCGAGAACGAGGCTTTTCAACGAGAGTAGGCCGACGAGGCTCTGCGGGCACTCCACAACCTGGTCGCTGTGAGAGCGGTTGCCCATTTGCATTCGCTGGGGGGCGCTTTCGCTTCCTGGATGAGGATTCGAAGATGGGCGTACACCGTTTCTATCGGGCTGCCGGGCAGCAAGCAAACGACCTGTCATTGGCGCAGGTCGCGTCGACACTGATCGCAACTCACCTCAGCGCAATGGGAGTTAGCCTGAGTCTAATGGACCGTATGGTCTCGGCTGGTAGTGAGAGCATGCGGTATCTGACTCCGCAGGAGGCTTATGACCTGGGCCTGATCAATGCGGGTGAACTGCCGGCGCGGTGGGGTATCGAAGAGGTCCAGGGAGCCATCGTACTGGTGGGGACTCAGGAGAAGGTGCAGGGTACAGGTAAGATCGCCTTGGCCTGCAGTCAAGATGCCAGTGTCGAACTAGCTGCCCTTTTCAAGTCCTGGTACTCCCCTTCGCTGCTCCGGAGAATGGATACCATCACACTCACTGTCGATGGGGCTCCGACCGGCCAAGCCTTGGCCGAATTGAATCCTGAGCTCCGGAACGGATTCCTGACATTCACAACAGAACCTTCCGCAGAGCAATTGATGGCAATTTCGCGAGCCAGGACTGTTGGGTTCCGGTACGGCAAATCCGGGACTGATCTTCGGGCTGGATTCGACGTTGAGGTGGATGGCGCCTCGTCCATGATCGGTAGCTTTATTCAGCTCTGCCAAGGGAAAAGGCTACGACTGGCTGCCCGGCTTTGATTGGATTATTTTTCGCGGATGGTTCTGGCACACACCAACCAAGCTGAAAATTTCCCCATCGCAAACAACACCTCGGGGAAAAGCCATGAGCAAACTGAACACCCTAACCTTCTTCTCCAACAGCACCTGCTACCTCTCCCATATCGTTCGATTGGTGCTGGCAGAAAAGGCAATCGACGCTCGCATCTTAGATGTCGCAGTACCAGCCAATGCACGATTGATGGCTCAGTTCGGTTCCACGATGCAGGCACCCGCGCTGGCTGAGCGCGACCTCGCACTTCATGAGGTGGACATGGTTGTCGAGTATCTGGAGGAGCGCTACCCGCATCCGGCGCTCTTACCCAGCACCACCGTTGCCCGCGCCCATACCCGCATGCTGGCTCGCCGTATCCACCGGGAACTCTATCCGCTCTTGGACAAAACCCAAGATGGTTGTTCCGATTCGCGCAAGGAACTGGCAAGCACTCTGCTGGCGCTGGCACCGCTCTTTGAGCAGAAGAAATACTTCATGAGCGACGAACTTTCGGTCGCTGATTGCACCCTCGCCCCTCTCCTTTGGCGGGTAAAGTCCCTTGGGATAAACCTGACAAAGGTTCGCGGAATCTCCGAATATTGCCAGCGCATATTCAACCGCCCTAGCTTCATCGCCAGCCTTTCCGAGCAAGAGCAAAAGCTGGCTTAAGTCCTATGCGGCCTCTCTGAGGCCGCACTACTGGTGCCGCCATGAAAATCTGCAAGAAGCTACACCTTGCTCTCGACAATGCAGCTCACGCCGTTGCTGTAGCCCCCGAAGTCCATAGCCACTACAAAGACCCGCCACCGACCTCGTGTGACAACATTCGCTACTGGATTTTGGCTTTCATTGACGGTCTGATCGGCGATCTGCCGCTGCACATCCTTCGATGCAAATTCTCGGCACTGAAGCAAAAGGCGGCTGCCCACCTCCGCGCCCTTCTACACCAGTTCAATCAAAAGTGACCAAGCGGGTTCAATGAGTCGGCTTGTGTGAGGTTGAACCAATTCTCGACTCCGCGATGCTTTCCTGGCGGCTCCCGTGCCATTCCGGTCCCTGCTTTGGGGGCCTGAATTTGAACCTGCCGTTCACTTCCCCATTTGGGACTAGAACATCCCCCGCTCTGCTCACGTGCAATCTTCAACCGCCTGCCTCGGTAGACAGGGGTTGGAAAACGGGCCATTACAGTGCTTCTGGCACACTCAACCGGCGGGGAAGATGGTTCCAATTACACACCACGGGGAACCTGAAGATGAACGTACCTGCACCTATCACCGAGAAGGAAGCGGACATGATCGGCCTGTCCAGCATGCAGGCCACCTACGCAGCCTTGGAAGCAATCTGCGGCGACCATTTCCACGACAGCTATGAGAAAGCGCGCATCGTCTTCAACAAAGACGGTCGGTTTACTACGGTCATGCGGGATGGCCAGTGCGTTGCGCACATGGCAGGCCGATTTTCGAAGCAGGAGCTTCGTGACGCACTCAAGGGGAACATCAAGGATCATGGGCGCTATGTTGCCGGCAAGATCAAATCGATCCTGGAACAGAAGCTTGTCCTGCCTGATACCTACCTGTTCCGAATGGACATCGAGGACGACCTCCGCTGGGTAGATTCGATCCGGAGTCGCCAATTCTCCGCCTGGGTGGTTCCAAAGGTTCCGGACAATGACGATCCCAAGCAAGTGCGAGCTGAGTTCCGATTCTGGATCGCCGAAGCTCGCGCAATCATCTTCGCCGACAAGGGCAAGGCCTGGGCCTGGCAACACAAGGCCATCGTTACAGACGGCCTGCAGCATCCGAAGGCAGACACGCACGAGGAGCTGGCCCACCTGGTCGCGGATACTTTCAACAAGGCCGTGGAGCACGCCGGCTGGGACTAACTCTGGCGTGTTGACATGCATTTGGGCAGCAAGCGCGTGCTGTTGCCCCCTGCATTTTCCCCTCCCCTAATGGCCGGGTTCTGCACCAAACCTGGCCAACTCTCCTCAATCACACCCTTGATATTCATCGGGATGAGGGCCGCCTTGAATTTCAGCACCCTCACTTCACTTGAATCCCTTCCCACAATCGGAACACTGGCCACCGCCAGTACGTACTGTTATCCGGAGCTTCAATGCCTTCCACACAACTCGAAGCCTATGTGGCACAGCATGGTTCATCCCTGGACTTCGCCGGCGAACGCATCCAGGTTCGAAATTTCATCCAGCGCACGGCCGAGTCCGTTACCGCCGAGTTCCTGGGTAGCCGAAACCTCTACCTAGGTCGTTGCGACAGGCTGGATGACGATGCCAGTAGCTCGAGTCATTCCGAAGTTTGGGAGCTAATCCGGATTTCCGGTCGAGGTAACGTCGCCGGAAGGCTCAAGGTGGAGAACCAGACGATCACTCAACTTTGAGTCCCCCCGGCTCAGCCGCCTGGGGTTCTGGCACGCCCTGACGCGCTTGAAGATGTCTCCAATCCAATAAGGGAGCATCTCCATGTCCACCAGCAACCAGGCGTTTGAATACTACACGCGGTGCATAGACCTTCATGACGGCGAGTCCGCACGATCAAAAGGACAAGCCATCAGCGACTTGGTCGAGGCTGCGCGCAAGATCACCTTCAAATCGCTGGCGAAGCACGTCACCGGCCTTGAGGAACTTGAGCAACAGCTCGGTTACGGGCGTGGACTGCGTCTGCGGGACGATTACCACGTCACCTACTGGAAGGGCGTTTACCGCGGGGAGCCTGTTTACTTCCTGATCCACTCCGCCATTGAGCACGTATTCATCCGCCCTTCGTCCAGGGTGGCGATCCGAGACGTGATCCGAGCCGAAACCGATCTTCAGAACGCATTGTTGCAGCGCCTCGCTGCTTGACACTCTCCAGAGGAGGCATGATGACCACTACGCCAATCACGCTCGTCTTCAACACTGATGACGGCCTCGATGATGCCGTCATGGCTGAAGCCTATGTGCTGACTCCCGATGGCCCTGCCCAGGTCCTGGTCGATACCCAGAAGCTGCGGGGCGCAGCCGCAATTCAGTTTTTCTACCGCTACCCCAATGCCAAGAAGTATGGGCTCAGCCAATGCGCCTGCCATGCCGGGGCTGCAAGCTTCGCTGCGGCGCATGGCTTCGTCACGACCAATATGTCGCTGAAGACCGAGGACTCACTCGACGATAGCGGCGATCACATCGAGATCACCGTAAACGCCCCCAATGACTCATTCGTGGGAGGCGGCGAAGAAGCACTTCAAGAGTGGGTTGGCTTGCACTATCGGTCTCACTTCCCAAGCCTCGATTCCACCCGCAAGCAGGCTTACCTGCAGCGCTACGTAGAAATTCACCACCAGCACCTCTGATCAAGTAGCAAGGACCACTCGCAATGAATGCAACGCAGTCGAATTTGGCCCTTGAGGTGCTTCAAGGTCTGGTGGATGCGATGAACCAAGACGAGGATGGCGATTTCCTTCTGTTCGGTTCGAACCTTCCACTGATCAATCAGGCTTTCGCGGTTTGCGGATATGCCCCTGCAGCCGTGATGGACAAAACCGCCCGGAACATCGACATCCTCACTCCAGGTTTCCGCAGAGAGGATTGCCCGCCCGGGGAAGCCTATCCTGACTGGTTGAACGCTCAGCTACTCGCAGCCTACTCGGAGATCACTGCATCTCTTGCAAGTGATCAAGGTCCAAGAACAATCCTTGTCTCGCGGCCGCTGCTCGAGGTAGCTCTGGCCAACCTGGCATCCACCAGTCCCAAGGTCGCAGAGGTTCATTCAGCGCTGTACCTCCACCTCCGGGCCACCCGGAAGTACGAGCCAACGTACGTCAAGACCTGCATCCCTCTACTCGACGAGATTTGGGAGCATCTGCCGAAAGACAGCTTTGCAGAACAGCGGGTGGCTGATGCGATTGGGGGCCTGATTGAGAAGGAACCCTGTCTTCAGGACTGACCCTCCATAGACAAGGTTTTCAAGACCCTTGCTCTCCAACCAACAACTGAGACTAGCCCGATGCCTGCACCAACAATTCAAGTCACGCGCCTATCCTGCCTGCACCTGGACAAGGAAACTTTCGACGTGCTTGCCAAGCACGGCGACGACAATGATTGGCTGGTATGTGCGGTGTACCAGGACGGAATGTTCCTCTACATCGAAGACCTGCCTGAGACCGTCCCGCAAGCTCTGCGCGACATCCGCCACTGGCTCAATACGCATAATCGTCTCGGATGGGTGCGCCTGGACGAGCAGTTCGATACCGTGGAAGGACTCGCCGTTTACGACCAGAGCTAAGTTCAGCCTGGATTACAGCTCAGATGTTTGGCGGGCACTCCGCCAGCTCGACCGGCACAATGCGTACCACGGCCACCCTTGGCCGTGGTACCACAGAAGTAGGAGTATGGACGAAGCGATGAAGAACAAGGACAGCAACTCCCGTACCGCCCCCAAAGTCATGGTCCGCCTCAACAGCCAGTGCCATGAAGGCCTCACCGACCTCGCCCAACAGCATGGGAGGAGCATGAATGCAGAATGCGTCATGGGCCTCATCTCTTGGCTTGACCACCAGAAACGCTGCGCAGTGATCCGCAAGATGCTGATTTCTCAACTTGATGAAGCGGACGTCGCGGTGCTTCTGGCAAAACTGCCTGTCGTCACCGAAGAGCCCGGCCTGGCTTCGGACAAGATTTCGACCATGCTGCGCTACACCCCTTACATTCGGGACCGAATGGCAGAGCAAGCCAAATCCCATGAGGTGAGTGTCCACAGCATGCTGCTCACAGCCTTGGCGTGGTGGGTGAATGTCTCGCGCCAGGTGAACGCATTGCTTGAAGCGATTATTGACCAAGGAGGAGCACTCCAAGCTCAACTGCTCGATCAACCAGCTCGATCCGCTGCCTAGGTTCTGCCACGCCTGACCTCATGGGGTAATGGCTCCAGTCACTCACTGGAGCCACCTCATGTCATCCTCCCGCTCTATCTGCCCCCGCACTCAAAGCGCCGCTCTTGCCCTCCGTCGAAACTTCGTTGTTGGCCCTTCCTATGACCAGCCAATTGTCGAGATCAACACGATCCCAGCGCGGGTAATCGATATCGCTGCACGGCAGAAATCCTCCGGTTTCGTTTGGATGGACTACGGCCAAGAGGTGCTTCAGGTCGCAACCTATGACGGCAACGGATTGGTTTGCTTGGGCAATGATATCGCTGGACCGAAAGCATCACCGGAGTCGCTGCTGGTCTACGCAGAAAGCATCTACCCAACAATGCGCGTAACGAGCACTCCTGCAGTGCCTGTAGCCGGCATCGCTTCGTTCTACCGACCTGACCCTGCTTTTCGAGGTCCGATAGTTCCTCTTGAGGTGAGCGATGACCGAATGGAAGCGCTGCTGCTCAGCAACAAGATGATTTTCTCCTATCAAAACTCTGACCACTTGTCGTCCAGCGAACTCGTTGTCCAAACGTTGCACCTCCTCAAAACCAAGCCAGAGGGATGTGGCGGGTGGGAAGCCCGGGTGGCGGCTCGAATCCAGGCGCTAGGCGATGCATTGAGCTTCTACGAAGGGGCGGTCAGGCAGGCGGTGAAAAATGATGACGAGAGTGCTCCTGGCACACCGGCAGCGGCTTGAGAATTTCGATAAATCTTACAGAGGTACTACCCCATGATTCTGCGCGTTCTCGCTGTCATCGCCTTTGTCCTACTCGCTTCCGGCCTTCAATTCTTCGTTGTGGAGTACGGACACTGGGCAGAGTCCAACATTATCGTCGGCATCTCCATTGCTGCCCTGATCTGCGCGTTCTTCGCCGGTGGACTGTCAGCCTTGAATGATCAGGCTGCCCGCAAGCGTAAAGAAGGGTAAGCGGGCATGTTCTTGTGGGGCGTGAGCCCCACACTCCCCTAATCGTTCAAGCAGGCATGACCGGGTGATTTTGGTGCTGTTGCACAAAGTCGTGATAGTCCCCCTCTCCCCCACCTAACAAGAACGTATCGTAGGCCCGGCTCATGGCAATCCGCGAGCGGTACATTCGGATCAGTGCAGCCTCAATTCCTGGGCAGCCGACTTCCTGTGCCAGCCAACCCGCACGAACCACTCCTGACCGATAAGCCGAGGTGAAGGAGCAAGCATTCTGGGCACAGAAGGAGTGTGGGTGGAGCCTCACTCTGTAGTCAGCATCCACTACTGGCAGCCGCCCTCCCGCTAGGTGCAAAAATGCGATGCTCGCAACTACGTCTTCAGCAATCGCCGCTGGATAGAGCCTGATCCAGTTCCTGGGAGCCGCACAAATGACGCTGCCATAAAAATCCAACAGTGAGCCCAGCTCCAGCGTTGGGGACTGAAAGCGCTTCACCTCCTCCCCTCCTCGGACATACACAGTCCTTAGAGCGACAGCAGGGGTTACTTTCAAAGCCGAGATCACGGCCTCGACGAACCCATCCGATACATCATCATCTGCGTCCATCTGAACAACGTGACTTCCTGACGCAGCTACAAGTGCTCTTGTGCGCGCCGCGGCCGGCCCGGTTCTAAATGCTGGCGGACAATGTACAAGACGAGGATCGCTAGGCAGCCTGGTACGTAGGTCGACACCATCATCAGACGCGAGAACGACCTCGATTTCGTTGGCGTGATCCTGGCCCAGGAGTTTGCTGATAAGCCCTGGTAGCCACTCCTCCGCCTCACATGCAGCGATCAGATAAGAAAGGCGTCGAAACACAGTATTCCCCATTCAGTTCCCGGCTTAGGCCGGCAACGGAAGTGTCCACAAACTACCTAGTTGCTACACGCCAAGTAGGTGTGCTGTTTTCCAACCTATTCGCGGTCCCGGTGTACCACTCTTCGCTTCTGCCACTCCCCTAACCCCCTGATCATGGCTAGACCAAATAGGAGCCATGACATGCAGCAAATCAGCCTCACCCTCCCCAGGGATTTGAAATCCTCCGGCGTTGTCCCAGCACTTGAATGTCCAGTCCAGCCTATGGACCACGTGATCTTCACACCTCATGACAAGTCCCTGCTGAAACCGACAATTCGTGGACGAGTAATGAACACTCTGCGCACCGCCGCGGGAAACTGGCGATGCGCAATCGTCCTCCAGGGCGAGCCATTCCCCAACGGCAACAGCGTGAACGTTTACTCCCATGAAGGATGCTTTGATGTAGTCGAGGGGCACTTCAATGGTTAAGAGGACCCCAGCTCCAGGCTCCGCAGCTGAACTGATTGCACAGCAGGGTATCGAGGCGCTCCGCGGCCGGCCCCTGAAAGATGGCAACACAATCGTGTACATCGCCAACACAGAGGTTGATCGGCTCCAGGCGGAGGAGAAGGAAGATCAGGAGAGCGGCGAATTCCTTTTCCCGGCCTGGAGGAAGCGAGTCTACGGTGGGGAATCTCCCGACGCTCAGATGGTGCGCTGGGTGAACCTGAATACCGTTTTGCCGACCCAGGATCTGATCGAAGAGGACCATCATGGTTGATCGAAAAGCGCTGCACCTGATGGCACGGAATCCCAGGCTTCACGCCCAGTATGTTCGGACAGGACGTGTACCTGAGTTCAAGAAGCCGGAAAGCCCTCTCATCACGCTACTGGAGTCGATCAATCCACGTGACAGACTGGCCATCACAGCCGTGGTGATCGGCCCGGCATTGGGCTATAGCGGGCGGCGTTGTTTTCAGAATGCCGCCCAGGCCCTGAACTGGCTCAAACCCCAGTACACGGCAGCAAGCTACCCGAGCGAGTCCTGGCGGATCAAACGATTCGCCCAACGTCTCGGAATCGACGATCTTGCTGAGTGTGCTCAGGTTCCGGAAGGGATCATCAAAGAGTGGAACCGGAGGCATCACCCGGGCCGCTGATCGGCGGCCCTACCTTCTGAGTTCGATTTCCCAGGTGCCCACATCCTTGCTGCCGCCTTCCTGCTCGCACCAGTCTCCGTCCATGAGGTTCCCCTCTGGTGCGCATAGGGTGGCCTCCCCAACAAATCCATCTGCTTCTGGCCAGTACCGCAAAGAGTAGATGCCGTCCTTCAGGTGTCCCCGATATGTGGAGGGTTGCCCCTTGCGGGTGTATTCGATTACCACCTCTTCGTCGCGAAAAATAACGACGCATGGCTCAGATTGCCCGCCGGCGCAGCCGTTGAAATAGGTTGTCATGAGGGAATTCGGGTAGCGCATATTTGCAGCCTCAAAACCATACGAATCCTGATCATAACCGGCTGGTGGCACACTCAGGGCGAGTCACCATTTGCATGAATTCTGCTCATGGAGCTCAACATGCAAGACGCCGCCTTCACCCCGCCAAGCTGGATGACCCCCTACAAGGAGGGAAGCCGAGTCGGGTACTCCCAGGCTGTTATGGCCTATGCCGACTACTACAACCTCGATGGCAGTGCTGATCTGGAACCGGAATGTGAGGAGCGGCTGCCCGTACATCGCCGCGAGATGGTCTCCTACGCAAGCAGAACTGGTACCAAGCAGAATCTTGCCGCCATGCGTGAGGCTGGCTGGCGACTGCTGGTGAGTCCAACTGGAGTATTACGGACGGAAGATTTCCGGTACTGCCTGGACAACGGCGCTTGGACAGCATTTCAGCAAGGACGTCCATTTGATGAGCGCGCATTTGGGCGAGCAATCGACCTGCTCGGCGAGGGAAGCGACTTTTTCATCCTGCCTGACATTGTGGCCGGTGGGATGAGATCACTGGAGTTCAGCCTCAAATGGAAGGAACGACTTTCAGGGATTCCCACCCTGACTTTGCTGGCGGTGCAAGATGGCATGGAGCCCGACGATGTACGAGAGTATCTCAACCCGGCATGCGGAATCTTCCTTGGTGGGTCGACGGAGTGGAAGTTGGCAACGGCCAACGCATGGGGTGTCCTGGCAAGACGAAGGAACTGCTACTACCACATTGGCCGGGTGAACAGCGCGAAACGAATCCACCTCTGCGCAGCCGCGGGCGCGCATTCGTTCGATGGCACCAGTGCTACCCGTTTCTCCAAAACGTTGCCCAGACTTGATGCCGCCCTGGATCATGCAGAACGGCAGGTGGATTTCTTTTCACCTCAGGCGAAGCCAATGGGTGAGACAGATTTCGACTGCGGGTGGCCCTTCAAGCTAACCCGTTAGACGCTCTGGTTGTGCTGAGGACCCTGGCACACAACCGTCACCCTCAGGATTACTCCATCCAACAAGGCCTTCATCTGAGGTAGATAATGCAACCGATTCAACGAGACCAAACCCAAGACCAAAGCTGGACACCGTTTTATTCGAAGTGGCGTCATGGAGGCTGGTACGTATCCAATCTTCGTTACCCAAGCGGGGCTTGCGGCTGCGTCAGCAACAACTATCCGGACGGTAAGTGGCGTATTGTCTGTGACCGCCGCCGCACCGACTTGGGCAAGGAAGGCGACTTCATCTTTGAGACTCGAGATGGAGCAGCACGCGCCGAGTTCGACCTGGTGCAGAACATAATCGCCGAGCAAGCTCTGCAAGCTGCGCTGCAGGATGGATACCTAACCTGGGGTGGATCGCCTGTCACAGGTCCTCACCTTCCACACGGGCTCAGTGAAGCGAGCCAAGTCGAAGTGATCTTCCGCAACGGCCAGCGGCACACCGGCAGTGCACAGGCCTTCGGTTGGAACCACAGTGGTTACAACCCACACGCTCAAATCGTGGCCTACCGTGTGGTGGATACTACGGCCCACTCTCACTTTGCTGGCTGATTCCAGGACTCTCAATCCATGAGCACTCAATCCGTAAACGAACCGTACTCGAGCATTATCCAGCAAGCGTTGACCAAACGAGGCCACGATGCGGACGACTTTTCGCGCCATCCCCAGTACAGCGCGCCAAACTACGTGGTGAGGATGTGCACCAGCCTGACCGAAGCGGTCCACAAAGCGGGTAACCAGGCAGTCACTCTGGAGCAACTCATTCGACTTGAGAGTACCTGCACCGGGACCGATTACCAGCACAAGCTGGCATTGCGCTGCAATCGCCTGGCGCAAGGAATCGGCTGCTGAGGGGTATTGCAAGGGGCTGCTTCTGGCACACCTTGCCTACCATCAACATGGAGCTCCATCTCAAGGAGCTCCAGCATGAACAAACTGCTCAAACCCTTCAGCGTCCTCGTAATGCTCGCTTGCCTGGCCGGCTGTGCGACCAACCCCATGACCGGTGAGCGTGAAATTAACCGGACCGCCGTCGGGGCCGTAGTAGGGACTGTTGCAGGCGGCCTAATTGGCGCGGCGATCGGCGATAGTCGTGCAGCCCTCATTGGTGCGGCAATTGGTGCTGGTATCGGCGGTGGCACCGGGTTCATCCTCGACCGTAAGCATGGCGAGCTAGAGGCAAAGCTGAAAGGGACAGGCCTCACCGTTGAAAAGCAGGTGGATGATGCGAACACCACCCAGGCACTCGTGGTGAGCGCGCCCGCGGACATTACGTTCAGCACTGGATCGGCAGATCTGCAAAGTCAGGCTTTCCCGTCCCTAGCGCGACTGGCCGAATCGCTGCGGAACCAAGGTAACCTTCGCATTGAAATCACCGGCCATACGGACAACACCGGTCCGTTCCAAAATAACCTTCGTCTCAGCTACAACCGAGCGCAGGCGGTTGGACAGTTCCTTTACGCAGGTGGAATTCAGGCTGACCGGATTGCAATTCGCGGGGTGGCCGATTCGATGCCGGTCGCAGGAAATGAAACACCCGCCGGTCGCCAAGCCAATCGCCGGGTGGAGTTGCGAATAAGCGCGATCTAGGGCGGCTGCTGAAGGTCAAGCGAGCATTTCAAGTTCTGGCCAATCAGGCGCAAGGTTGGCCAGCCACTGAGCATCGGTCGAAGGATCGAGTAGCTCCACAATCCAGTGTTCTGGCTCCAGGACGGTCGATTCGGCCACGCGCCAGGTTCGAACCTTGCCGACGTCGACATGGATGAATCCCTTCGTGGGATAGAAGCCCACACCTCCGACGCCAATAGCCTGGGCCAGCTTTCCCAGGTTGTCGACGGACAAGCCTGGTATGCGAATATCCGCGGCCATCGCCTTGATATGAAGTGATTGCTTGGCTGCGCCCTCCAATTTGGAGTTGTGCTGTGGGGTGCGGTACCCACTGTTCACAAGGATCTTGTAGGGCAATCGGTTGATCCTCAACCAGACCTGGATGAGGTAAAGCAGATCAAGTAGCTTCGGGCTCATGCGAACGGTTGATTTGAATTTCACGTCTCGCAGAATGCTGCAGGCTTTCTGGTATCCACCAACGTCCCAGCCCTTCCCTCCGCGAAAGTAGCAGAAAGATGCCTTCTCACCGCTATCAGGCCTTTCAAGATCAAGCCAACGATCTCGGTTTAGCGCTACCACACGCCAATCGTATTTACGTCCTGAGGGGACACTGCCGAGGGCTTGGCTCAATGTGAGTGCGGCTGGCGCGGCGAGAAATGCTGCAAGCAGTTGCCGTCGGGTAATGGTCGATGGTTTCAACGCCTGTATCCGATGAACTCCGAAAGTCGGAGCCCACGATAGCTGGCGCATCGCGTCATTCAACTCAAAACGACCGTGGCTTTTCCCGAGCTGGTGGCACACTTGGTTAATGCCAAGATCGGTGCTCCCAAACAGATGATAGGTACCTCGATGCACCAACTTAATGAAGCGATGCGGAAGCGTGTCGCGGCCGCTATGGAGAAATCAGGCTGGCAGATGGACCCAGAAACCCCAGCCATTTCTGCGGTTCGATGCTGGTTTTACTCTGTGAACATCCACCGCGGTCCCCGGGTGGCCGCAATGGTTTCCCAGGATCTCTACCGCTCCGTAGTGAGTGGTGATGGGATCATCGCGGAACTGCTTCGACGAGATCCGAAACACAAGCCGTTCGAGCAGTATCTCGGCACAGTAGCCGAATTCGACTCGCTTCCGGAGGCATCTCAGCGAGATCTAGGCAAGAAAAATACAGTAATCGCTTGCCTGGCCGGTTTCGCGCGGACTACACAGACCTGGGGCCTTGCTCCTCCGCTCAACGAAGTTCCAGGGCTTCATTTTGTCGCGATCGATTGGAAGGCAAAGAATGGTGCACACGTACTTCGTTCTGGCTTGGCGATTGGCGACGCGCCCCTGACGAAAGAGGACCTGGCCGAGATCGTTTCGATTCAACTCGGCTTGCATCTGGCGCGCTGCCCCCAAGAATCACCGATCGACTTCTGAATGTCAGGCCCTTCGGGGCCTGATTTTTATCAGCTGGTGGCACAGATCCTCGAGCATCACGATGGGCGTACTCAAACTGGAATCCCATCACATGAAACGTCTCCGAGAACTACAGAAAGCACATCCTCTCTGGGAAATCTCCATCACCCGGGGAACACACTTACGTTTCAGCCGGCCAGGCTGCCCTCCGGTGTTCGCCTCGTACACGCCAAGCGATTGGCGAGCGGACAAGGATCTAGCACGCAAGCTGCGCCTGGCAGAGCGCTCCTGCCCAACCAGCACCATTGCCACAGCTGCCTGAGGAGACCACAGTGCCAATATACCTGGAAGGCCCAAGCTGCGATCCGCGTGGCCCTGATGGCGACGGAAGGAATCGCTTACGCATCGATTCGATTGACCCTCAACCCCGCTGGGCACTCCGGCCGCGGACATTTGCAGGGCTTCGGGAATCGATGAATACGGCCATTGCTCAGTGGGGTAGTCATTTCGATGTGTGCTCCGGCGGCGGTGAATGCTCGGCTTGCTTCCGATTCACTCGTCGACACAACATCCAATCACCGCCAGACGCACTGATAGTCCGGCTTCATCCCGATGGATCGCTCCATTACACCAGCGACGTTAAGGCAGGGTGGAATGCCAGTCTGACCCCGATCGCCTGGGATGACCTGGCTTCGCTTGAGGAAGGATGGAGCCTCGGCCGGGTACTGAGAGACGAACACTCGCAGTACATACCTCTAAACCGGGCTCGACCGCGTTAGAGTAAGAAAATAGGCCTCAGTTTGACTTGCGATGGGTAGGGCGTGGTGATACAAAAAACATGCTTCCTGCTTGAGTCCTTGGACTTTAAGCACCAGATGTACGCGCTAGAACTCTAGGGTGTTCATCTGGCCCCGGCTGAGACCTGAGTTTCAGTTTTCAATCGGGGAGTCACCGCTGGCTCCAACCACTGCACATTCGTGCACACCGAGTGACTCGACTACAGTCGACTTACTCAAATCCTCGAAGTGAGACCTGTCGGGCAACTCTCAAGCTGCTCGCCTGATGACGTGCGCCTTTCCGGCCGGCCATGTCGTGAAGTCAATCTGTGGATGAAGACAACCTGGTTGGCCAGGAGCAGCACACCGCGCATAGCGTGGTTCGAGCGCCCTGGCATCCGCCGGCGCGTCCTCTAACCCAACCTGGGGCACATCATGCCCTGGGCTTGAGTGCTCCCTTGGAGTTCTCATGGATAAAGACCTTCGAAATCGCTTCATCGAGCAGGCAAGGGCGGTCCGCCAAACCTTCGGGGATGGCGAAGACCTCCATGCCGATCAAGCTGGTCTATCGCCTTCGGTCCGCCAAATGCTCCGGGAAAGTATGGAGCGGCACGAAGCCCTGACCGCCTTGTACAACGAACTGGATCGGGTTGGCGTAGGGTTGATCCTCAAACATTGGTCCGGGAACCAATGGGCGCTGGTTCTTCCTGATGCCTCAGAACCCGGTAAATTCCGCTACCAGGCTTTCGGTCTGCACGGCTGGATTACCCATCACACCTGCACAACTCTGGACGAAGTCGTATCAGACGCCTTCTGCGCCGGTTTTCGTATGGTGGCATCTCCAGATACCCTCGATCGGGTTGCATCTACGGTCGAGTGGAAGAAAGGGTGCGAGCGCCTGGAGTTCATCACGCGGCACAATTGCGGCGAGATCAGCTACCGGGAAATGCTGGATCAGTTCCAAAACATCGACGCCAAGTACGCATCCGCTGCTTGATTGTCACCAGCTGGCCTTTCGGTTTGCTGGATTTCAAAGTTGGAGCCAACAAAAACCCCGCTACCTTCACAGGTGCGGGGTTTTCTTTTCTTGGCTGATCGACCAGATCAGTTCATGCCGAACTTAGCGACGTCCACGCCCATGCAGTAATTCAACGCTCGAGCCCGTGCGGAATCTTTGTGGGTGCTAGCCAGGTGGTCGACGATGTAATTGCAGTCATCGAATGCCAACGAACGGGCTTGGCTTGCAGTCAAGGGAGTGGGCTGCGCGGATACCTGGCCATTCAAGGACGTGGGAGTTTCCGACGTAGCGTGGGAGCTGCAACCGGCAGCGATGGTAAGGGTTGCCATTACGGCAATTCGACGTATCAAGGGGGCCTCTCTTTGCCAGGATCTGGCGTCACCAGTGATGCGTCCAAGGTACAGAAGCGTTTGAGCGATGCACGTCAAGTTGACCCTGTGAAATTCTGACAGCGGTTCTGGCACAGCCCTTCCCTGCTGATACTGGGCCTATCCCAGACAGAGGACCTCCCCATGCAATACGCTCAATCCAACCTGCTTTCCTTCCTGGCCCATGCTCCGGTTGCGGTTACTACCAACCTGGATCACGGAACCGAGACACCCTCAGGGCACATTTTGATGAATGCAGCTCGCCCACTACTGGGCCAGACCACGTTCCAAGGTGACTTTCTCCGCGGCCGCTTCTACGCCACGCTAGACCCGGAAGACAGCATCTCTGAGGTTTTTGCAAGGGAGAACCTGAAGCTTGATGGCAAGGTCGTCTTCGTAGTCGACCGCGCGACCGCGACTGAACTCATCCTGGATGGATGCCGCTATCGCAGCCAGTACATGGCCATGGAGGAAGAAGAACGCTGGTCGATTCTGCGCGATCGAATTTCCGATCTGCAGGACATGCCCCTGGCTGGTTTCATGGACAAACTGGCCAAAGTCAAGGGCAGTGCCACTGAGAACCAAACCCAAGCAGCATGATGAAACGGGGCTACCTTGAGTGGCCGTTTTTGAAGGGGCGACCATGCACCAATGCTGTATGTTCGTCCCTGTGGAGATCAGAAACACGGAGCCAGTTCTTGAATCGAATTGCACATCCTCTGGAGTTGCACGGCACCTTCTATGGACTCATTACCGATAGCGTAATGGTTCGTATCGTCGCCAAAGAAATATCAGCGGCGCACGCCAGCACTTCTCGAGAGCAGAAGAGCGAAGAAAACACGCCGCCGCCTACTCCTCGCAGAGAGCCCCTACGCACCGATCCTGAGAGCGCCAGCCACTCTCCACTAGACTGAGACAGTCTCACATCACGAAAATGTAGGGACCGCCCAAAGGGCGGCCCCTTTCGCACTCCGATCTACTTAACGGCCGCCTCTTTCGCCGGAATCTTTGCCGGCGGCGGGACGCACTTCGCCCGAGATTGATAGCCCGACATATCCATGATGGCGTTGAGGACCGTTACGCATTCGGCCTGGCTTTGGTACGGGGTAACGGAAACGATGGGGTACTGCACTCCTGCTGGAGTGCCATAACCACCTTGTAGAAAGGTGACAACTACCAAGGTCCACTTCAAAGTCTGATCTCTCCTTCGCGATTACAGTTCGCCTTAAGGAAGTTAACGACCTGAATTCCAGAAAAAAGAACACCTTGTGTCATTCCATAAGGGGGTTCTGGCACAGCCCCGCAGGCGTGAGGATTACTCCACGTTCCCAGAAGGAGAATCCCATGTTCCATACCAACCAGCTCCAAGCCCTATTCGATCAACTGGAAGCTCTCCAACAGTTCGACCTGGAGATTCTGCCCGCCTACCTGAAGGCCGTGCTCGTGAAGGTCAACGAGGAAAGGCAGAAGCTCATCACCCTGGATCAGCGACTGATGATCGGTGTCCGCGATACCCGTCATTCCACCGACTACTACCCGGTGCTCGTTCCGCGCTCTCGTAGCTACGGCGACGAGGACTTCAAGGGCACTTTTGACACCTCCGCCGATACCAGTGAGGACTACACCTACGTAGTCGATTGCGCCGGCACGAAGGTCGATATCATTTCGCGGGAGGGTGAGGCGTGAAAGATCTGCCATATGAAGAGGTCAAGACCTCTCTGACCTCCGGCGAGTCGATTCCTGCAGCAGTAGTGCAGGCGTTCCGGATAGCTCTTGCGGGCCTTCGCCCGCACCTGGCTGCGCAGGTGTATATGAACCTTAGCCAGGCTGGTTGTATGGACATCGAGATCGCAGCGATCGCAGGCCGATCATTGCGGCATGTGAAAACCTTACTTGAGTTTTCCAAAGCACCGACTGGGCTGGTGGAAATGGTGGCCAACCGAAAAGCGTCCATTGCCTCAGCACACAAGGCAATGCGTGTTGCTGAGGCCACAGGCCAGGACGTTATGGCTGTGATTCAGGAAGCGGCTCAGGAGGAAGACAGACAGAGGAAGCCCCGCAAGGATCGCCCTGTCGCCGCGGCAAAAGCAGTAGTCCGTACGCTGCTCAAAGCGAAAGTACCGAGCCAACTCCGCGCCGGCATTGCCGGTGGCGCAGAGGTGGTTCAGATCCGCACGAATGATGCGCAGCGATTGCTGAACGCCCTCGAACAACTATCTCCGACGACAAAACGCCGGGCCTAATACACGGGAGAGGCAGCATGCCTTGGATCAGCGTACTCATCGCGCCAGCGGCCACAAACACCGATCACTACACGACCCGATCTGAAGCACTTCAGGGGCTATTCAAGGATGGAACCCAGGCAGTCGTCAGGTGGTATCCCCCAGATGAAGATGAGTGCTCCGGCCGATGGAAAACCACCTGCTCGTCAGCTTGGGATGTGACCGAGCAGATCACTCACTGGCGAGACCTCTTTCCACCGAGCTTTGAAAGCATGAAGGGGTTCTTTCTCGAAGGTGAGCAGCTCCGCTGCCTTCAATCCATCATGCAGGGCCTATACGGCGATGGTCGAATTGTCACTTCTGATGCGCGTCGTGACCTGGCTAATCGCCTTCACCAACTGATTGGCGTTATCCAGGCGCAAACCATTGAGATAGACGTGTAGCCTCGGCATCTCGCTCCACTTTAAGGAGAATGCTTGCCCGCCATCGTTCCTTTGGTGAGCCTCAGTGTCCGAAATTCCGGACCGACAAATGGCATTGAATCCCCCTCGATGTTTGCGAACATATCGAACTTCGGATGGCCCTACCCAATATGGGTGGGGCCAATGGATAAGGAACATTGCCAGTGCCCCTCTCTGCCTCCCCTGCCCCTATACCTTCTACGTCCGCTGATACCCTCCGCCTGACCGCCCCTCGCCTTATGCGACAACGCCGCTGGCGAGATGACAAACGGTTCCAGATGCGTCGGATCGTGATTCTGAAGAACCAGGACGGCGAGATTGTTGGATATAGGCCAACGATCCAGCAAGGCACGAAGGAGCATCGTCGAGACTATTACCAGACCTTCAAGATCACCCCCGAGGTCTCCCTCAGCGAAGCTCTACGCGCAGCTATGGATTGGCGTGATTTGACAGAGAAGAAGCTAGGCATCGATCCAGGCAGCCATAGCGCCGCGTGTTCTTCCAAACCAATCGCAAGTATTTCCTTGATCGTTTCCCAGTCACCACCCTATCGCGCGCACTGGGCAACCAATCAAACCGCCGACGGCGCCCCTAAAATCAGGGTCAGCATTGGCGTTCGAAACTACCAAGATGCTTACGAGGAAACGGTGCTTCGTCTGGCCCAGCGCGAGGGAATTCCGCCCCCGGAGCAAATACCCCTTGCTCCCCCTCCCCGACGTGACCAGTACCGCAGGATGGTGAAAGCAGGCCTACAGGACATTCCGAAGCCGCTACCCGCACGATCGCGTCAGAAATGTAGGCCCTGAATTTCCGGGATACATTTTCACTGGAATGGCCGGGGGAACCCGTTAGCTTTTTGTAGAAACCCTATTCTCGGAAAGCAAAGATGCCCTCCATGCAATCTCTTATACGAATAGCCTTGGTGATGTCCCTCACACTGATCGCCGGCTGCGACAACTCAATTGTCGGTGCCTACAAGGCAACGATGGAATCCGAAGGAGGCCAGGCCAGGACGGTTGGTATTGCGGTGATCCAAGAAGGGAATATCAGCGCCGATGGTCAGGACGTAAAGGTGTCCAGCTGGAGCAGAGAATCTGGATCAATTACCGCCCTCGATCAAGAAGGCAACCGCATCGTTCGCTTCGAAATCCTGGAGAATGGAGACCTCACCCAAGACACTCCGGCAGGAAAGCTGACCTTCAAACGGTTCGACCTGTAGTGCGCCAGATGAAGATCAGAAACTTGGCCGGGAAGGCTCTTGGCGCAGCCTTTAGTCTCGGTCTGATGTTCAGTCCTGCTACCGCTGGCGCATCGATCAAAGTGCTCCAAAGCACATATCCTGATGGAACCGCCGCGCCCGCAGAACTGTACCTTTCAGGCGAAATAACCACCTCGACCAAACAGGAGATGCTGGCCGCCCTCGACCAGATAGGCAGGAAGGTGCCGATGCTCTACCTGGACTCTGCAGGTGGGGACCTGGTCGCAGGAATGGAGCTGGGTGAAGCGATCCGGCGCAGAGGCATCAACACTTCGATCGGAAAAAGCAGTGGTAACTATGGCAAGCCTCTGCCCGGGATCTGCTACAGCGCTTGCGTCCTTACATTCAGTGGAGGCCACTTCCGGTTTGCAGACCAGAACGCCCGTATTGGCATCCACAGGTTTTATCGCCGGACCACCTCGACGTCAGACCTGGATGTCGGGCAGGTAGTCAGCGCTGCCATCACCAGCTACCTGATCCGTATGGGGGTCAGCCCTTTGCTGTTCGAAAAGATGGCCCAGGTCGGTGGCGGCAAGATGCAGCTTTTACCAATTTCTGAAGCCTCTGGCCTGTCATTGGTGAACAACGGGATTCTATCGCCCCAGTGGGGGATCGAAGGCAAGCAAGGAACTGTGTACCTCAAGGGGGAACAGGAAACCTGGAACGGTACCGGCAAGCTGATCGTCACCTGCGCGAGTCACAACGGCGTCAAGATTTCCGCTCTATACGATGCAGGCACCAACAACCAAGAGATTTTGCGGAATGCGCGGAATTACACCCTGAGGGTGAACAGCCAGTTTCTCCCCATCCCTCATCTGCAATCCGCTCCCAAGATCAGTGGTGATTATCTGACGGCGACCTTCACCCCTGACTCCAGCATGATTTGGGATATGCAGTCCGCTGAACAACTTGGATTTGGCTTTCACCCCACAGGCTCTGACTCCTTCTACGGCTTCCTGATTGACGCCAGGTCCGAACGGGATCTGATCAGAAGTTTTGTGCAGCACTGCCAGAGTCGGGACTGATAATACTGCGGGTTCTGGCACACCGTTCAACAGCAGAGGATCACCTCACCCTTCAAGGCAAACTAGAGGTGATCCCATGCTCATTCCCTACGACCAGCTACAGCCTGAAACGCTTCACAACCTCATGGCCGATTTCGTGAGTAGGGACGGAACTGATGGTGGTGACGACACTCCTGAGGCCGTGAAGATCGAACGAGTGATGAGGGCGCTGAAAATCGGTGAGGCGGTCATTCTCTACGATGTGACCTATCAGCAATGTATTTTGACTCTCCGCTCCGAGGTTCCAGCCGAGATGCTTAAGGCCTGGAGCTGACGATCTACAGCAGTTCAACGGATGGGCTTCTGCCACACTCCTACCTGCCAGATTATGTGCGCATCCACTCTTTCCTGGTCGCTCAACAACTGGAGATCTCCATGTCCTCTCTCGCCCTACCTGCTCCAATCCTTGCTGGGAACCAGCGCTCGTATTCTATAAGCGCACTGTGGGAGGGGACCCCGGCCCGCACTAACGTTGATCAGGAGCGTCAGCTTTTGAACCTGGTGCTTCCGCCGTGGCAGCGTCCGCCCAGCTGGAACCTCGACCAACAGGTCCAATTTATTGAGGGGATTTTCTTGGGCCTTGGTACCGGGTACTACGTTATCAATGGGCGCGACTATGACGACCAGGGCCATGACAAGCCCATGTCTGGGTGGTTGATTGATGGTCAACAGCGAATCACTGCGATCGCCCGCTTCTTTCACGGGGAGATCAGCATCTTCGGGGGGATCTTCTTCCAGGACTTGAGCCTGGCTGACAAGCGCCGCCGCTTCAACAACCTGATCTTCCCCTGCATCGAGATGGACTACACCGATGACGAGAAGGTCCTGAAGGAGCTGTATCGCCGACTGAACTTCAGTGGAACCCCGCACACCGAGGCTGACCTCGAATTGCTCAACGCTTAACGTCCACCGAGCTTCAGATACTTCCCGTTATGGTTTAGAGCCGGGCCCGAAAATGCGGGCCTGGCTTTCGGTTGGGCCTCTCTGCTGATTCTGTAATCCTTGCCAGCCTATGGTTAGGAGCCCTTCTGCATGAGACGCTTGAGCATCCCCACCACCTTCCTGTTAACGCTCATCGCATCTGGCTGTACCTCCCAAGTCACACGGGAGGGAAACCCCTTCGACGAGCCTCTTGCGCGAGAACCAATCCAAGCACCCGCCGCGGAACCTGGTCGCATCCTCAAAGCATCACCGCGGCAAGTCCCTGCCGATTTGCCCGTCGCTCAGATCAGGCAGACGGCTGACATCGAACCCGACGTTCAGGTCTACCCTGCTGGTGCAGTTCCGACCCCGATTTCCTCTACGCCGAACGTTCCAGTTGCAGTAACACCGGCACCCGACTCCGGCCGTGAGGCGCTGGCCGAGGCGGAAAAGGTAGCTACCACCGGTGACACGACGGCAATGATCGAACTGCTGGAGCAAAGCGCCTTCAGGGGGAACATGGATGCCCTGTACCGGCTGGCCAAGGTCTACCAGAACGGAGAAGGAGTGCCAGCTAACCCTGAGCTCGCAGTGGCTTATCTAACCACTGCATCCGGACTTGGCCATGTCGAGTCTACCCGGGTGCTGGCCTGGGACTATCTACTTGGGAAAGGGGTAACCAAGGACATCCCATATGGGACCGCTCTGATGGAGAAAGCTGCAGAGACCAGCGTCAGGGCCAAACGGGAATTCGCCTTGCTGCTCAATAACACTTACCAACCCAACCTCAACGATCCATCCCGAGCAAAAGATCTCTTGAGTCAAGCCGCAGCCGCCGGAGACTCTGAATCGGCTAGAGCTCTCAGCATGTTGAATTCTGGCCTCAGCGTACCGCGCACGCTCGGCGCGTCAGCTTCCCTGGTGGTGCAGCCTCGTACGGAGGGAGACCCCGCGGATGTACGAGCGGAGTCTCTCAAGCAGAAGGCGTACAACGGCGACTTAGAGGCGATGTATCGGTTTGCCCTGGGGCTAAGCCTGGGGAAATACCCTTCAATTGATGGCCAGTTCGAGGCGTATTGCTGGTATGCCGTAGCTGCAAATCATGGACACGCAGAGGCAGCAGCTGAGCTATCCGCGCTGGCCGGAGTGAAGACCCTTTCGGAGCGAAAAAGCCCGGGCAAGCTGGATCAGTGCATCCAGGAAACGAACGAAGCTGTCGACCAGGGCTAATCATCCCGGCTGCTGGCACAGAACAGATGGGCGGATGATGACCCTGTTCCACGAGCAGTCTCGACTGCAACACATCCACTCAAACAAGGATCTGCTGATGAAAAAGTCAGAAATCGGAAAAGGTCGGTTCTACAGCGATGGCAAGGTTGGACTGCGGGAAGTGCTTGATGAGGGGCCTCAATACAAGCTCTACGCCGGCGTCGAAGATGAAGACTGCCTGCGCTTTCGCTGCCTGAACGCCAAGTCCTCCACCGACATCGGACAGGAGAGCAACAGCACCCGTACCTCTTTTGCCGCCTGGGCGAAACTGGAAATCCCTGCAGACCAGGTCCATACGCACCTGATCGGGCTTCGCGCTGACAAAATTGCGGGAAAGCTCACTGAGCCTCAGCTGCGGTTCGTGCGGTCCTTTGATAACGACCTGACTGAAACGGAATCAGTGGAGTGCGATCGAGAAGAGCATCGCGTTGCGCTCTCCTGCATGAAGAAGGGCATCGTCGCTGAGATGCCGGACCGGCTCGACTCTGATGATCGTTGTTTCGACGTCAAGCTCACTGCACTGGGCCTGGCAGTTATCGCGAATGTCCTGAGCTCTTCGAACCAGTAGAGGGGCTCTCCGACTGGGGCACCTTATGCAAAGGCGCCCCCCAGTCACGCCAGAATTCGTGCAGTGATCGGGAGCTTCGAAGCCCGTGCCTGCTCGGCTCCGGATTCTGTAAGTGCGAACCGGGAGACACTTTCGTCACTCCGCCGGCGCTCCAGCAGCCCCATCCCCTCCAATCGCTTGATTAATCGGCCCCCCAGCAACCTTTGATTTCTTGCTGAAGCGACTTTGGTCGAAACCAGCGTGCCTAACATACCGGCGTCCGTGATCTCACCACCTAGGTTCTGGATGACGGCAAGAGCGTTTCGATCCACCTCGGTGAGGGTTGCGGGGGCCTTGAACAGGCCACGTTCGATCTTGATCTGAGTGAGAGGAGTCATTCTGAAGGCACTTTGCTACGGACACCCCCGACTTTATCGAAGAAAGTTACTGATTCAACTCGAAATGCTGGTCTGCTTTCCAAGTGGTTCTGGCACAGCTCTCGGAACGTTCAAATAGCCCCGAAATTTCCTGGCTGACGAGGCTATTTGATGAATCGCAATCACACCCCCCAACTTTCGGACACCGTAGAAGGTGTGCTCTATGGCTGGAAGCACCAGGCTGGCCAGAGTCCCAGTTCCAGTACCTTCGCAAGGATCTGTCCCGGCCCGACGTTCACAATTCTGTCCGACGGAAAGATGCACAAGGTTGTCGACACGATCTCGACAGTTGAAGCCACGCCCCATGATGAGCAAGACCTGCGAGATGCGATATCTGCAGGCCAAGTGGAGATTTACCGCTTGGTGCGCGGGGCAAAGCGAAAGGTGCTAATGCATGCTGCCACTGGAAACCCGCTGAAATCCGGAGGCGAGGCGTGAGCAAGGCCGTTCAAGGGTGGTACCGAAGCCGGCCAGGCATCTATCAGCACGAGACAGGAGCGCGGATCTGGAGCCATACCGCGCCTTCCAAAGCCGGTAATCAGGCCCTGCAGTGGGAAGTACGTCTTTCCGATGGCTCGCGGCAATCGGGCTTCAAATCGATGAGTGACGCCATGCGTCTTGCTCAGGAATTCGATCCGGAAATACGGCGTTTCTGATGCGGTGAAAAGTAGCAAACTGACTTCACTGGATTATCAGCAACAGACCGGCGAACATTCGTCGGTCTTGCCATTGATGGCACGTAATCCCGAGGACCCCTATGAGTAATCTATCCCCCTTGCGAGTCATGCTTGTCGATGACTCCCGAACTATCCGAAAAACGGGCGAAGTCATGCTCGCTAAGGCAGGATGCGAGGTGCTTTGCGTTGTCGACGGGTTCGAATGTCTCGGCCGAGCTCTGGACTTTAAACCAGACCTCATTTTCATCGACGTCCTCATGCCGCGGCTCAACGGTTACCAGACCTGCCAACTGATTCGTAGCCGGGACAGTTTCAAGTCAGTTCCTGTGGTGATGCTTTCGTCGAAGGATGGCCTGTTTGACATCGCCTTGGGCAAAAAACACGGCGCAACAGACTACATCACCAAACCGTTTACCCAGGACGATCTACTCTCCGCGGTAAGGAAACACTGCCCGCAATTTGAACCTGAGGTTTGACACCACTCAGCTGGTGGCACCCCCTAACGCATTCAAGAATGGCTCCATTGTTCATCAATAAGGAGCCAAAACAGAATGTCGAGCAACTCGCGTTTATATCCCTACCACCCGATCTCGGGTGATCGTCTGGCCGGCACTTTTGAAGTGATCCCAGCTTGGGTTCCCCGTGAAATCCACAAGACAGGCGACACCATTACTCTTGAGGACGGTAGCGAAACCCTAGTGAACTGGAATGGCCAAGAGCTCCTGCAGATCAACAACCAGTTGGTCCTGGTGACTGAAGGTGGAGATACCTGCCTGAAGAGTGAGGCCATCTGGAGTGAGCAGGACACACAGCACATCGAGGTCTCCCTGCCTGGCCCGGCGTCCTCCTACCCCACTAACAACACGCTCATGCATGCATACGTGGATCTTCATGTTGCGGCATCGTGTGCACTCCATAATCTGCAGCAAGGTGACATCGAGGGCGCTTTGAAACAGCTGCAAGGGCAGTTGAACGCGATACTCGACGTGGACCGGCTAACTCCATAGTCACAGTGACCCCGCTTCGGCGGGGTTCGTATTTTCAGGCTGCACCTTGAAACAAGACTCACCCTGGTTATACCTCTGCTCATGCCGGACAGGTTGGCCCGGCGAAAGCCCAAATCAGTAATGTCGGTTTAGCGAAGGAGCTACCACATGATCACCGAGTCTTTCCTCCGCGTTGCATTCATGGCCATGACCCTGTTTGTCGTGGCCTGCGCTCTCACCACCACGCTCATGTTCGGTGAGGGCACCACCCTCAATCCGATCGCATGGTTCTGCATCGGCAGTCTTTGGATGGCGTTCACCCTTTTCGCGCTCCTGGTCGCCTGGGCCACTCATCTCCACCGCGCCCACCGTAAAGGCCACCCGGCTCCGGATCTGGCCCCAGCGGTGTAATTCCCCTCCATCTCCGGCTGAGTGCACCAGGGCCCTCCTGGGGATACTCAGCCGGGAGTCTCCATTCCAAGCCGAGCTTCTGGCACCTCACTGAACGAAGGATCATCACTCCCATGCAACGGGAGCCCGCATGAGCCTGAATCAGACCCACAACTACCTTTGTCAGCAAGGTAGCTCCAATAAGTTCTACACCTTGATGCTCAATTCCACCTCGGGTGGTTGGGTGGTCCTCTCGCATTATGGCCGTACTGGGACAGCCGGAACTCAACGGGTTGTGAAGTCCCAGAGCTCCTACTTCGCGGCTCTTGAGGCATTCGAGGCAGCTTGCAAAAAAAGGCTTGCACGCGGTTACGTGCTCGTGGGTACCGCTACGGACGCCCCAGCAGAAAAAATGCAACTCAAGTCCGAGATGACTGCTGAGGATCAAGCAGCAAGGCAACAACGACTTGACCAGCTCAAGGCCTTGCCAGTTCGGGCCGTTGAAATCGATCCAATGCGTCTTTGGTTGTAGTTGGGCTTCGCATCTGCGCGCCCCACTGCTTTCGCTACTACCGCAGCATTTCGGCTGATAGCCTTGGCGTATCGTGAATGAGAGATACACCATGACCAACAGAGGCTCGACCCTCAATGAGCGCATCGATCAGCATCTGAATGCGCTACGCAACACCCCTCACGGCCACACCTCAGGCCGCTTCCTATCATTCGTGGATGTTCCCGGCGACAGTGAAGGCAATGTGGAAGGTCCTGATCACATCCTCCGCATCCTGATGAATGACGTCGGGAACACCGTCGGTGAAGACTTCCTCAGTAATGTCGACTCGGTCCCTTTGGAGCAGTTTTGCCTCATGTCCGTAATTCGTAATGAGGGCACCGGCGGGATGCTGCGCTCCTTGCTCGACAGCTTCATGTCCGCATATGCCAATCCCGCTACCTCTGATGAGGCAATCGCCATCCTGAAGCGCCTCGAAGAGCTCAAAACTGTGCCAGTTCCAGCCTCCAACTAACAGGTTCTGGCACACCTCTTAGGACCACATCCTGCTCCTACAACTCGGGAGCGGGACACTCAAGCTGGCTCCTATGGATCTCAGCCCCGCGAGTCAATCAACTGCAGACAAGCATGAAGCCATGAACGAAATCTTCGAGTGGGTGGGTACGATTTGCGGAATCACCGGGGCGGCGTTGATCGCTAGTAACGTTCGCTTATCCCCTTGGGGATGGTGGTTGTTTTTGATCTCAAGCCTGGCCTTGTGCAGCTACGGCCTAATCGTAGGCGCTTACGGGATTCTCCTACTCAACCTTTGCTTCGTCTTGACGAACCTGCTTGGCATTGTGCGTGTCTGGCTGCCGTATATGCGTTCGCGTGGTCGGATCACAACCGTCCACTCCGAAATCCACCTCTGATCGAATGACACTCCCTGGGCGGCGTACCAAGAATTCGTAGATTTTTGAGGCACGCCGCTTCTGCCACTCGAAACCTGCACTTCCAATGGAGCCATCTTCAGAGGAGTGCACCAGCATGAAAAACACACGCTCTATTGTCCGGGCCCCACAGATGGCCCTGGATTTCAGCTTTCAGCTACCTACTCACGTTTCCATCAACAGCAGATCTCCAGCGCTGGTTCGCGCTGAAGAGGACGACCAGGTCCAAGCGCCAAGTAAACGCAGCGCCGGCGCAGAACTTGGTGACATGGTGGTTGACGACCGCGTGCTCTCCCAGGGGATCACGACCTGGCGAAGTCTGATCGATTTCGCAATCCGTACCGGACACACTGAACTCTATGAAAGCGAGGATGGACGACAAGGTCTCCGTCGGCCGGGTTTCCGCTATGCCCCAATTTCCCGGCTGCCGGAACGCGCCCCGGAGTATGTGAAAGACGTACTCACGGGTCGGCTCGCATCCTACTTGGAGCAGAAGAAGCTGCATCTGACATCGGCAAGGGTTGCCGCGGACGATACCTTCAAGGCCCAGGTGGTGTTGGATGGCTCAACCTTCCAGATCTCGATCTTCGAAGGACGAAAGCTTGATTCGACCTGGTCGTTCAAGCTTATGGATCTGCCGAGAACACCAGGACTGAAGGCCGACGATGAGGAAGCACAGCAGGCATTCGTCGCCAAAAGGATCAAGCGCATCCAGCGAGAGGGCCGTATCGCTGGCGGAGACGCTCGACTGATCAGCAAAGCAGTCATTCGAGCTGTGGAGTCGATCCTCAAGAACTTCGAGGTATCGAAATGACCACATCCACTGTCAATCACCAGGTGATCCAGCATCTCTTGGGGAGTGGTCACCCAGATCTGAAGTATGGCGGAGTAACCGCCGGTCTGGTCGCGATCGCGGCCGAGGAGGTTGCAGGTCAACTCCTTGATTTCGGATTCCGTCTCCATTCGGCTTTTCAAGATGGGTTGGCTGTAGTCCAGAACTACTACGAGCCACGTTCCGGCGCTTACATTCCAGACGTTGGGCTCTCAATCGGAATATTTGAATGCAAGGGATCTCCAACCCTGAAGGTGATGCTCAGGGTAGCCCCACCCTCTGCTGATATGCCTCCCGGGCCGGATGGTCTATTCGATCCAGCAATACGAGTACGGCGGGTTTGGTTCATGCCGCTGAATGATGCTGCAAGACCTTCAGACCTGGTTGAGTACCTACGCAAGTTCCCTGGCCAGAGCTTGAGGGCTGCAGCATGAGCACTCCGAGTCGCCCGTTAGTAACGCCTATAGACCTGGCTGCACTCCGTGAGGCGTTTCGGCTGAGCCAGCAACAGGTAGCCGAGATTCTGGGGGTTCATCGAACCACCGTAATCGACTGGGAGAAAGGGAACCAACCCAACTGGCTACACCTGGCCTGCCTGGGGATTCCTACAACCCTGGTGCTTCGCAGCGCAGTGTCGGCGCTCACTGCCGAGGACCTCATTTCAGCCCGCGGTTACTTGAACCTCGAGCAGGCCGAGCTGGCATGTCACCTAGGTGTTCACGTCCGAACGGTCCGAACCTGGGAGAGCAAAACTCCTCCCACCTGGTTACCGATTGCGCTCATCGGCCTTTCGCTGCAGTTACAGGCCCCCTTCTGGCACGCCCGCATCGCGACAAAATGAGCACAACCCAAAGGCACTCCGCCAGCGGTACAGCGAATAGGAATTCAAGAGCATGATCACCCTCAGCACCCCAAATGGCCCAACCGTTCAATACGCCAGCACCGATATTGCAGTGGCCATGATGGACTTCGCGCGGACACACATGACTGGCTACCTGGTCCAGGCGATCGAAGACCCAGAGGCCAAGTTCGGCATGCGCTTCGAAGCAATCCAAATCAACAACGAACTTACCTCCACCTCCACCACCATCACCGTGCACTGAAGGACACCGAGATGACACTGGCAAAAACCACCAGTTCGACGTTTACGGTTGACGTCCTGGGGGACCAAAAGGTGCCTGGTGACCTGATTCACCATGCCTTGATGCAATTTCTGGCTGACTTTTCCATCAAGGTCAACGAAGTCAGTACCCGGGAACTGGGTGTCGCTGAGACCTTGCTCAGCTGCGCTGAGCACGGCAGTGATCCGTCCTTCTTTGGTCTGCAGGTCGATGCCGACCGGCTGGACGAGACGATCCATACCCAGCTCGAGCGGTCGGTAACTAGCTCCCTCAATGAGGGGGTGTTGAGCCAGATCAGTTGGGTGCTGACCCATCGGGGCCCCGACGCTGCGCTGGACATTCTCGGTGAGCTCGAGATGGCCACGAATCATGCAGTAAGCAGTTTCGGCAAAGCGATGATTCGCGAGGTCTCTCTTTGGGTAATGCTCGAGGACAATCGACCTCTGTCGTTGATCTGGAGCCAGGCCACCATTGATGAGTATCAGAAAGCTCAGTTGGCGACACGAAATGATGATGTCGACATCGATAGCCTTTTGACTGATGTGATCCTGGGCCTGGTCGGTCAGACCGGAGCCACTATCTGCAACCGTACGGTATTCGAGCGGGTGCAGTGGCTGTCACAGGCCATCGGCCCGCAAGCCGCAAATGGTGTACTCGCTGACTTGACCCTTCTTACCTGACCGGGAGTTCACATGGCTCGCATCACTTTCATGACTGATCGAGTGATCAATGGAAAGAAAAGCTACCACGTGACAAAGGATGGCCCGTGTGTAGCCACCATCTACTACGTCGACAAGGCTGCTCTCAAGGAAAATGGCGGCGGGCTTAACCGACCTCATTGGGTCCTGAAGCATTTATCAGGAAGAGTCGATCGGCACCCCTCCCTTGCAGAAGCGAAACTCGACGCGGCCAAAATTTAGCCTGTCGATGGCTACGTGGCGGCACTGATGAGAATTCCAGCCACGTTGGTTGAGTTGAACTGATCAGTGCCATCGTTACTCTGGCTGCCTCCCCTGATAATGAGGCAACCCCATGTGGTTTAAGCATCTGCTTGCGTACTCCCTTACCCAGGACCTGCAACTCACCGCGGAGGTTCTCGAACAGGCATTGAAAGGCAAGCCTGCTCGCCCCTGTGAGAATCAGGAACTCACTACCTACGGCTTTACCGCCCCTCTGGGAAAAGGGCCTGATGCGCCGCTCGTGCACGCGAGTCAGGGCTTTTTCCTGGTAGCGGCGAAGAAGGAAGAACGCATCCTTCCCGGCAGCGTGGTAAACGATGCGGTCAAAGAGAAGGTCGAGGAAATCGAGACTGCGCAGTGCCGGAAGGTCTACAAGAAGGAACGTGATCAGCTGAAGGACGACATCATCCAGGCTTTCTTGCCACGCGCGTTTGTGCGCCGCTCCACCACGTTCGCGGCAATTGCTCCAAGTCTGGGGCTGATCCTGGTTGATACCTCCAGCGCAAAAAAGGCGGAGGACCTCCTTTCCACACTCCGCGAGGTCCTCGGGTCCCTCCCGGTGCGCCCGGTCAGCGTCAAGGTCGCCCCAAGCGCTACCCTCACTGACTGGGTTAAAACTCAGAAGGCAGCCGGTGACTTCCATGTCCTGAGTGACTGCGAGCTTCGAGATACCCATGAAGACGGTGGCTCGGTCAAATGCAAAGCTCAGGATTTGACCAGCGAGGAAATCCAACTTCACCTGTCCGCGGGAAAGTTGGTCACCCAGCTGGCGCTGGCCTGGTCGGATAAGCTGTCTTTCATCCTTGACGACAAGATGGCTATCAAGCGTCTCCGGTTTGAAGATCTCCTGCAGGATCAAGCAGAACAAGACGGCGGCGAGGATGCCTTAGCCCAATTTGATGCCAGCTTCACCTTGATGATGCTGACTTTCGCCGAGTTCCTACCAGCACTCTTCGAGGCACTAGGCGGTATCGAGGTTCCGCAAGGCGTCTAACCTAGAATGCCCATCGATCGATGGGCATTTTTCCAGGAGCACTGAATGTTCAGCCCCAAGCAGTTCGCAATGAACCATCTCGGTACCGACGAGCTACCTGACACCCTAGCGATGGAGCAGGTACTGGACCTTCTGCTAGCTGCCCATACCGCAGCAGGTGATCAGCGTTCTGACCTCGACGAGTCTCGCATCAGGGATCTGCGTAAGGCACTGGCTGACATCGAAAGCGCTACCAAGGACCCGGTCTCTGCTCTAGTGGCAAAGCGGGCCCTTACCAACGATGAGGATTAAGAGTCCATGACTCAAGACGTCACCAGAAACCTGTGCGCTCGGCCTGCGCTTGAGATCATTTCCAAAGGTCGCACGGAAATCATCGCCTGGAACCAGGTGGTTCAAGGACTGAAGGTCTTATTCAATTTCACCGGTATCGATGTCACCGAGTGGAAAGAGGCAGAACCGGACATGCTCGAACTGAGGCTTGAGCGTGGTAATCAATCCTCGATTATTTGGTTCAAACCTCTGGCAAGGGGTGTCACCGACATGCCGGTTTTTCCTGTGATGGTGGGTGCCAAATTCATGGCATGCAAACCGTCCGCCACGCCGCACGACGACTGTGAGATCACCTACTTCTACTTGCCTTGGGACTGCACGGCACAGGATCTGATCGATATCGCTTTCGGCGAGGTCACCTACCCGTGGATCGAGACAGTCCAGAACTTCTCAGCTGCCTACGCTATGTCAGCTCCCATCGAGCGCTTCCCTCGGTGTGCCCTCGTCATGCTGATGGATAGCAGCACGAAGGACGATCAGCGTGGCTCGGTCTACTTCAAGCTCTGGCATCAAACCGAAAACTCAGTAGAACTCCTGGAGCTGGAGCATACCAACAGTCCATTTTCAGCTGCTGAGCAAGCGAAGCAGCTTGGCTATTCCCCAACCGTCTACCGCTGCCACAGCGGTTGCATCGTCCCATTTCTACCCACCAGCGGATTCGATTTCCTATGAACATGCGCGCGGCCTTTGCCGCACTTTTGACTCTTAGTCCCATGGCAGCCGGCGCGGCGGATCTGCTTGAGTTCAAGAACCCGGTTTCTTCGGAACTGCGTGTAGAGGCTATTCTCTGCAAATCTCCGGAGTCGCTTTTCCTGCTTTACGAAGGGAGCACGCTTGCGATGAAGGGTGGCGGACAGAATGCGTTCCAGTCCTACTTCCAAGCCTCCGCCACGGCCCTGGAGAAAGCTGGCGAATGTGTTCTGGAAAAGGAACCACAGAAGGTCAAGGTGACGGCTATGGCCACACTGACCAACCCACTCAAAATGCCCGCCGGCGGCAAAGTCTACGGTCGGTTCAACATGAAGGGGCTTAACCGTGATGTGTATGCAATGTCGGAGGACCTGCCAGGGCTGACCGCCTACATCAACAAGGCGGTGAATACTGCCGACAAATAGCAACTTAAAATCGATGCGTACTTGATCATTTTGACGGGTCCGCACATTTACTGTCGCGCCTCCTATCCGCGCGGCTGCGAGGGGAAATTGAAAGTCTCTGCACTCCTTCATCGCTATAACGATAGCGTTGAGCGCCGTCAGTCACATGCACTTCAGCTCGACACCCAGATTCGACGGTTGGAATCATCCACCCGTCGTTCAGGTGGTCGGCTGGAAACCCGGCTAAGCCTTGCTCGTCATCGAAGGGACAACCTTGATCGAGAGCATCGTGCTGCAGCTGACTGGAAAACGACAGTCGCGGTACCGCTATTCAACATCCTGTCAAAGCAACTGGGTCGGTATTACCGCGGAACCATCCTTGCCGGGGACACAGCAGATTCGTTGCGAATCAGCTTTCGCCTGGCCCCTGATACTGATCAGATGGTTGGCCCCCGAGCACTCACAATCACGATGCAGCCGGAGGGTGCGCCGCTTAGGCTCTCGATCATTCGGGCCGTATGTGATGAGCATGGCCGGTGGCACGAGGAACACCTCTCCTCAGATACCCGTATCGCTGATTTGGCGTCTTGCATGATGGAAAAAGCCCGGCAGTGAGCCGGGCTTTTTTGTCGTATTTCTTCAATTTGGTGAGGGCTCAGATTCCACCCACTGCCTTACGGCTGGGATGCCATAGGCGTCTTGTTCGATCAAGTAGACGTTGGTAATCAGCTCACCCGGCTGCTCTACACACCCTTTTTCCGATGTGCATATCTTGGGGGCCTTCTTCACGTATGGCGTTTCCTGGCGGCACTCTATCGCTGACCACTTCGCCTTGCAGACGAACCCCTCTAATTTGAGGTCCTCGACCAGGTTACGTGTGGTTGAGCTCGGGCTCTGAATCCAACCCGCGGCGCACCCAGACACCAGAGCTGCCCAGATGATGAGAGAAGAACGCATCAGATTACCGAGCAACATTTTCTTCCTGGATACGCTGATAGATCTCTTCGCGATGGACTGGCACATCTTTCGGGGCATTGATCCCCAAGCGAATGTGACCTTGATTGTTAGCCACCACGGTTACAGTGATGTCATCACCGATGTTGATGGTCTCGCCGACGGTACGGGTCAGGATGAGCATAGGGCACCTTCTTTGGTGGTTGATCCATGACTCACCTTAACGACTGAATAGTCCTGGTACCAGCAAAGAGGGGGGGCGGATTTCAGGACTGCGTTTTGACTTGGAATCGTCCGCCCACTGGTTAATCTCGGCCAGTCATCATTTGCCGGATCAGCATGTGAAGCAGGTAATCCCCCACAAACGACTGATACTCATCGTGAGTTTCGCAGCCTCTATCGCGGCTACGATTGGTGCGATTCAGTACAGCCACACAACGCCAGGCGCGTTGCCGGTAACCACCTCCACAGAGTCGAGCGATGAGATCGTGAAGGCTTCAATTCAGGAGGATTTTCTGAAGGCCCCCGCCAAGTTCGACATCTCCACGGCGGCGAAAAGGCTGTCGGACGTCACCATCGAAGGGGGCTATCACATTTGCTCTCCTAAGGACGAGATAACGGCGGATCAGTACATCGACATCTCGCGCATGCTGGACACACAGCGCTCCCATGCTGTCGAGTTCAAAAAAGCGGTTGATCTCGCATTAAGTGCACCGGAAGGCGTATCAGATTGCACCTTCAGGGTGCTGACGCTGATCGATCGAGCAACGCCGTGAAGGGAAATGAAAAAGGGGCCTCAATTGGCCCCTCGGTCACTGGCAGCTTACTGTGCCCAGCCCTTGACAGTATCGGCGCCCCACTTCTCCTTCCACTCCTTCAGGGTTTTGTGGTTACCACCTTTGGTTTCAACCACTTCCCCGGTGTGAGGATTCTTGAAGCGCTTCAGCGTGCGAGCACGACGAGCACCTTTGCGATCGACTTTCTCTGGCGCTCGCCGGTCTGGATCAAGAATGGCGATGACGTCCTTCAAGCCTTTTCCGTAGGAGCCAAGGAGCTCATTCAGCTTGCCGTTGAACTCGGCCTCGGATTGGTATCCAGGGCTGTTGATGATCTCTTCTCGTTGCTTTTGAAGATCCTGGATCTGAGCTTCAATCGCTGCAACCTGCTGGACTTTCGAAACCATTTTGTACCCCTTCCTGTTGTAGTAAATGGCATGCCGCTATGGATGTAATCGAATCACAGAACGACTTGCTCACAGGCCTCGATTGTAATTCGCAATCCCTCTCGAGGAAAGAAACGGGAGTCGTAGCCCGTTTGAATAGCATCAGAAGCAAAGCTACTGGAAAAAGAATCCAGGAGCCTGCGGCATCATCAACCCTGCCCTTGTTCTCGGCATACCAGATCACTCTTGATGATAACGATCTGGGAAATCTGGTGAGCATTTACGATGCGCTTCCACGGTTCGCATGGTCTGGGAAGACTGTACGTTCAGTCGCCGAAATGACTATTGTTAAGGAAGGTACGATTAACGGGGAGCCGTTTCGTGTAATTCTTAAAGCCGTTCCAATGCAGAAACGGCTCAAGGTGGATGGCAAGCTATCTAAGCAAGTAGAAGATGTTGGTGTTTTCCCCGGCGCTCGTGAGGAGTTCGTTGAAGAGGCACTTCGCAAATTTTCAACTCAAGGCAATGCCAAATTTAACGAGGCTGAGTGCTCTGTTCAATTTACTCTTTATGAACTACAGAAAGAGCTTCAGTCGCAGAAGCATACTTATACGTACGCAGAGCTCCGGGAAGCCTTAGAAATCCTCAGCGAAGCTCCTCTTACTATCCAGACTCGGACGGCGGATGGCGAGGTGATTGACATTAAATCGACCTACCTTCCTTTCCTAGCTATTCGTAGTAGAAATAAAAGAAGCTCCGCATACGTGCAGCCCTCTCCGGATGACGACCCTGAGAGTTCAGTGCTTTGCAAAGCTGTTCTTCACCCGCTTATTTCAAGAAGCATCGCAAATGGTGATTACCGGCTTTATCAATACACAACATCCATGGGGCTTACGAATGGCATTGCTCGTGTCCTATACAGGATGCTTTCCTTCAAATGGCGAAACGCATCTCCAAGCCATCCGTATACTTTTTCACTGGTAGATTTCTTATCTAACACGGCCCGAGGACTTTCAAACCGCATGCCGGAAGACTTTCGCGCAATGAACATTGCGTTGGAGCAGTTAGTTAAAGAGAAGGCTATCCAGCGTTACGAACACACCAAAATTGCCAAATCAAAAGGGAAAGGAGCAAAAGACTATACCTACAAACTCTGGCCTACTAATGAGTTTGTTTCCACTATCATCAAAGGGCACCAAGCGGAAGCTCGTCGAGAAATCCAGTTGATGGCAAAGCGGGCGCGTTGACCTGTCGTCTGCCGGCAGCTCACCTGCCGGCACCTCCGCTGGACCTTCCACTACTCAGGTTTAGTCCACGTTTCTTCCCCTGGGAACGACCTTCTGGCACCAATTCTTCTCTTAGACAATCTGCCTATCGCTCAGGAGGTAAGTAGATGTCGGCCGCGCCATCCCCCGCACAAACAATTGCTAGTGCTCGTGAATGTGGGGCACTAGCACCTTTAAACCGCAAGAAGATTCGCGCTCAGTTTGGATTGGTGGACGAGGTCACTGCAGACCATGTCCGTAGGGCGACAGCCCTACTGATCGAGCGTATTCAGGACTACTACACAGTTGTCCAGTACACCGGACCAGGCTACGTATATGGCCGCGTGGACAGTGAATGGCCGTCCGCCCTCTACGCAACACCACAGTTCAATTCCATGGAAGGGGAATGGAGCCATAAGGAAATGTCTCCTACTCATCCGACTTGTACCTCAGAGCGGCTGTTCAATGAAGCGGGATGGCTTTGCCTCGACACTGCTTGTCGGGTTGCGGTGTATGAAATGTGCCTAGAGGTCCCTGAGGCCAAGATGGTCTTGGAGCAGGCCCGATATGCAATCCTGAGCATGTGCAATGATCGCGCATTATCAGAGACGGACTGGAGAAGCTCACGACGCAGGATCGGTACCCGAGGCATACGCAAATTGCTCGAGCGATTGGGCTCGGTACTTCACCTCGTCAACATTGGGATAGGGTCAGTCAGACCGGTTGTTATGGCTCCAGGTTCGACGCTTGCCGGTCTCAAACACATTACCGACTGGTCGATGGGTTCTGAGCCAGGTCGAATGACTGGCCACGTTAGTTGGTAGCCAAACCTTAGTGCATCCCTATTGAGGTTTGGAACATGATTCCTCCTTTCTCCCACTCCTGGTTTTGATCCACCATCACTTCCGGACTCATCGAGCACTGAGGTTTAGTCCACGATTGATGTTTGGTCAGCCTTACGGGCCAGCCCCGGGACACACTGAGGTTCACCCCACGATATTGGCCTGGACCCGCGCCAGGCCAACGTCGCACACGAAGGCTCCGTCCATGATTCTGGCCCCGGCCCGCAACCAGCCCCCGGCGTACACCGCGGCTTCGTCCACGATCTGGACCATGACCTGTATCTCGGCCGCCGCCAGCACCGAGGCTTCGCCCATGATCTGGATCTGGGCCCGCGGCCCGGCCAACGGTGCGCACGAAGCTTCCGTCCATGATTCAGGTCCCGGTCAGCCTCCGGCATACACTCAGCCTTCGTCCACGATTTGAGTCATGCCCTTTACCCCTTCCGCCGGCGGCGCCGAGGCTTACCCCACGGTCCAGTACCGGGTATGTAGCTCGATACCCTGCGCTAATGAAGGCTCCTACTACTCAGGTTTCGCCCACGATTCCCCTTCTTTCTCGGCAGCATCACGTATGCAGTAACCAACCGGATAAATTTCCCAGCGTGGGGGCCCACCGAAAGATACTGAGGTTTACTCCACGATCCCCACTGCTCCAGCGATCGATTCCTGATCCGCTCAACCGGGATAATCCGTCCTAACCGGTTTATCCAGTAGTCAGGTTCACTCCACGGTTGTACTGAGGTTTGCTCCACTCAGGGGTTTTATGGGGTACTTATCTACAGGGCTAGGGTCGATAAAGCCGCTCGGCTACTCAGGTTTCCTCCACGTTTCGGGATGGCATAGTCAGGTCTGCTCCACGATTCGATTCTATACAGTGAAGGTTTGGTCCACGATTCTCTTGAGGCCGACCAAGCATAGTGAGGATTGGCTCATGATTCTAGGCAGGTTTGCCTCACGATTCTTCGCTCAACCCCTTGTTTCTAAAGGGATTTACGAGTCTCTCCTATATTCTTCCTTTTTCCTTATATTTCCTTTGTCTTGAGGGTTCTGGCACAAGCAGCATCATGAGGGAATCCACCTACCAATTCAGGAGGTGAACCACATGCCCAACAACAGCCAGAACTCCCTCACCAGCCGGGCAAAGACCTGGCTTTCTGCTCCACGAACTCTCGAGGAAATCCAGGACGCTCATTTGAGGCTGGTCAAGAAAACCCAGAAGGATAAGTCGATCGACCCGCAGGACGGTCGAACAGCTCTCGAGGCACTGATTGAAGGGTACGTGGACGCTGGCGGTGAAATGTTCGATCTGTACCAAGCACCGGAAGAGCACCAGGGTGCCCAAACCGACAAAGCGGCCGTGACGACGGCCTCGGTGATAGATCTGTCCCCGCTTTGTCCTGACGTTCAACCAACTCCACCTTTGACCATGGAGGAGAAAGCCAAGGCAATTCAGAACATCCGAGCAATGCTTGCCCGGCCCAGCCAGGTGTCGCCCCAATGAACGCTCTAGGTCAAGCTCAGCAATGGCTGCAGAGTGAGATGCCATCGCCAGATGAAATCAGGCAATCCATCGACAACCTCTGTCATCAACTCGCAGGTTGCCAAAGTCTCGAAGGACAGAAGGACTTACATGCCGCGATACAATTGCTGATGAAGCAATTCGGGGAGAGTCCTCCAGAGGTGTCACTCCCTGACGTTCCCGCGCCTACAGCTCAGCTCGATATAGGAAATCTCATACCCAATGAAGATGGGGAGGAGGCTTCACTGACCCCTGAAGAACGTCGAGCTCGCTTCAACGCGCTCAAGGATGAGTTGGCAAGACCGTTTTAGGGTACGGCCTGCTTTCGCCCTTTGAGTGGCTCCGCCGGCAAAGCAGGCACCACCTCCGCATCGACGTAAATGTCTGCGTCGAAGAACGCGACGACTTCCTTTAGCTCAGGTGACCGAAGGAGATCCGCTAACCCAGGATGGTTACTCGTGATCGTCTTCCAAGCGTCCTTCCTACGGTTATCGGGTAGTCCTGTAAGGCGCACATACTTCTCTCCAGCTTGCACCGTGGGCACAGAAATCGTCGTGAGCCAGGCCATTTCTTGCGGAGTGCTCATGTCCCCTCCTCTACGGAAAACTCCGACTCTGACAGCCCGTCAGCCGCATTCAAGCCAATCAGCAAGCCTGGATTTCAAGCCCGCGTTTTGGCGTGAATCCATATGCTGGATCGTTAAAATCGTTCTGGTTTCGGAAACCAACAATCCAGGAGCGGGCAATTCCGCCCTGGCACTCGAAAAGGACCACTATGCGAATCATCACGCTCGTTCCTCTCGCTGCTCTGGCCGTAGCCTTGTCGGGTTGCGCTAACAAGGAGTTGCAAGAGACCTCCTACAGTTACGAATCGAAGGCTCACTCCGGGACTGTCCAGGTTGTCGAGCGTACTGATGGTCCTTCGGATCAGTGCCCCAAATTTTGGCGGGATGGGGAGCCGTATCAACCGACCGGGCTGAAGCAAATGACTGGCTTCCGGCTGAAAGTGAATCTCCATAGCGGCTCGGATTCGAGCCACGGTCAGGACCTGGACTTCGTTCTGCCTTCGAACAATGGGCATCAGGTAGTCATGAAAGACTTTCAGAAGGAGCGGTCTTGGCTGCTGGGTGTCGACACAAATGGGCTGGTGAAAACAGGCGAACTTTTCCATTACCCCGAAGGATTCTTCATCCGTGCTGCAAGCCCTCAGATCTCGGACAACACGATCAGCTTCTGCCTCGGGGTGGATCGGATGTACGTACCGCAGGCTGACCTGAACAGCAGCACCAATCCACTGATCCGGTTGGATCGCTTGAATATTCGGTTTGCCGGCGAGAGTGGTGAGGTCGTTCGGTATGACTTCGGGACAGTTGATCCGATTCGGGTGACTGTGTCTGCGGAGGCCCTATGACCCAACTCGCTGCGGCGACAAAGTCGGTTCTGCAATTTGAAGGTAAAGCACTGGCTTGCCCGTTCAGCAAACTGACTGCCAATGAGCTTCTGGAGTACATCCTGGGCTACTACGAGAGTTTGCACCCAAGCTTCATCCGCATCGAGTACCCGGTAGGCAAGGAGGAATTCCTCTACAACATCCTGAAGGATGGCTATGGGTTGGCACCAATTACCAGCTGGGGACCTGCCCAGGTGGAAGTATTGGTGGTCTCAGCCGAAGACCTGAAAGCAACCCCCAAAGACCAGCTGGACCATGACTCGTTCATGGAACAAGCGGCCTGGCGTCTCATCACCCGCACCTTTGCTGAAAAACTGTGAGGACCTCAGTGATCAAGCGACTTCTCCCCTTGCTTCTTGTAATTGCTGGCAGTGCCGAGGCAAGCCAAGCTCAAGTCTCTGTCATCGTGGGTACCAATGAGCCGGAGGTGTTCATTGTGCCGTTCGACGGCCAAGCTCACGAGCTGGACATCCGTGATTCTCATCGCTACCACGCTGCATTTGTCGACCCGGCGACGAAGCGCGAAATCTGCCGTGATGGTGAATACAAGACGGGACTGGTGCTGAAGCTGCGTTCGCTTCCGATCGAAGGAACTGAACAGCCGATCGAGGTGTTGGGGATGGTTTCCGCTCTCAGCGCCATCAATGACGGCGCAAAACTCAAGTGCGGGACCAATCAGGAGGTCAAGCTGACGAACACCGCCTTGTCTGACACTGTTCGGCTGCAGCCCAACAAGACCAAGCCAATGGTCATAGACGGCAAATGGACCGTCTTGCTCAAAATGCAGCGCTGACCTAAACGGGAGGGAATCGAGATGACTTGGAGCTATTTGCGTAGAGACTTCCTCCCTCCCCTGGCCATTTGCACTTTTTGTCGTCGGCCATTGCACAGTGAAAAGGGCATCGTCATCACCGATGAGGTCGGTACCGAAGCTTTCGCTGGCCCCAGCTGCGCTAAGAAGCATCTGGGGCAGCCGGAAGAGCGGCTGCTTGATGTATCGCGCCTGGCCCTACTGGTTGTGGCTGACGAACCAGCGCAGCACAACGAATCGGCCCCAACACCGGCAAGTCCAGCTCCAGAGATAGGGGCTGGAAGTTCACCAACCTCTAGCCCACAACGCCCTCCTCTCCCGCCCATAGACGAGGTAGTGCAATACGTTCGCCTCCGATGTGAAGCAATGAACGGCTTCAAGTTCGCTGTATCGAAGGTGTTGAAGCTGGCTCACGACGAGTACAAACAAAGCGGAGAGATCGAAGATGATCTCCGCAAGCAGATCGGCGGCGCTATGCGTAACGCGGCGGCCAACAAATCGGTCCTGAGCCCAATCAACGTCAAACGCTGCATTGGCCTCAACCACTGGCTTGTGGAGGCGGTTCAGCACACGAATAAGGATCGACGCGAGTTCCTGGAGCAGATGCAAACGCACCTCCACCGTTTCTGGATGCTCACTCCAAAGCAGATGGCCGCGATAAATCGTTGGGGCGAGCACATCCGGAAGCGAATAGACGATTTCCCGCTCCTCGATGAGGAAGCGTTCTCAGGCGTCACCCTTCCCGAGTTCATGCAACGGAATCCATCCAGCCGCCGATAAGTTCAACCCTCCATATCGGTTTGGAAGCGGGGACATCAAAGCCCAAGCCGCTAGGCCCTGCCCTGCGGAAAATAATTGCGGCCCGGTTCTGCCACACACCGATACCCCTGAAAGTTTGCCCATCGCAAACACACAGAGGCACTCACCATGACCGCCGTGATTCAGCACATCCCCACCCAAGACGCAGCCTCCGCAGAACAGGCCGATATGCAGCATGTAGCTGTTGCCCGCATTCGCCGCAACCCTACAGTCGATCCCCGTAAGGGCCGGAACACCGCTCTCTACTCTCAGATCAAAGAGAGCATCCGTCAGCATGGGGTACAGCAGCCGATCATCATCCGCCCGGTTGATGAGCCCGAGTTCGACTATGAGGTAGTCGCAGGCAACACCCGCTGGCAGGCTTCCGTCGATCTGGAACTCCTGACAATCCCAGCGATCATCCGTGACCTCACTGAGGCTCAAGCACGGATCATCGCGGCCATCGAGAACATGCAACGTGCGGATTTGACCCCGATTGAAGAAGCACAGCATGCCGTTGTTGTTCTGGCTGACTGTGGCAACGATCACGCGGAGGTGATGAAGCTGCTTGGCTGGTCCCGTACCCGCCTCGATAGTCGGATCATGCTTTCCCGCGCCTGCCCGGAAGTCCGCGATGCTCTGCTGCAAGGTCAAATTAAGATCGGCCACGCTGAATTGCTGTGCCGTCTGGTGGAAAGCGAGCAGGCGCCCATCCTGGCCAAGATCATCGATCAAAACCTGACGGTTAAAGACACCCAGGACCGTCTCTTTACGATTGCCCGCGATATCTCGTCCGCTCGCTTCGATACCAAGGACTGCGCGTCATGCCGCCACAACTCGGCTGCTTACGTGGACCTGTTCGATACCTCAGTAGCCGGTGCCAAATGCCAGAACGCCACCTGCTGGAATCAGAAAGCTAGCCAACTGATCGAGGTCAAACTCATCGAGGCCCGTGACGAGTTCGGGGTAGTGCATACCGACCTGACACTGCCAAAGGACGGCTATGTCCAACTGGAAGCGAAAGGGCCGAATGGCGTTGGTGATAGCCAGATCACGGCCTGCCTGTCCTGCTCCAACTATGGGGCCGTCGTGAGTACCACAGCGGGTCACGAAGGGACCGTTGCAGGAGGCTACTGCTTCGACCGTAACTGCAACAAGGACATGCGTGAAGCCTACAAGGCCGCACTCGCAGAAGCGGCTGGGCAGCAAAACACCCATGAGCCGGCTAACAATCGCTCGACTGAACCGCTGTCCAAAACTGCCTCGGCCACCACTCCGGCATCGAAACAAGCTGCGGGCAAGAGCAAGCCTGCACAACCGCAGGCGTTGAAAAAGTCCATTCGCCGTGAGGCATTCAACCTCTATGGCCAAATGGGTTCCAAGGCAGTTCAAGGCAATCGCAGACTCGCCTTGGCCATCGCCGTCGTCAGCATGTACCTGGAGATGCGCAGCAGCTTGCCTCACGAGCTGGCCAACCGGATCAAGAAGAAGCTGGGCATGCCTGAAGCCATGCTGGACAGCAGCCGCTGCAATGTGGAGGTAGAACTGGCCAAGCTGGAGGAATCAGAGCTGCTGGAGCTGCTGACCAATCTCGCCTCCTGCACCACCTTCCGTAACGATAGCGCCGACTCTTTCGAGAAGTCGCTGCCGGGTAGTCAGTCGATTGCCTACATCAAACATGAAGGCATGCAGCCGGTTGAACATTTCCAGATGAGCGAGAACTACCTCAAATCTCTGGTGAAAGCGGGAATTATCGCGGACTGCAAGCGCTCGGGATTCGAGGCGAAGTACAACGAGGTCCACGGCGACAAGGCTTTCGTCAAGCTCTCGACCGAGAAAACAGACACCCTGATCAAAGCGGTACTGGAATTCAAAGAATTCTCTTGGGCCGGGTATCTCCCCGAAGCATTTGAGATTTCTGTTCAGGCCGGTTCTGGCACACGTCGCTCGGCCTAACAATAACCTCATCGAAACAAAGGAGCCGCTCAAATGAACACCTTCTTCACCGCTATCAGCCAGGCGCTGACCGACAGCAACAAACGCATCAACATCGACGTCTCCGGCCTCGAAGGAGGCCGTGTGAAAGTGGTGCTGAGTGCAAACATCGGCCCCACCCCTGCAAAGGCTTCCGAAGCCGAGATCAAACTGCGCGCAGCCATCGCCAAGCCGATGATGCTGTCGGGCACCCCGGAAGAAGTGGAAACCGCGCTGTTCGAGCGTGTCCGCAGTCATGCGGAAGTAGTGAACCACGGCATGTCCGCCCTGGACGAAATCCGCAAGCTGAGCGAGGCGGCAGTGCAAGCATCGAAGCCTGCTCCTAGCGCACCCACCGCCGCGAAAGGGAACAGCGCTGCAGCAGAGGACGATAGCGACGATTCCGATCTGGAAAGTGGCTCTGAGCCGGCAACCAAGCCGTCCGCCTCCCCAGCTCCGTCCCAAGCGGCGGCTCCCGCCCCCTTCGCCAATCTCGCTGAACGATTCTGAGGAGCGACACGATGAGCATCGCAATCGTCACCCTGGACCGAGTGTTCCGTTATGCCGGGCGCGACTTGGACGATCCCGATCCGAGCATGGAGCCGAGCGACGTGCTGAAGCACTACAGCCGCCAGTTCCCACGACTGGTAGGCGCCAAGATTGTTGAACCTATCTCTGAGGGCGACCGCTATGTCTATGAATTCCGTGAAGCCAGCTTCGGAGACAAGGGTTAAGGACGCCCTCTCCACCCTCATGGCGTGGGCGGACGGAGATTCCTCCGCCCGCTCCGTCCCGACCAACCCCGACCACGATCTATCCAACGAACAGTTGAGGCGGCTATGGGCGCTCTTGAACTCTCCAGCTTCTCCCGGAACTATCAATTCCCAAGTTCCGCGCTGAGCCCTCTCGCTCTCCCGCAGGTCACCACGGCCATGCGGGAGGCCCATAGCCGCGCTTTTGGCGAATACAGCCACCTTGTAGATCGCAAGAGCCATGCTGCCTTCTGTCTTGATGCGCATGAAGGCGGCCTGATCAGTGACAAGGAGTTGGATTGGCTCAACGCCTATCCAAACGACTATGGCTTGCACCTGGTCACCAACGAGGTGATCGGGGCCATTGAATCCCGAATTGGGTTCTCAAAGGTCGGGCTGATTCCTGGAGTCAAGCGACGTACCAAGCTCATTGGAACCCCAGCGTACGAACTCCAACCCGCAGCGCAAACCACGCTGGCGTGCATCGAAGCAGGACTCTTCACTGCTGAGTCGGTAGAGGACTTGGTCGCCCTCGGCCCCAACTGTGCCTACCACCTCATACAGAAGGTCGAGCAAAGCCTTGTTGATCTGGCTACTGCCGATTGCCCGGATGTAAAGGATTGGCTCTACCTCGGCGTTCAGGGGGCGAAGTTCATCATCAGTGCCAAGTATTTCAACCGGTACGAGTTGACCTTGCCAGCAGAGGACTGCGAGGAATTCCGTGAGGTAGCAGTCTTCCTTTTCAAAGCACTGGACGCCATGTCCACGTACCTTGTTCATTTCCACACGCCATCCAGCTTCATGGGCGTTTACAGCTACGACAATCATGGGTTGGCGGACGCATATGGTGCGATCAAAGAACGCATTCAGAACTCCTCCCCTGAAGAATTGACCGCTTACCTGCTGGAGACACCAGAGGATCAATTCCCCTTTGAAGCATGGCCCATGGGGATCGAAGGTGACGACCGCGATGAAGACTACATCGAGGGGGTCGCGTATCAGTTGAAAGAATTGGACAACCTGACTCGACGCACCCATTTCACCTTGACGCATGAGCAGGACTCCAACCACCCAGTCGAAATTCAAGAGTTGATTGAACAGGTTCAGGATTCGATCAACGCAGGCAGCCCGTTCAAGCCTGTTCTGGAAGTGATCAAGGAAGCATTTGAGCTTTGCCATCGGTACGCAGTAGAGGGCAGTCGAGCAATCAGTGAGCACGACCTTCAGGGTTCAGCGGAGGAAGGGGTAGGTGTGTTCGAGACGCTGGTTGTGACGATTCATGGTGAGTACAGCTCGCTCGAAGATGAAGCCTGCAACGGATTCGATGACCGGGTGAGCGGTGTGGGCGATCTGCATTTGGCGCTTCCACTGGATGGAGAGCTTCTGGCACAGCAGACCGTGACGATACTGGACAAAACCAAGCAGTGCGTATCGCTGCTTAGCCGCCTCACCCAAGCTCTCTAAGGAACGAACATGCTCAGTGAAAAAGTCGAATGCCGCGCCATGCTCATCCATCGCCACGTCGAGACCCATCGACTGGATATCACCAGCCATGAGGTCCTGCCACTGGAGGGGGGGAAAACCTTCACCCTTGGTGCTGGCCGAGCCTTTTCGAGCCTGGACAAGGAGGTGCTGATCGACCTCCTTCGTGAAGAAGAACCCAGCATCGAGTTCCTGCCTGAGAACCTGCTGGTGCGGGGCCGCAACAAATTGGTGTGGTACACCGCTCCCCAGGTGCTGGAAATCCCGTTCCGTGGCGAGATTATCAAAGCACCAATCCCCGGCCTCATTTACTTGGCTGGCGGCGTGCTGCGCTGCTATGCCTACAAAGGCAAGAGCCGTCCGACGCCGGAAACTGAACTGCACTTCGCTCCGCTGGGCAACACCTATAACAACGGTACATTCTGCTCAGGTAACGTCAATCTGCCGCGAGAAATCCTGATCGAGAACATCCCCATCTGGCAGCGTTTTGTCTTGGAGAGCACGAATACCCACGGCGGAGGGGTTATCCCCCTAAAGGGTATCAAGGACTTCAAAGAGTTGGTGCAGTTCTACCGCGACCTTTCAGCCAAGCAAGCGAAGAAGTTCCCTGACCGTTGCCTCAAGCTCTCGGAAGTCAAAGGTAAGCCTCTGACCCTAAAAGCAGCAATCAATGGGGAGGGTTGAGTCATGGGGGCCGTTCAGAATTTGATCCCGGAAACCATCAGCTTCAAGACTCCAGACTCATGGCTGTCGAGCGCGCCACGAATTGTCGTCATCGGGGCTGGTGGGAACGGCAGCGAAGTAGTGGATTGCCTCGCCCAGTTCCATCACGCCATGATTTCGCTCGGGCACAAGCATGGCCTGCATGTCACCATCATCGACGACTCCGTTGTACGCGAACCGAATCTTGTACGTCAGCGTTTCTGGCCTTGCGACCTCGGCCAGTACAAAGCAATCAGTCTGGCCAATCGATACAACCTGATGCTGGGGATGAAATGGGAGGGACTCCCCTATCGCTTCCCCTCTCGCGCAACTGATGACGCTATCGGCAATGCTGATCTCATCATTTCAGCAGTAGACCTACCCTCGGCCCGTGTGGCCATCGGCGCCTGCGAAGCGGTCAAACATAACTGCATGTGGCTCGACCTCGGGAATGGACACCGTCATGGTCAGGTGGTTTTCGGTGGTATCAACAAAGTCATGCGCGACCGATTCCCGAATGTCCTCGACGCCTACCCGGAAATTCCATCGTTGGAAGATGACCACACCAAATCTTGCTCAGCAGCCGAGTCCATTCGTACTCAGGACTGCCTTGTGAACCGTGCGGTGACCACGGCAGGGATGGGCATCGTGTGGGAGTTACTGCGTACTGGTGAAACGTCCAAGCATTGGCTTGTGCTGAACTTGGGCACAGGAGAGCAGATGAGTTACCCCTTCCCTCCTCCTGCGCCAAAACAGACGAAGGCAACAGGCAAGAAAGGGAAGGTATCGAAACTCAGAAAAGTGTGAGCTGGTTGTGGGAGACATACATGGCCTCCAGCGCAGCCTGTGGTGATACGTTGGCAGGCTGATCCGGGAGCGCGGCAAGTACCCGCTCCCGATATCCTGAGCGCAAATACGCCGTAGTACAGCGAGGGCAGATTGTGAACGTGTGAAGGTGGGGTAGGTCGCCAGTGTCCACATAGGCAATCTCAGGGGAACCCTCCAGTTCATCCCCGCAGATTGCAACTGAATTCGCCGCAAGCACATCCGCCTGCACCGAGGCAATATGCACTCGGCCATCCAGGCAAACCAGGGCAATGGAACCGCCACCATTCAACTCGTGCCACCTCTTTAACTAACTCCTCCCGAGTATATCGAGCAGATTCCAGCATTCCAGCGAAGGCCTTGGTCGGAGCTTCTACTCGATGATGAACCATGGCAGCCAGTTCAGGGGCACCTGGTCCCCACTATTAGGGCGAACCAGGTGAAGAACTCATGCCAACCATACACTTCTACGACACAGTCACTGCCGGGCGCTCTCCAACCGAGGGCCAGGTTATTCGCTTTGACTCGGCGGTCTATCCAGCCCGAGGATCGGTAGACCTCTCAACTACCAACATCAAGCTCCGAGACGACGTATACCTCGATCCTGATGTTGTGATGAATAGTGACTTGGCCCTACTGGCGTTCGACCAGGGTTGCAGCGAAGTAGAGTGGGCCAGGAGGGTCTTCGCGGATTTCACCCGACCAAACACTCTCCATATAGCCTTTGGATCAACGACAAGGCACGATCCATTCATTCGAGCATCCTTTTACCGGAATCTGCTCCCGTACCCCTGCCTGGGCGTACCTGACACTGCCCACTTCCTCGATCTGGATGTACTACTTCGAGCAATTCTCCTGATCCGTCCAGGAGAATGCCCTTGGGATGTTGAGACGCTTACTGGTGGAGCAGCCGGCCTCTACCAGTTCCTCATGTGGGACGCGGGACTCGGCACTGAGAACCGGGCACTTCGGGTCAAAGAGGTTCTTTCCAAAATCTCGGAAGCGAGCCCGAAGCTTCTCCACCATGCCGTCACAGTCAGCTCTCCTTCCCAGATCAAGGCACTCTTGGGCCTTGATGGGGGTGAAGTCTGGGACCTGCGGAGTGTGAAGCCTGTGGTGATGGTCCACCCCTCGCTCCCCGACAATCGTGGCGCAATCCTCGCTATGCCAGTGGCAGCTGACGTGAGTTATCCCGACCTGATCTGCATGGTGGACTTAGAGGCTGACCTTTCAAGCTTATGCTCAGACTCCACGGAGTCACTCCAGCATTTGTCTAGGGCAAACAAAGGGGACCGCTCCGCGCCGCTTTTCCACATCAGTATGTCCCGAATTCCCTTCGTGGCCCCGCTGAGCGCAATTCGACCGGATGATGCTAAGCGCCTGGGCATCAATGTCTCCGCAGTGAAGGCGAACATCCAGCGCCTGACATCAGCGAAACACCTGGTGGCCAGATTGCGGGATGAACCAGTGCTGCAGCTAAACGCACAGCCCGCAGACGTTGACCACCGAATGTGGGCGGGTGATTTCCCTTCAACTGACCTCGACCTAATGCGCCAGCTGCATTCTTCGGGGTTCAATTCCTGGCAGGACCTCCTCTTAACTGGCACTGACCGCCGACTTCGGGATCTCGGTAACCGGATGCTTGGTAGGTACCAGCCTGATGCCCTATCGCCTAGCGACCGAGGAGTATGGCTGCGGCATGTGGATCAGAGAGTCCGGGGAGATTTCAGCGGTTCGTTTCGGCTGGAACAGCTCATGGAACGAGCGGAGGATATGTGTCAGCAGTACCCGACGGCAGCAGGTGTCCAGGGCTTTCGGGAACGACTTCATCGTTTGAAGGGGATGGTCAATGATGGATTTTGAAACACCGCCAATCTTCGACCCATACGAGCACAGACCGTTTCAAGGTTATATGTGCAGCGAAGGCCGGCAAGTGGAGACCTATCTCTCTCTCATGCACTTCATTGAGGCTGAGAAATTCCGCGGTTTGGACGAGGGCTACCGTCGGTACATTCTGAGTATCGAGGACCGCGATGACTTCATCCTCGAAACAGCAGGAATCACCCAAGGTGTCCGCCGACCGGACTGGGATGAGATCAAAGCACCAATGGTCCGCGCAGGGCTCTGGATGCAACTGGTACAGCACAAAGATGCAATGGTGCCGCTCATAACACATCCAGGATGTGAGTGCCCTGTGGGTCTGGTCAATGAGGCGATTCAAGAGATATACGAGCGGCTTCATTCTGGCGATCCATTGCGAAAAGTCTTGCTCGCCGGGGACGATTCGCCTAATGCCTTGAGGAGTTCGTCTTTTGATGAGGTCCTCGATCACATCTTCAACGTCCGGCAGCCTGACGAAGTAATCGTCTCGGCTGATGGCGGGGTATCCATGCGATCTGCTGCTTATGCGGCACGACGCTACATTCCGCTGCGGTTTCTTCCTCGGGTTCAAAGCGCAGGAGAGTTTGCGAAGAACGCGATCAGCCAGGCCACCCATGTCTTTCTTTTGGGCACCAATGGCCAAGCTTCCTTTGCTCAAGCAGCATACGATTTAGCATGCGAAACCGGTCTTGTTGCCCACCAGGTCGAGCTGCCAGCGTGAAGGCCTGGAATCTGGGAGTCATACTGTTCCCCATACTCATGGGAGGGTGCGCGGTTGAACAACCTCGCTGGGTAACGGATAGGCCCGCTGCGTACTGTTACAAAACTGCTGACAAGGTATGTCTTGCGGACCTGATTTCGGCCCACCTACAGAAAGCTCCTGGCGGTACGATTCGTGATGACGCTATGTGGAGAGCCGCCGCTGCGGTTCGAATTGCAGGAGCTCAGTTCCCAGAGACTCTGAAATCGCTTCAGTCCTCAGTAGAGGCGTTTTCCTGCACTGCCAAAAGGTTCTACTGGGACGAAGCCTCCGCAGCAGTCCAAGAAGCTCAGCAGGGACGATTTCGGAATGCACTATCCGCCGCCCAACAGATCGATGGGAAGGACGCCCGTACCTATGCCCTTTCGCTGATCGTGCAGATCTCTTCCGAGGCCAAGGATGACAAAGCCCTTGGTAAAGCCCTGGATGTATTAAGCAAAGACGATGAGCGAGCTTACATGGATGCCTTGCTTCTTCGGCTGCAGGTGTTACTCGCTCAGGGAGATCTGGAGCGATCCTCGGCTCTCCAGAACCACCTTCTTGCTTTTTTCGCCAAAGACCCAGAGACAGGGGTTGAACCAGCTACAGAAATGGCAATCACCTATCTGTCGCAGGGGTTAAAGCTCGATGCTCGGGATTTCCTGGTCAGGGCCGCTGATGGGATTCCAGGGGTGAGGTCTGCGGACAACCTGAAGCTGTTCAATCTTGTCGGCCAGGTCATCGATGGGTACCGCCCCATACCCGATGACTTCTACCAGTTCAGCTCTGATTCGGCACGTTTGCGGGCTTATCTGGTGGTGGCGCGGTACTACCGAAACACCGGGAATCGGGCAATGGTCACTTCTATGCTGGCCGACGCATCTCGCTTCACCCAAAAGGCAAGTTTCAAAGCCAATCGCACCGAGGTCGCAAGCCGGTTAGCTGACTTCCTCCGCGATTCGCACTAGACCTTTTTCCCCAGGAATTGTGCATAACTCGGCGGATAACTCTCTGTATTCCAGTCCGTAGCTGGCCTCTACACGTATGGGCGTTTTTCAGCCAGAAAGGACATGCTGTACTGGTTCTGGCACAGCCGCGCATCGACGTAAATGGGAGCATCTTTCAGAAGGAGACTCCCATGAAGTTCACTGTCCAGGCTGCACCTTTAGCTGCCATTCTCAAACAGTGCGGTCGTGTCGCATCTAAGAAGGCCGGGGATATCAACGGCAATTTCCTGATCGATGTTCAGGATGGCCACCTCAATGTAACGGCGAACAATGGCCACCAGCAGATGAGCCTTCACCTGCAGGACCCAAGCCTGATCGTTCGTGAAGCTGGCTCCGTCTGCATCTCGGCATCCAAATTCGAACAAATCGTTTCCTCTCTTCCCGTAGATCGTGATGTGACTGTATCCGTGGGCGAGGAGAAAGCCACTGTCACCTGTGGACGCTCACGATTCAGCATCGCCACCCTACCTGCGTCTTCTTTCCCCAAGGCTTTGCATTCCGATGGCCAGGTCCAAACGGCACTGACTATCGAGTCGCATGCCTTGAGGGACGGCATCCGTGGTATCGCATTTTGCGTTGCCCGGAACGATGTGCGTCAGTACCTGAACGGGATGCTGTTCGAGGCCTCGGAAGGGAAGCTGACTCTCGTGGGCACCGACGGACACAGAATGGGCATGGTAGAACTCCAGATCGAGAAAAGCTCATCCATGAAGTTCATTCTGCCTGTTGCATGCCTTGAGGACGTTGCCAGTTTTGCCAGCCACGGCTACGTCACCATCACCCACTCTGGCAATCTGGTCAGTATTACCGCAGTCAATGGGACCATGACCTCCCGCCTTGTCGACGGGGCCTTCCCTAACTACTGCGCTCTCATTGAGCGTGCAGAGACTGGTCAACAGATCAACTTGAACCGTGATGCGATTACGAGCGCTGTTGCTCGTGTCAGTCTCCTCTCGGATGGTAAGTCCCAGGCAGTCCGCCTCAAGTTTTGCCAACAAACGGTCGAGGTCGTCTCTGTGTCGAATGATGCCCTTTCAGAAGCCGAAGACCTGCTGCCGTGTGACTTCGATGCGGCCCCTTTCGATGTTGGGTTCAACAGTCGCTACGCACAGGAAGCTTTCAAAGCTGTATCCAGCACCGACCTGCAACTTTTTTATTCCGGCCCTGCTTCTGGCACGCTCATTAAGGCCAAAGACTGCCCCCATCAGAAATTCGTACTCATGCCGGTTCGCCTGTAAGGCGGACCTCTGAAGGGGCAAGAAATGAGCCACACCGACCGCTCTAACCTGACTGAAGGCACCAACACTAAGCTCGATTGCCGCATAGTCAACCAGGAGGCCCGTAAGGGCTTCCTGTTGCCTAACTCACTCCCGGCCCTGCCTTCTTTGGAAGGCCCAAAGGCTTTGCTTTCTCTGAACCAGGAACAGTCCCTGGGCTACCGCATCATTCTTGGCCAACTCAGCCTGCTGAAAGCAATTTCGAGCGACACCAGCATTCTCCAAGGGCTGGTGACCGACATTTGGAACTCCATTGGCGAGAACGATAGCGTCGATAAGGCCGCCGCACTGATCTTCCAGGACGGAGCATGGGTTCGCGCGGGCTCAATTCCTGACAGTGAGTTTGCATCCATTCTTCGCAAGAAACTGAACACCATCCAGACCCTGATTGCGGAACTGAAAGCGTTCGCTCTTCCCGGCTTCGAGGACAATCTGTTCGTGGCAGCTGTCCGAGACGAAATCCAGAAGAAGGTTCTGGAGATCCTGCCCTACGACCTCATCCTCAACCGCGCGGCCGGAGAATTCCGAACCAAGTGCAAGGAGCTGTCCAGCCTCTGCAAAGGCCTGGTGAAGTACATCTCAGAGGAGGTTCGCCTTCCTCGTTCCAAGGTCGCAAGAATCATCAATGGGAAATGGACGTCACCCAAGCTGATGCCTGGTCTGATGCTCTCTGGGGGCTACGAGTTGAAACTATATCCTCAGAAAGAGTTGCGCCGGCTGCGCCAAGAGATCGTTGAAAAGCAGCGGGACATCCTTTCTGCGGCGTCGACTGCAGATATGCCGGCCGAGCAGCTGCTGGCCGCCTTGGAGGGATTCAACTCTGCCGAGCGGGTTGTTCACGAGACCGTAGGGTTCTTTGCCAATGCGAATATGCGCCTGGTTGACCAGATCGTCTCTGGGTATCGCTTTGCCACAGACCTCGAGCAAGTCCGTTCGGCAGCTCAACTGGGCCTCGTGAGAAGCATCTACCGGTACGCACCGGAGATGGGCTTCAAATTTTCGACACTGGGCATGACTTGGATTCGTCAAACGATCCTGCGTGACCTCACCCAACAGGAGCTGATCCGTTTGCCCGAAGGATCACATGGAGCCTTGAGCAAGCTTACAGCTGCTCTGAAGGAGCAACCGAATGCATCCAAAAAGCACCTGAGCAAGGTTTGTGGACTCTCGATGGATGACGTCGAGAATCTCCTCTACTTCGTGGGTGTAGGAAAGCCCATGTCTATTGACTCCACCTTCCAGGAGAGTGGCAGTTCAGAGGCGGAGGGGATGCACGATCTGCTCGCGGACTCGAACAACAGCTTTGTTGAGGAGGTGATGGAGGAGGATGCCGCCGGCTACATAACTGAGGTGCTCGGGGACGTTCTCAACCAGCGGGAACTGCAGGTAGTGGTTGCACGCTATGGTATTGGAGGAGCGGAAGCCCAGACTCTTGCGACCCTCTCCGAGATCATGGGTGTTTCGAAGGAGCGGGTACGTCAGATCGAATGTGAGGCGCTGAAAAAGCTGAGAGAAAGTGAGCACGCAGAATGCCTGCTGGAGATTTTGGAATGAGTAATTTGAGCCTGCCTCTGTACGGTGCTGAGATCGAGGCTTTTGGAGTTCTTGGCACCTTCATCGGCGCCGACTTGATGGATGATGGCGATGTCCACTTCACTCTGAAAATGCCGGAATCAAATGTGCGATTGGCCCACAGTTACGCGGTGGCCGAAGATCAGTTCTGCCTAGTCGTGGGAGCAAGTCTGATCCAGGTGTCGAAGACGAACTGCGTATGGCGCAGCTCACCAGGCTTTGATGTGACGGATGATGAAGGATTCATTGCGTTTCGAGTTGATCGGCATGTACGAGCGGCAGTAACGGTGATGAAATTTCAACGAGCCATCTCTCGTCTCAATAGGATCTGAGCTCGATCGCGTTGCCTTACCGATGCGGTATCCATCTCAAGGACGAGCTTGGCGTACTCGGCCACACCTTCGAAGTCACCGACAACCAGTAGCTGGTCTGCTAGCTGGAGGTTCATAGCTGCATCATCACAATCCACCTCGGGCCTGGTGACGAGTACGGGCTCTTCCACACGTACTTCCGCTTTCGCCAGTTCGATCACCCGTTCAGGCTCTGTAGGTGAAGTCTGAATCGGCGTAGCAGATACATGGGGAACCATGTTGATTTTCGGCTTTGCTGGAAGTGTTTCCTCCAGATGGTGGTTACTGCTATGCGCTTCTTCGCCAGCTGAAGCCTTCCCCGCGGCACTATTCAGTCGTCCGATCCATAGGGCGGCTATGGCACCGAGAAGAAGCACTGATCCGATGACGCCCAAAATCTGAGATTCCACGTTTCTATCCTCATTTTCCTTGTCCTAATAGTGTCTCGAGGGTGCCTCTTTTTCGGTCACGCTGGTGGCACACCTGAACATCTCCAAAATGCGCATCATCAGCCACAGGAGTAGTTCTATGCGTGACAACGACGATGCGTTTCAGACAATCGAGGTACCGGTAAACCTCAACGGAACGGTGAAGGTGCGTGTGCCCAGTCACTGCCACCCAGAAGAAGTGGAAAAGCTGGCGCTGGAGCAGTTCAAAGCTCGACTCAACCAGCCCGTGACTTTTGGTGAGTCTGGCTACTGCTCCTATGAATTCCGCGGAGAGGCATGGAGCACCAGAGGCCAGGCCCGGGTAGGGAGCCTTGAATTTGAGGTTCGCCATGACATGGCCTTGAACGTCTCTGGGGCCATGGTTGCTCTAGCACCTGCGGCAGGACAATTCGGGGCTGACAGGCTCCGAGCTCGACTCACAGCCTACGTATCCCGGGAAGCGGTCTACATCACGGGTCGTAAACCTGGTACCGACCTAGAGCATGTAATGGTGATGGTCGACATCCAGGACGGAGAACCGACGGTGAACGTGATGTCGCCAGACGGCGATGACCAGTTTGACGCTGACGGTAGCATGCCGATGGTCAGTGTGGGCTTCCCGGGTATGTGCTGGAACCTCAACTGAGGGGCACTCCCAACCCACTATTAGACCAAACCCTTGTTCTGTAGGTGAGTGAATTGGAAGTCTCCCGTCGACGCTTCGTGAAGATGTCGGCTGCAGCCAGCGCTGCAGCCGCCATTGGGTTTGGGGTGAAAACTCAGGAAGCAGCCGCGATGAGTGCCAGCATCGCCACTCTTCTTTTTATCGACCCCATCACCCTCGAGTACAAAATTTTCGGGCCATGCTGCCATTTCTGCCCAGACCATCTGATCGTCTCTCATTACCAGCCAGTAGCGTTGGTGGAAGTGATCAAAGGGGGTGGAGATACGGTACTCGGCCAACCCATTGGTGGCCCACTCAGTGTGGGCACGGACAACAACGATTACACATCGATGGCAGTCCGTATCTGGCAATTGCCGGACTGGGCGATCGACATCGCAATGGGCTATCAGTCGTGCAAGCTTTGTGGTGTTGATGCTGCTCGCACTACTAACTTTTCCCTGACCTCTAAATTCGACATGTGCGGTGCAGTGGCCAACCCTATCGTGTCAAAGGGCGTCAGTGCGTTCAATTCAGCCCTGCCGAACTGCTTCCCGAAGCTGCTCTACAGCACCGAGTTCGACCCGACTTGGAACACCGGATGTCGGGACATAGCAGCAGCAGAAGCCATTGCGGGAGTGATTTGCAATCCGCTCACTGGCTCATTCTCCATCCCTGGAATGGAGATCTGCATTGGACAATGGGGTGGTCTATATCCCCGGCAAATGGCTTCCCATAACGACAACGCGGCGATCGCTGCCGGAATTGCCGCATACCGAGCAATCCACCTCAGCGGCTTCACAATCGGCACCTTTCCCTTCAGCGCGGCCCTCTCTGTTGGGAAGCTGCAGCAAACTCAACCCTGGCCAACCGTCGGTTTCAAGGCCGGTAGCGCTCTCCTGGACACAGCCATGAGGCTATACCCCGTCTCCCTTGAGGAGCTGTATGCCTTCGTTTGGTGGACTCCTGTGGTCTGCTGCAAGGAGTACGAAGAGATCATGGGGGTTTGCTCCCCAACAATCTGCGGTTGAGCCGCTTCTGCCACATCCAGATATCCATAGATTGGTCTCAAGTGCCACATGAGGACCAATCTATGGACAGCTTCCAAATCACCACCTCTCCCCTTCTTCGCCAGTTCGCAACACGCCTCGACCCACGGACCATCCAGGTAACGACCAAGCTGGGCGTGGCAACGATTATTCGCGCTGATTTCGATCCAGTGTCCTTCCCAGCAGATGAAGATCTGCAGGAGGACTTTTTGCGCGATCTGATCAACCGGGCAAACCCTGGAGCTCTTGAGTTGCTCAATCAATCACTCGGCAAATGCCTTGGTGATCAAGCCAAGGCAATTCGACAAGTCTTGGGTTCTGGCACATCTGAAACCGGCCGAAATTGATCTCACGCATCCCGCGTCCACAGAACGGAGAAATTCCATGAATGAGCAACGGAACAAGGCCCTTCAGGCGGCACTGGGCCAGATCGAAAAACAATTCGGCAAGGGCGCTGTAATGCGCATGGGCGACCACGAGCGCCAGACCATTCCGGCAATCCCAACCGGCTCCATGGGGTTGGATATCGCCTTGGGCATCGGGGGCCTGCCGAAAGGTCGGATCGTAGAAATCTACGGCCCAGAATCCTCGGGCAAGACCACCCTGACCCTGTCGGTCATCGCCGAAGCCCAGCGGCAGGGCGCCACCTGCGCCTTCGTCGACGCCGAGCACGCGCTAGACCCGGATTACGCCGGCAAGCTGGGCGTCAACGTTGACGACCTGCTGGTCTCGCAGCCGGACACTGGCGAGCAGGCTCTGGAAATCACAGACATGCTGGTGCGCTCCAACGCGGTGGACGTGATCATCGTCGACTCCGTGGCGGCGCTGGTGCCCAAGGCCGAGATCGAAGGCGAGATGGGCGATGCCCACGTCGGCCTGCAGGCCCGCCTGATGTCCCAGGCGCTGCGCAAGATCACCGGCAACATCAAGAACGCCAACTGCCTGGTCATCTTCATCAACCAGATCCGCATGAAGATCGGCGTGATGTTTGGCAGCCCGGAAACCACCACCGGGGGTAACGCCCTGAAGTTCTACGCCTCTGTGCGCCTGGACATTCGTCGTACCGGATCGGTGAAAGATGGCGATGAGCAGATCGGGAACGAAACCCGGGTGAAGGTGGTGAAGAACAAAGTTTCTCCACCATTCCGCCAGGCTGAATTCCAAATCCTCTATGGGAAGGGTATCAACAAGCTCGGTGAGATTGTTGATCTTGGGGTAGCTGGTGGCTTGATCGAGAAGTCGGGGGCTTGGTACAGCTACGCAGGTCAGAAGATCGGCCAAGGCAAGGCGAATGCCTGCCAGTATCTGCAGGAGAATCCCGCGGTCAGCGATGAGATCGAGGCGAAGCTCCGCAGCCAGAAAATCACCGGTGTTGCGGTGATCACCGACTCTCCTGGTGATGACGATCAAGAGGTTGCATAAACCAACTGAAAAGGCCGCCAATTTGGGCGGCCTTCTGTTTTGTGATCAGTGATTCCCGATGCCGTACATCCGGTACATATGTCGGGCAAGCTCGGCCGGTTTAACCGAGAAGGATACAGCCCCAGTTTCCCTAGCAGCATCAGGCATCGAACGGGCCTGGCTGGACTCCGCATCCTGGGCCATAACGATCTTCGCCTTTCCTTTCAGATCACGAATTCCCGAGGCACCGTCATCCCCCATCCCGGTGAGGATGATCACTCCAAGCTTCCCTGCAATCGAACTGAACACAGACCGAATCACGCTGTTAATCGACGGGCTGTAGGTGTTTGGCTTGACCGGCCGGAGTTGGATCACCCCGCTTCGTACTTCAACTGTGGTGTCACGGGGGACAACGAAGATGGTACCGGCCTTAAGCTTGGCGCCATGCTCGGCCGCGACCACCTCCCACCGCGAGGTACATTCGCGTACCCGCTGGACATAGGTGTTGAATGCAGCTTCGGTGAGGTGCTGGACCAGGAAAATACTGACTGGCAACGTGGGTAACTCGCCAAGAAAATCACGGATAGCTTGAGGCCCGCCAGAGCTACAGCCGATCACCCAGGTGTCGTTCGCGTTTCGGGATTCAATCTCGGCTTTCCTCGCATCTAGGCTTTCTGCGAGGTCGGGGATGCTTCGCTTAAGCTCATCGACAAGCTTGTTGCACCAGGCCTGACGTTCTGCAGCGCTCATCGAATACAACTCACGTTCGTTGAGCACACAGACAGGCTCATCTCGTCCCAACATTTCGAGGACATCTTCTGAGTTGAGAATCGCCTCGTCGCTGAAGTCGACGATCAGTGCGTGAACGCCAGTCGCTGACAGGTCTCCATTCTCCACGTGGCTCATGTCATAGACCGTGAGTTCTCCGACAACTGGCGAGAGAACCTCTTGGATGAGAGCCACTTGGACGTTGCTAGTTGAAATGATACCGACTCTCATGCAGCGGACCCTTGCAATGCTTGTTCTGGGCGAACTTCTGCAATCGCGTTATCGAGCGCGATGCTGTCGCACGGCTTGTTCAGATAAACGTTTACGCCAGCTCGCAGGGCCTCGTCCTCGAGATTTGTGCGAGTGGTGAGCATGATGATTGGTACCTCATTGAATTCAGCCCGGGCTCGCAGTGCCTTTGTGAGTTCCAAGCCAGTCATTCGAGGCATTTCCATGTCCACCATGACGATTTCGGGGAGTCTCTCGAGAGGGAGCATGTCCATTGCGTCCTGACCGTCGCGGGCAGTAATGACCGTATACCCACGAGCCTCGAAGTGCTTCTGCAACAGCTTGCGATAACTCGTAGCGTCGTCAACGACGAGGCAGACCGGTTTTAGATCTCGTTTCACAGACTTGACACGGTTTTGCCGAACCTTGAAGCCGGTGTCTGTCCGCTTGAGGTTGAGCCTCACCAGCTCCATGACATCGATGACGAAGACCGGCGAACCGTCTTGCATCTCTGTCTCGCCAATGATCCCGCGCACTTTGGAAAGGATGCCGTCCAGCTTCCTGATGTGGATCTCGGGCATTGAATCAGTGCTGTCGACCTCAATACCAATAGCCATTTCGCCTTGTTGACACAGAATGACCAGGACCTCCTGGTCCAAATCGTGAGTGGAACGCATCTCAGGCATCGCAAGAAGGTCGGCCAGATGCACAACCTCGAAGGACTTTCCTTCGTGATGAAGTACCGCTTTCCCCTTCTCCAACCGCTGTTTTTCCAGATCGGCTCGGGAGCACTGGATGATCTGGTACATGGTGTAGCTGGGAATCGCAAACCATTGACTGCCCGTACGGCAGATGAGAGCTCGGTTCGAGCCGATAGTGAATGGCATTTCCAAAGTGAAGGTCGTACCCCAGCCTACCTTGCTCTCAATTACCAGCCGGCCGCCCATGCTTTCTACCGTCGTAGCGACAATGTCCATACCAACACCGCGGCCGGACAGCTGAGAGACTTTTGCTGCAGTAGAGAACCCATTGTGAGTGATGAGTCTCAGGAGATCCGATTCGGTCAGTTGATCATCCTGCCTGATGATGCCTTTCTCCAGTGCCTTAGCCTTGATCATCGCGGTATCGATGCCTTTGCCATCGTCCTTGACAGTGATGACGATGTTCTTAGCTCGTCGGCAGACGTTTACCTCCAAGCTGCCATGCGCGGATTTCCCTTGAGCAATCCGCTGTGCTTCAGGCTCGATACCATGGTCGAGAGCATTGTTGAGTAGGTGGACCAGTGGATCACGCACAGCATCGAGCATGACTTTGTCCACGATTACGTCGCCACCGGTGAAGACGGTGTCTACTTTCTTCCCTAGTTTTGAAGACTCACGCTCGATGAGATTGGTCAGGGCTGGACGAATGTTTTGGAACGGTACCAGGCGGCTATCGAGAAGATCTCGTTGCAGGCTGCTGATGAGCCCCGCCTGTTGACGGTAGGAGTCTTTGATCAGCTTGCCCTGTGCGAACATTTCCTCGACGTCTTGGATGGTCTGGGCCAGTTGAGCCCCCATGGTCACATTGAGAGCTGAAAGATCATTGAATCGCTCAAGCTGAAAATCACCTGCCGATTGATGGGCCAAGGCGGTTGGAACGGGTTGGTTTGTGTGAAGACGCAGGGCGCTGGTGAACTTCATGTGGTTCAACTGTTGCGCCTCGAGCTTCTCCCGAATGATGGTTACGATCATCATCAACTCGGCATGCAGCGCCTGTTGGCGATATCGGGCTGCGGTCAGCTCGCTGGACTGCTCGACTGCAGTGTCCAGTAGTCGCTGATCCACTTTGATTTTTTCCGAACCACCGCTTCGACGTTTGCTGCCGACACCGTGGATGGAGTCATGGGCTTTCGCCAGAATCTCGCGAATCACCGAGCTGCTGACAGGCTTGGTTGGGGCAGATTTAGAGGTTATGCCTTCGACCGAGTCGCGAAGAGTTCTGCTTTGCCGCTCTGGCTCATGGTGTACTTCCTGCTCTTGTGCAGTAACGGCAGAAATTGACGGTGGGACTTCAACGAGTTCGGGAATTGCTACAGGTGCCGGCACTGACTTGCCAGACTCTTCGGGGGTAGCTTCCGGGACGGCGGGCAAAGCTGGACTCTCGACCTCGACTGAGTCTTCCGGCTCCGAGGACACCACCAGACTGTCTTCCTGAGCGGGTTGAGCGTGAGCTGCCATACGGGCCGCGTGTCGTTTTGCACCACCTTTTCCTCGAGACCTGCGACGAGTCTTTTTGTGTCCTGACTCTTCCTCCGCCAAAGAGTTTTCCTCACCCTGAGGATGGACGATGCCTTGTTCGAACTCTTCAGTCTTAGGCGTTTCTTCTTCAAGCTCTGCGATAGATTGTGCTTCACAAGCTTCTAGGGTTTCGGCCCTGGCATCTTGGGTGGCCACCTTCTCTAGCTGGATATCTTGAAGGAGGACCTCGCCGGCTGTGCAGGGCTCTTGAGCAAGAAGGCCAAGATCCACTCGATTATGCTGGACTGCAGCTTCAACGCAACGGATCAGGGCCGAGGGAACTTCGTACCCGACAGCGCGACGCATCGCGCTAGTCATTTGATCCAATGCGACCAACACATACTCGACCAGCCTGGCGCAGTCATCTGATGCAGGAATGATGGACAGGGAAAGACTCTCGAAGAGGCTTTCCATGTAATGGGTAATCTCTCTGATCGAAGCTGCCTCTGCCATCGCTGCAGCGCCCTTCAGAGTATGCATCTGCCGCTTGATGGTGGTAACGAGGTCATGGTCTTCCATCTGGCCCATCCAGCGGTCTACGTTCAGCTGAAGCTGAGGGAGAACTTCCTCGGCTTCTTCAATATAGAACTCAGCCATCTCCGGGTTGTATTCAATCGCCGGCGGGGCAGAAGGCTGCTGCGCATGCTTGGTGGTGGACTCTTGTACATCATCGCTTTCAGAGTTTCCCGGTTTAGCATGCGAAACTGGGTTCAAATTTTCCGGCTGATGACTTTCCTGCGGAGCATCCGGTTCCGGTTTAGCATGCGAAACTGGAGTGACCTGAGCGACCTCAACGTACTCAGCCTCTTCCGCTCCGCACCCCAATGCCTGGACAACCTCTAGCCAGGAGTGAAGTGCGGGAGTTTCAGTCTTCCAAGGGAAAGCTTGCTGGAAACGTTCAGCATCTGCCAGGAAATCCAGGAGGGCTTCTACATCACCCTGGATCAGTTCGGCCTCATCACTTCTCAACTGGAACAGGCGAGTCTCTAGGGCTGCAAATGCACTTGCAAGCGGGAGGCAATCAGCACTGGACGAAATTCCATGAAGGGTATGAGCGACACGGCAAAACGCTTCGTTGACGTCTTTTCGCCCGCTTTTGAGATACGCACTCATTGCTGCGTATTGCTCGGTGAACTCCTGACGGAAGATATCGATCAGGACCGGATCGACGCCCTCGGGCATTTCCCGTTCTTGCTCATGGGCCAGTATCACTGCATCCGGCTCGGCAACGACTTGCTCGAGCTTGTTCTGGACTGCAGGCTGATGAGTTGCGTTAGTAGACGATGCCGGTATCTCTGGATGAGACGTGTATGCCAACTGCATTTCCGGATCAGCTTTAGCCATGAGTGCATCGGCCACATCTTTCACAAACAAGGAGACCTTGTTCCTGAGAGAGTATTCATCCATGCAGCGGAGGCACATCTCCACGCCGGAGCGCAGCAAGTCATGCTCCTCCGCATGGTCGAAATCCTCTTTGAGGGCTCGGTTTGTTACGCCTTTGCTGAAGGCAGCAACACCACTGGCGATCTTTCCGAACGACTCATGACCGTGCATACGGGCGGCCATGGAGAGGCGGTCTGCAGCCTTGTAGAGTTGCTCAATGGACGAACGACTACGCAGGTCGAGGCTCGTGAAGCTATCTTCGAAGACGCTCCTCAGCTCGAAAAGCTCGGTGAGGAACGGATCATCGTCTTCGCGTACCTCTTCCTGGGCTGCCTCAAATTTAATCAAAAGTTCGTTGGTGGTTACCGGAGCCACCTCCGTGAAATCTATCCCGAGTTCGCGGAGAGCTTCAGCTGCCTTCGTCAGGTTTTCGGGATCAGGTTCAAGTTTGGATTTGATGGCTTCGAGGTACATCTCAATCGCCACCAAGGCTTTCGCCAGCAGATCCAGCTCCGGGCTGTACGTGAGTTCCGCATTATCTAGGAGACCTACCATCCCAGAGCAGACTGCACCGAGCAAATCACCAACCTGTTCTGCTCCCGAAAACTTCAAGGCCGCAGCAGTATTGACGAGAGATGCAAGTCCGTCCTTCAGTTCATCCTGGCCAATGCCACTTTCTACGTGAACCGAAACGGAACGACGAGTCTTCACCACTTCGATCAAACATTCCGAGACGAGTGTGTCCAGAACGTCGGCACCGACACCCTCAATGTTCAGTGCCTTTGTCGCGTCATTTTCATTGATGAGATTGATGCGCTCGTCGAGGTAGAGGATGTAAGACTTCAGATCGTCTACCACCTCGGCAGCGATGGCAGAAATACCTTCCTTGCCAGCCACGAGTGCGATGGACTTATTGGCAACCCCTGCAAGCTCATCCTCGCCCACCATATAGAACACGTTCGCTACTGAACGCATCGCCGCGCTATATGCAGACAGCTGGACACTGAAGATGTCGTCAGAGCGTGCCCCCAGGGCCCGCCCCAGAGAGACCATGGCTGCATCCAGAAGAGGCTTCAGCTCCAGGACGACGTCAGCAATGGTTGTAGCCTCAGTAGATTCGAGCTTGCTCTGAAGCTTTGCCAACGAGTCGGTGTCGACTGACTTCCCGACATTGAACACCCTCAACGCGGCTTCGATGCTAGGCGTGCTTTTTGAACTTAGGCTCAGTACGTAGAGCAACGACTTGAAGCGATCGATACCCAGGACTTCCAGGGCGGCTTCTTCACCACCTAGACCGATTTTCTGAACCGCGACAGAGAGCATGCGGACCTGGGAGACGGTGTTACCGCCACTACGAAGGCCCCCGATGGCAAGTGCCTCGAGTAGACACTCACCAACCCACCAGAAATCGCCCACTTCCGGCTTATGAGAAACTTCCTGGAGTTCTCGGAGGACCTGGCGCATGTCCGCCAGCGCCCCTTTGTTCTGGGTCCCAATGTAGGAACTGAAGGCTGTCTGGAAGCGACGAGATGAGGTCGAGAAGACCTCCTGCTGCCGGGCATCGTCAACGTTATGAATCTTGCGGGGAGGATCAACAAACTCGAATGAGAGCATGCTAGGGGGGAGGCTGTCCTCGACAAGCAAGGGAACGCCCCTGACCTCACGGATTTCATTGATCTGCCTGGAGAGGATGCCAGGAGCATCAGGGGCTCCATCAATGACCATCTTGAGATAGTTTGGCAGCATGATCATGCCGGACATCATGGCGAGAATTGCGGGGGCCACCTTCTCCTCTTCGAGGAGTTTTTCTTGGACACTGGTGCAGACTACCCGCATTTCAACCGATAAAGCCGAGCCTCCGGGGCTATCGCAGACAGTCAGCGCAGAGTGAATCAACTCTACGTGTTCACTGACGTTGCGGAATGCATCGGCCATCGCCTTCTTCTGGTTGGCAAACCATTCAGCCTGTGCCCCTTGAGGAGGATTCTGTAGATCAGCATGTTTTTTGAAGTAGGTGTCGATAGACGCCTTGGCGATCTCGACGCTCTTGATGATCGGGGGCCGAATCCAGGAAAGATGTGCCGCGTGGACATTCTTGGGCATTGCTAAGCAACCCTTACAAAGAGATTGAGAAGGTGGTTAGGGAGTCGCTTCAACCCCAGCGGATTCCAGTTACCGTCCTCTGCGGGGCCGGTCAGTAAGTACCCCCCAATCGGCAACATGGCCGCCAGCTTCTGCAGTATTAGGTGCCGCGTTTCGACGCGGTAATAGATCAGCATGTTCTGGGTGATGATCACGTCAGGAGCGGTGAAGTTCACCGGACGCTCAGCAAGAATGTTGTGCTGCTCAAAGGTGACCATGTCTCGTATCCAGGCGTGAAACCGGACCTCATGCTGGCCTTGTGGTGCAGCGACATCGAGTCGTATCTCGGGGTGCCCGCGGTAGATCCCCTGCCGCGCTTTATCGATACATGGCTGGGACACATCGGTGCCATGCACATGAAATGCTGCATGTCCAGCGCGAAGCAATGTGCATGCGATGCTGTAGGGCTCTTCACCTGTTGAGCAACCGACTGACAAGACTCTGGGAGGTCTACGAATATCAGCACAGGCGTCACGGATAGCAGATAACGATGGGGGATATCGGAAAAACCGAGTTTCGTGATTGGTCGCCAGGTGCAGAATCTGGAATCTCTGCGCTTCCTCCAAACGCCCAGACACGAACAGCTTGAACAGGCTTTCGAGGGTCTCACCAGTTTCGCATGCGAAACTGGTAAGGGCCCTCGCAAAGGCAACACGCCGGTGCTCGTCAATTTCGATGGCAAAGCGCTCCTCGATGATCTTCATCCAAGAGTTGGCCATCCCCTCATCGAGAATCAGATCATCGACTGTATTCATGCGCGTTCGCGTTGCTTGCTGTAGAAGTCTTGAATGCCACTGTGCAGGTTCTGAGCTTGGCGATTCAGGTTGTTCATTGCAGATGCAGTCTGCTCGCTCGCAGCCGAGTTTTCGGAAGCGTAGTGACGAATAGAGCTCATCGTCTCGGATACCTCGGACGACTGAGAAATGAGGCTATTGGTCCGCTGATTGACGTCGTCAACACTCGTGGTGAGGCTCTCAGTAATGCTCTGAATGTCTTTCAGGGAAGCGAGCGCCGCATTGGAGCGGGTCAGCAGGCCCTGCATTTCGCTCAGTGATATGTCAACAGCGGTCTGGGTATCGCGAGCAGCTTCATTCATGTCCTTGAGCAGTTGCCCAATCTCGCTCACCACAGCTTTCGACTGGGTGCTGAGGTCCTGGACCGCTTCACCGCTCTTAGCCATCGCACGGGACAGCTCGGTATTGCCCTCGACTTGGTCCGATACCAGGTAGGCGTTGTAAGCAACCAGCTCGGACTTTGTCGCAACCTCTTTTACGAACTCACTGATCCTTTCCAGCATCTGGAACCGTTCGATCAGATGCTTGTTTCGATGCTGGATAGAGTTCAGGTGCTGGGTCTGGACCAAAATACCTTCGTGCACACCATTCACAGACTCACTGCCGGCGTGGACTTTGTTAGCCACGCTGTTGGCAACGCGCTGGGTATCACCCATGAGCTGCTGGATCAGATTGATGAAGGTATTCATGTCTGCGATCAGAGAGCTGATGTGCTCGATCGCCCGGAATTGCTCGTCACGATTGCGGTCAACATTGCGAGCTGTGGTGATGGTTTGTTCCGTCGCCGCAGCAAGCCCCATTACGGTCTGGCTGGTTTCGGTGAAAATCTCATGGAACCGCGCGAATACCTGGTTGAGCAGTTTCGCGATCTCTTTGGTGGAATCGCGATCATCTGTCAGGGTAAGGTCCAACTCTCCCCGCCCTACTCGCTCAATTTCAGTCAAAAGGAGACTCAGCTCCTTGGACCGTTCACGCTGACTACCCTCAATCGTGCTGCCGCGGGTTTCAACCGCCTGAGCCCGAGAAGCAGATACACGAGCCACCAAGAGGACACTCAGGATCGCGAGACCGATAGTTAGAGCACCCAGGACTGCCACGAGAGTTGGGTTGATGGCCCGTGCATCCGGCAAAGCCTTCACCGAAGCGATCAAGGTATCTGTCGAAGACGCGATCTTGTCCCGTGCCTGCCAGATTTCTTTAGCATGCGGAAGATTCTGGGCCGAGTTGGCGGAAAGGCCGCTTGCCTGGCTGATCAGGCTCTGAGCGGATTGAGCGCTTCGGTAGCTTTTGATCAACTCATCCATCATTGCCTTGTCACGAGGCAACGAATTCCCGAATGCGGTGAGCGCGCCTAAATACTTGCTAACCCCTGCCTCTGCGCCTTGCAGCCCGGTGGCATCGACCACTGTAGTAGCAGTGACTCCCGCTACGTCAGCTTCCAGCTCAGTGAGGGCCTGAGCCAGCTGGCTCTTCTGCTGGGAAGTAGCATTCAGCTTAGATAGCAGCGCTTCAGCCGAGCGGCCACTCTCAATCACTTTCACAACGGCCGTCTTCGCCTCCTTGGCGGATCGGCTGAAGGCTTCGGTCCCAGACTGTCCACTGATCAGTTTGGCGATCGAGGGGGCAATGCCATCCCAGGAAGCACTCAGGGACTCCAGGCTACGCAGTACCGATTCCGGTGCGCCGGGAATACCCTTGATTGGGTCTCCATTCCGAAGATGCATCAGGGCGCGCTCTACCTGACTTTCCGCCTCGACGAGCTGGCTTGCATATGCACCATCAGCCGCTGCTTTGTCTGCCAAGTAGATGGTTTGCATAGCGGCGGACTTCAGTTCGTAGGTTTCAGCCACATAGAAGGAATCAGCCCGAGTGTCTTTAAGGAAGCTGTATCCAGTCCATGCAGCCGCGCTGCCAGTTGCGATCAGCAGGACCGCGGTAAGGGGAACGAAGGAAAAATTGTTGCTCATGCGGTCCTGTCTCATGTGAGGTCAATCGTTTGCATTTTGGGATCGGCAATTAGCGCCTGAATGTCGATGACAGCCCACGTCCGGGCGTCGCCTGTTACGACTCCGACTAGGCAAGCACCTAACCCGGGTGGGATCTTCAAATTGGCATTTGGGGCGTCAGTGAGGTTGCCCGAAGGGATGAACCCAACCACTTGATCTACGATGACGCCTACGTCACCCACATCAGCTCCGCCCCGGACGATCAAAGCCACTGGGTTACTGTGTTCTGCCCTGGACATGGTCTGAGGGATCGAGAGGAACCGAGCTATGTTCACGAAAGGAATGATGTCTCCATCCAGCTTGGTTGCCCCGAGCAACCAGGGCTTCGTTCCGGGCACTTGCGTGGGACTAACAGGAACCTGAGTGATGGCGTTTACCGCCAATGAAGGGCTCAAGCAGTAGGTATCGCCGATCCGATACCCAATGCACTTGTAACGACCGCTGGAGATATCACTGCTCATCGATAATCGCTTCCATATCAATGAGTGCTTTCGCGATCTTGTCGCCTGTGAACGGCTTGGTCAGGTAGAGATCTGCGCCTGCCAAGAGCCCTTTCTGTATGTCGAAAGGTGAACTCGCACTGGAAAGCATGGCGATGGGTAGGTGCTTGAATTGAGTCGAAGCTCGTAGGATTGAGGCAAGCTTCAATCCGTCCAGGTTAGGCATTTCGATGTCGATGAAGCACGCATCAGGCCTAGCCTCGCGAATAACACGCAGGGCCTCGTACCCATCCTTTGCGAGGTGAACCTCGATATCAGCTTTCTGCAGAAAGCCGGCCCCCATCTTCCGCATTCCGGGGGAGTCGTCGACGATGCAGACAGATCGAATATTGGACATGGAACAACTCCTGATTCATGCCCTAATAATGTTCAGGAGGTGCCCTCTTCTGGACGTACCTGCCCTTACCGACCTCAAGCAGGTAAAAACTGGTCATATCTCAATGCACGGTTATGGTCCTCCCTTGTTTCTGGAGGACCTATGCGTAAGTCAAACCACCGGGCTGCATTCGCCAGTGATCCCAAATTTCTGGAGCGGATTGCAAGGCAGCTCCAAAGCGAGCCAACATCTACCCCGCCCTCCCCTGCTGATAAAAAGCCGAGCAAGGCCGTCCAGCGCCTCGAAAAAGTCCAAACCGCCAATATGGATGGGAGGAAAGACAGGATTAGCCTGGAATCTACATCCAGGGTACTGACCATTTGCTTCCCCGGGGCGAAGCTGGTCTCTCTCAACACCATGCTCCGCGTCCACGACGCCAAGGCCACCCGCCTGAAGAACACATGGCTGAAACGAGTGGAGGCCCTTCGATACACCTACAAGGCTGTTCTCGAGGAATGGATAGCCATTGCGACCTATCCTCTGTTGGTCGAGGAGGTATACATCACAGGTGAGAGCAGCTTGCTCGACCCAGAAAGTGTTACCGCGGCCTGCAAACCGGTTATTGATGCACTTGTTTCGAATGGGTTCTTGCCGGACGATGATCCATCCCACATTGCTCACCCCCTACCCTACACTTCCAGAGGCGAGTCTCCTGGCCTGGTGATCTGCTTACGTCCTGCAGGGCGGCCTTGGGGACTAATCGAAGATGCAACGATTCAGGTGGCCAGCTCATTAGGGCGTTGATTTTTGCGGCCAATCCGTTATCCCTCGTGTATCATGTTTCACGAACGCACGAGGGTTTCACGTGTATCAATCAGAGACCGGAATCAACCCCACAGAGTCCCATTGCCTGGGTATCAACCTAGTACCTGTTGAGCACCGAGACGTCGATGTTGATCTCATGCAGCCTGGCATCTGGCAAACCCGTCGGAACTTCACTCTTGCAGAGCTGGAAGAGCTAGGTGACAGCATGGTCAAGGCCGGGGGGAATGTAACCCCGGTGGTGCTATGTCCCCGGGCTCAGGGCGGCTACTTCATCATTTCCGGCGAACGACGTTGGCGCGCGGCGCAACTCAAGATGATCCCCCGCCTGCATTGTCGGATCGGGCACTACACGGATAACCAGGCCCGTTTCATTTCTGCTGTAGAGAACGTTCTCCGGGTGCAACTCAACCCGATCGAAGAAGCTCAAGCCTATGCAGACATACAAGAAACCGGTCTCTCCCACGAGCAAATAGGCAAGGAGCTGGGTAAAAGCAGGTCGCACGTCTCCAACTACCTGCGGTTGCTCACCTTGGACATCACTGCCAAGGACTTCCTGATCCACGGCAAACTCACGGCGACTCAGGCTCGCCCGCTGTGCTCACTCGACTCGAAAGGCATCCAACGTGAAGTCGCGACGAAAGCCGTAAGGCTGGGGTGGAGCGTTAAGAAGATCGAAGATGAGGTTGCCAAGCACCTCAACAAGCCTAAGCCAAAGGTCAACTTGCCCAAGCAAGACGCCGACATCGCACGTCTGACCCGGCTGGTATCCGATCACACGGGGTATCCCTGTGTGATTCAGAAGACACCGAGTGGCAATTGGCAGATGGGCTTTCTCATGACAGGTGACGATCAATTCGCAGGGCTTCTGGAGCGGCTAGGCATCAAAGTCGACGAGTGTTAGCCCCTACCCTCGAATTTGGGCACTCCGTTTCCATTATTACGACAGAAGCCATTGTTATGGCCCTGCCGAACCTTGCCGACCATCCTGCGGGTAGCCAGAGGCCGAAGGTATAATTTCGCATGCTAAACCGACCATTCCCGGTGCCAACTCTGCTGGCTATCGCTCTGACGGCAGTGTTAGCCGGTTGTACCTCCACCCATGAGCCGGTGGAGCTAGCTTCCATCGAGCCTCAATCCCAGTACGATCAACGTATCCAGGATGGTCTCGGTAGCCAGAAGTACACCGAATCGCAGATTCTCTACATGCGCCGCCTGAACGAGTTCAAGGATCAGATTGATTCGCTCGAAAAGCAAAAGCAGGCCTTGGAGGCGTCGCTTTCTACAACAGCCTACGAACAGGATCTAGGCTCGGGTAAAGCTCCCTCAACTGAGTCGAGCCGGATTGAAGAGTTCCAAGCGGCAACCCAGGCCTCACAGGCCCGGGTTGCTGAAGAGAATTCAAAGGCGGCCATACGCCAGTCCATCATTGAGAATGACCGTGACCGCGCATTACTCGAGGCTGAGAATCGAGCAATGGCTGAGATTGAGCAGTTGAAAGCTGCTGATGCAGCCAAGCAGGCCGATCTGGCGAAACTGAAAGCTCAGCTTGCGGAACAAAAGGCGGAAAGCTCCCGCACTCTTGAGAAGCAACGCTTTGCAATGGCGGTAGCTAACGCGGACGCTGAACGGCGAGCAGCAAATGCGGTTGTTGAAATCAATAACCAGATTAGTGAGCTGAAAGGGCAACTCTCCCAGCTTGAGACGAAATTGGCAGCGGCTCAGAAAGAGCATGAACGATTGGCTGATCTCTCCCGTCAGCTGCAGACACCTGTGGCGGTAACAGCAGCAATTACGGATCAGCCTTCGCCTGAGATCGGGAGCTTAACAGAGAGCCGAATCGCCGAAATCAAAGCACGACTCGCGCGTGAGAAAACTGAAATCACCGCCAAAGCCCGGACAGAGGTAGCGGCCTTGACGGCCGGCGCTGAAATCAAAAAGGCTACAGTCGTGGCCCCGGTCGTCACTGGTCGAGCGGTCTACGCAGGCTCCTATGGTGAAAAGCCAACCACCTACGCCAAGGTTGACGACAAGCCGGTCAAACAAGATGCGAAGCCTCTGGCTATCGCATCCAAGCAGGCACCAGTAGTAACTGTGGCCAAGTTCGAGCCTAAGATATCTCCGGTTGTGATTCAGAGGGGCTCAGATGCTGGTAGCGCGGTGCTTGCCGGCGGCCCTGTGACATCTTCAGTACAGTCCCCAGCACCGATCGTAGTATCCCCAAAGTCACGTGTGATCTACGACGTCCTCTACGTTTATAAGGATGAAGGTAGCTGGCAGAAGTTCCAGCGCTACCTGGAAGCTTACGGGATCAAGGATTTCGAACCGGTACACAAAGGGAGCACGTACTACCTTTACATGGGGCGCTTCTACGACAAGCTCGCTGCAGCGAAGCGCGTCGAGTATTTAAACCGCACGACCAATACCAATCATGCGACCGTGCACCCGCAAGAGGTGCCGATGTAACGCCGGTTTAGCATGCGAAACTCAGTGAGAAGGGGCGAGGGGATTCGCCCCTTTTTGTTTTTAGATTTCGCAATGCGGTCGCCGCCATGAAAAAAAGCTGCAAAGCAGGTGTTTTGACTTGAAATGGACTGCAATGCGGTTAGAGTGGACTCCATTGCAGACAAGGAGCCTCACATGGCCGCAATCCCGTTCAAGAAGAGAAAACTGCTCGCCGACGTCCATGCTGTTACTAACCAGAAGGGCGGCGTAGGCAAAACGACGATCGATTTCCATTGGCTGGTTTACTTGGTAGAGCAGGGATACCGCGTGCTGGGTATCGACCTGGACAGCCAAGGCAACTTCTCCAGTCGACTCGCGCCTGATTCCCGCAATGGAGGGCTCCGCAGCGCGCATCTCTTCAAAGAAGAACTGCCTGATCTCAAGCCCCTCCAGACGGCACTCGGCGCCGACTTGATTTATGCCCTGAACAAAGACGATGAGTTGAGTTCAGTAGAGCAGATTGGCTTGTCGGCGGTAGGTCCCTTTGCCAAGCACATCCAAAAGTTGGCAGAGGATTACGATTACATCGTAATCGACACCCCACCTACCAATGGGGTGCGGATGATTGCGGCATCTGTGGTATCGGATCACATCTTTGTACCTGTGGAGCTGGCGGCGTTCGCTGTAGATGGCGTGATTTCTCTAATCGAGACGTTCGATATGGTCGGGCCGTTGTTCGGCACTCAGATCACTCCTACTGGGATCATCTGCAACAAATACAACACTCGCGTGAACGCTCACCGCGAGTCGTTGGAGGACCTGCGAAAAGTAGTTGGTCCCAAAATTCTTCAAAACAGTCTCTCGATCCGAGGGGCAATTGATACCGCGCTGCGCCAATGCAAGCCCGTTTGGAGCATGCGAACCAATGGTGCTGAGCGTGAGACCGGCGTAGAAATGATCAGGCTGATGGAGGAAATGGCGCACCGAGCAGGCGTAGAAATCACGCCTGTGGTGATCGCACCGAAGGTGCCTCGGAAGAAAAAGCCGGTAAAGAAAAAGAGCCAATCGTGCGCTAAGAAAGTGGGGGCAATCTAATGGCTAAGACATTAGACCTAGGGAGTTTGACTCGACTGAATGACCTGATGGACCTTGGCCGGGCCGCACAGGAGAATCAGATTATTCTCCTCAGCGTAGATCAGATCGAAGTCAAACCTCAGGTGAGGAAAGACTTCAAGGAGATCGAGGAACTGGCAGCTAGCTACGATGACGAAGGGCAGCAAACCCCCATCATCGTTGGTCCGATGAATCCTGAAACTCAGAAGTACCCCTTGAAGAAAGGCGGTCGTCGCTATGCCGCTGCGGTACTTCGCCCAGGCTTTAAGCTGAAAGCTATCGTTGACGGCAAGAAACGCACGCCGGCCAAGGAGATCCTCTCGCAGCTGATCGAAAACGAGCAGCGGCAAAATCTCAACCCCTATGAGGTTGGTCAAGCCTTGGCTGAAGCCAAAGCTGAAGCTAAGGCTGCTGGGGAGCCCCTGTCCAACCAGGACTTGGCTACCTACATGGGGAAAAGCGAGACCTACATCTCCATTCATTTGGGACTCGCAGACCTTCCCGAGGAACTGGTTGACCTGATCAAAGGAGGCATTACGAGCGACAGCGAAGTCTTACGGGAAATGAAGCAACTGAAGAACCTTCAGCCCGAGACGTTCACTGCATTCATTGAAAGGGCAAAAGCGGAAGGCTCCATCAGCAGGCAGCAAGTACGTGATGCGGTCAGAGCAGCAAAAGGCAAGACAGTGCCCACGAAAGCTCCTCCGGCACAAGAACCGCAAACTGAACACCAAGCTGGAAAAGTCGGGCATCCAGCTCAAGATGGGGTAGGGAAGGGTGGTAATTCTTCTCAGGCGAACCCTCCTGGTCAGACCGACCAGTCCCCAGTTTCGCATGCTAAACCCGAGGGGCAGTCAAAAGCCCAGGGCCAGGGCGAGACAAATACGCCAGCAGTTGTAACCACCCCTTCGCAGGAACAGGGGCCGGCCGCTGCGCCGAATAGTTCTTCGAAGAAGAATGGTAAGGGATACATACCGATTACTGCGGAGCGTCAGGTAATCGGTATCAAGGTTGCACTGGACAGTGCGGTAGCGTCCGGGTATTTGATGAATGATCGCGTCAGCGAAGATCCTTCCAAGGCATGGTGCATGCTGATGATCGGCGGATCACAACAGCCCAAGCAGATAAAGGTGGATCAGATCGATATCGTCAGCGTCGCAGCGATGGAGACCGATGGCTGAACTAAATCTTCAGTAGGGGAATAGGGCGCTTCAAGCAATTGAGGCGCCCTTTTTCATTTTGGGACACGGCGTACTTGAATGGCGGGGTAGGGCGACCTATCGTGAAGGCGTTTTCTCGTGATCTCCCGCTGTTGGTGAACTCACTGATAGCTGATCACAACCCGCCCCCGCCTTTGAATTCAAGGGTTGTGGTGGGAGATTGGTTCAGTGACTGTATTCAGTCGCCGTTCTGATCATCTCGCTTCAAGGTGAACCTGGTGCTTTTCACTTGGTTCATCGTTTTGCGATGTTCCAGGTGCATTGCATCTTGATCATCGTGATCTACCTGCTTCACGTTCTTTAACAAGTCAGTGTCGCGTGAGTTCGTAAAGGACTTCACTCTGCGATTTTGCGTTTTGGTGTGAACACGCCCATTCGCCAATTTTGCTGAGCTGGTTGCTGCGTTGTGGTGACATTCGCTCGGTTTGGTGTTTGGTGTGTGCCCCCTTGGCCTCATCATTCGCTATTCCGTCGCAGAGTGTTTTCTAAGCAAATCTCACTCGACCCCTAGGGCGATCCACATCGCCTTCGGGAGGGTAGTGGTCGTCTCAATTCACATTGAGGACCACGACATGAAATATGCACTCACCTTTGCCTTTGCGCTTTCTGCTGCTCTCTTCCTTTTTCAGGGAGATGATGCGCGAAACACAATGACGAAGGTCCAACACGACAGATGTGCTTCCTTTGAAGCTGCTGGAGTTGAATGCTGATCTCGTGCCCTATGACTTAGTCAAGGGCACCCCTAATACAACCTTTGCAGGCTGTATTAGAGGTGCCCTAGACAGATGAGACGAAAGGCCCGGCGCAGCGATGCACCGGGCCTTTCTGCATTTGTAGACTTCATGTCCTTGATTTCAGCTGGGGGCCTCCTTAGCGTTGGAGGTGATCTTTCCCCCAGCTTTCGCATGCGAAATTCCGCACGGATGTCTGGAGAAGATTCCAGTCCCAGAATTCTGGAGCTGGGTTCTTTAAAAACTCGCGCTCGCGCAATTCCCACCCTTAGGGCAAGCCATCCCTAAGGGGACGTGGCTGCCTTGCAATTGGAGGTAGCTATGGATCGTCAAGACGACAATCGTCCGAAACTGTCTGAGGAAGTCCTGGAGCTGGTGAAGAGCAACGGCGGTTGGCTTAACGTGATCCCACGTTTGACTAGCTCGTTCGATGCTGCACTCAAGAACCATGGACATCTGGTCGACTGCCCTTTCCCACACCGTCACCGGAATGGGGGAGGGAAGAGTGATTTCAGATTCTCAAACAAGCCGGGCTACGAAGACCGCGCTATCTGCTCCTGCTTGCAGGACGGTGGCCGGGACCCAGTAGAGCTTCTGATCCTGGACGGCGTCGGTCGCAACTTCACCGACGTAATGTTCAAAGTCAGAGATGCACTAACAAACGGCAAAAGCTATACCCGTAAGGTCACTCCTGTAGTGGTCAATTCACGGGCTGGCATAAGTCCGGAGGATGAGCAGAAGCGGAAGGCGAAGCACATCAAGACTGCAGAAGGCTTGATCTCGCTAACCCACCCGGATGCTCTTCCTGGCCGTTTGTACTTTCAACACCGCGGTATCCCGCTTAACAGCAACCTTGGTGACGTGAAATTCCACCCGGCCCTCGAGTATTACGAAACCCGTAAGAAAGATGGTCAGGTTGTGAAGGAGCTCATCGGTCGGTTCCCGGCCATCGTGTCGGCGTTTCGGAGCAGGACTGGTCGAGTGGTGAATTTCCACAAGATCTACCTGACTCCGGATGGTCATAAGCTGGAAGGTGTCTCGAAGGTGAAGAAAATTGATTCCCCGTTGTCTGGCTTCAAAGGAGCGTCAATCCGAGTAGCAAACGTTGAAGGTTGCAGGACGCTGCATGTGACCGAAGGCGTAGAGAAAGGATGGGCAATCCACCTGGCAACAGGCGAGTCTGTTCGAGTAGCGCATGCCTGCACCACTCTGGCGACGTTGTTTGTCGATCGTGCTGAATTCGATAGGGTAGTTATCTGGTCTGATAACGACCCATACAACGAAGCACGTGGGAAATATGGCGATGGACAAACCTTTGCGTGGAAGCTCTTTATTGAGCTGATGCGTAAAGGGTTCGAGGTGGCCTTCATGCTGCCCGATGTGATTCACACTCCTGGAGCCAAGGGCCAGGATTGGGAAGATATCATCGTGGTTGAGAAGGTCGTTGGACAGCCATTGCCGCAACGCTTCCACCTCCTGCGTGCGAAAGCATGCGAAGGTGGGATCTTCATGGGCTTCAAGCCAGTCAACGCAGATGGCTTGCTCAGTGCCTGTGCGTGAGCGCTCAAGAAACCCCGGTCCAGCTTTTGCTGGTCTGGGGTTTTTTTTCGCATGCTAAACCCAGAGTAGCTTTGTTTCGACCTTGGACATCTTGACTACTAGGATGTGCTCGGCTAAAAAGTGTCTGTCCCATTTGCCTTTCTCCGAAAGAGCAAACCCAGACTACGTTGGTGAATTCACCGAGGTTTTCTGGGGTGCGACTCGATACTCGAATTCGAGTTAGATGAGCACAGACATTGTTGGAACAGACTGGACGATCGTCTGATCAGTCCACAATCTCGAGATACCAGGCATGTCCTTTGCTCCTGCAAGGTAGACGTGTTCCAGGAACGTGTATCTCCCCGCCATTTCGGTATGTGTGTTCGCACGCTAACCAGTCAAAGGCACCCTCCAGCTTCAATGCTTACCCCTGCACGGGATCTCTTCGCGAGCTTATTCCCGGTGCAGCGGGGATATAGGAGGAAACACCATGACAGGCCAAGTTGAACTTCTCGAAGCTCCATCCTTGTGGCAACAGCCGGAAGGTGAGCAATTGGAAATTGCGCAAGGGCGTTTTTTCCGTGGAGAGGATGACCAACCTGAAAAAGAATCTGAAGTCGTAGACTTCTAAACCATTCAAGAACCCACGAGGGCGACAAGATTGCCCTCGGGTAGTCGTGTGCGCCTAGAAAAGGTGATCGCATGACTTCGTTCGTGAATCCGCATTACATCTTCAATCCACTCCCGGATGAAGTAGACATAACGCTGTCTCCAACGCAGATCATGAAATCCATGGTTTGCACTCGGCTGCTGGGGTACTACCGAGCTCGTGTAAAACCCGAGGCAACCCCGCTCAACCTACTGTTCGGCTCAGCCTTGCATTGGGTGATCGAAGGGTTCGTCAAGGGATACATTCCAGAGGAGGAAATGGCCACTCAGTTTATTAACAAGTTCGAAGGTTTATCCGACGGAAAGTTGATAAGCATGGCCAAGTCTAAGTCTCGGGAAACAGCAGAGGTTCTTGGTAAACAATTAGCTGCAGGCTTTCCGTCTTACTTCCGTAATCTTGGCCTCAAGCCACTGATTATTGAAGGACAGTTCAAGTTGAAAATCGCTGAGCGTACCTTCATCACGCTAGTAATCGACTTTGTCGGTGAATGCACAAAACCAATATTCAACCCGAAAGGGGAGATGTTGGCTGATGTTGGCGACGTCGTGATCTTGGACTGGAAAACCGCTGCACAGCCTGAGGGTGAGTTGTTTTCCCGATACGGGTATCAGCTGACCTACTACTGGCTGGCAGTGAAATTAGCATGCCAGCAGTTGGGAATCAGAGAGCCAAAGCTTTGTGGTTATGCCTCAGGGCAGAAGCCCAACATCACGAAACCGGACTCCAAATCAGTTGTGAACGCCATCTGGCATCCAGTCCACTGGGTAAAACGGACGGCGGCCGACATTGAGGAAGCAGTGGAATATGCCCGCGTAGTTGCCAAACGGCTTCGCGCAGGTGAGTTTTTCCGTGCCCCTCATATGGCCTACGACTCACCCTGCGATAGTCACTCCAAACGGTGTGACATGGCGGGGCTATGCCTCGAAGGTTGCTTGTCGGGATACAGCGTTAAAGCAGGTCTGACACTTGCAGACCTAATCTGAATTTAAACAACCCTGTGGGGCAAAACAGCCCTACGGGGCTGGTGCGCCCTCGAGGAGGCTACATGCGTGAGTCTTATCGAATGGAGCGCTACGCTCAACGTGCTGTACGAATTCGCCGTGACAAGGAAGCTGAGGATCTCGCCAGTCGTAAGATTGGTGATTTCCTGATGCGGAATTACTTGGCCGAAGGCGCCTTACTAGCTGAAGAGTTTGGGAGGGTGTCGTACCACGAGCGTTTACAGCTTATTGCCAACTCCTCTGAACTCATCATGAGCTCCGACGGGGAGGAAGGCATCAATGTGGTATGGGGCTCGAATAAGCAGGTACTAACGCACAGGTTGCTGTCTCCGAGGATTCGGAGCGACTTCCACGGTGCGCATTACCTCGGTTCGTGGTCCCGCTCGATGCCCAAGTGGAAACACAATGAGCTTCGAGATGAAATTAAAGCCAAGTTAGAAGCCAGAGTTAAGGACCGAGTTGAACTGCGTAAGCAGGGCATGCTCGACTTCTCTCTGGATACTGACGATATGCCACCGCTATTCCTCCAACCGGAGGGCTAATTTCCAGCCCTTTCGGGCCGGAAGTTCAACACTTCCGGCGGGACGCCCTGGTCGTGTTTCACATAACACGCGACGGCGTAACTTTGGAGGCAACATGAGCTACATAAAAAACCTGATGGTCGTGATCATCGCGTCCATCATGGGTGCTTCTGCCTCCTCCCTGTTCGTAGGATGGTCTACTAATGAACTTCGCATAGTCTTTGTGGTTTCCATATTGATGACTGCACTCATTACGTTGAACTCAACGGCTCAGGGACGGAAGAAGCGTCCTAAAATGAAGCCGACGCGCACGGTAAAACGTAAATCGCGTCGGGCAAAGAAGCGTGCACGTAGCCCCTAGGTGAGTAGAGGATCGAAAGAATCTCTTATTACTCATCGCGAGGATGCGACCATGTCTTTCAGTGTGACTCTCGGAATCCTGTTTCTTGCATTCGCAATTTACTGGGGTTGTGACTACGTTGAGCGCCGGCGTGCCGGTGGCGACGTAGCTGGTACACGAAGCAGCACGCCATAAATTCCATGGACATACCCTGGGGGTGAAATTCCCCTTAGGGATGATCACCTCTGGGGTTAGGACAGGAGAAAAACCATGAACTAACTAAACTAGAAGGTGAATACCATGAAAACCAAAAAATCCAAGTTCGTTTCTAACCTAAAGCTATCAGTCGGGTTCGCCCTGTATGTTGGCTGCGGGGGAGATATACCAGCACCAAAAGCAATTGTTCCGATGATGTATTGGTCGGTGATCATTGCCGATTACGTGCTGCGGACAACGAACATAATTCGAAAATTGCTCAAACCGATTCTTCTCCACACCCCACTGGGGATGGCTTTCCTCGCTACGAGGTTTGCCCTGGATCTGGCCCTCGCGGCCTGTCATGCGGAAATGAAGCACATCGGAAAACCGGCCCGGTGATCGGGTTTCGGGTGGCCATCACCCGGATTTCGGGAAGGAGCATTCAATGAAGGCGTTTCAACAAGGCAAAGAAGCATATCGTTCGGGCAACTCCAACCAATCCAATCCGTACCCATCCATGTCCCAAGAGGGCAGGGCATGGGCAATGGGCTGGTTGGTAGCGAAAGAACCAGGCAACTGGGACGACATCGCACGCCTCTACGACGACCAACCAGGCTAAGCCAGGTCGGACCCTCCCGACCTGCAGGCGGGAGTGAACTCTTCAATTCTCCCGTCTGCAGCGGGTAGGAGCTTTTAGCAATGCAACAACGCCAATACAGCGACAACGAACTGTTCGGGATCATCCAGGAAGTCTATTTCGGGGCAACCAGCTGGGAGCAAGGCCGTCAGGCTGCGCTACGAGGCCGGACCTTATCTGACAACCCTGAAACTCCCGACACCATCTCCTACGACGAGTGGAAGAAGGGGTTCGTTCATGGAGCCGTCTACGACGTTCCTCAGTCAGAGCAAATCGAAGAGATCGTGATGGTTGGCATCCTGCCGGCCATTGAGGTCCAGGTATTGCCAGCACGCTCCTTCTGGGCCGTGCTGAACAACCTGCAAATCGATCTGCATCTCTCGGTTCCCGAGCTGGCTCGGAGAATCGGACTCGCAGAAGAGCGACTGTGCGCTGGGATGATCATGTTCGGGTTTTACGACTCGGATGCGATCCCCATGTACGACCGCGTAGCCGTCTAATAACGGGCCCCTTAGGGGCCTCTCCTTGCTCTGTGAGCTGGACCAAACATCCAGCTCAGTGCTGGGTGTTTGCTCGAGGTCACCGATCTCACAACACCCGGCTCCGCGCCCGGGTGTACATCTCAATGCCCCGTGCGCGGCGGGTGCGAGGAAATACAAATGAACAACGTAGCCAAGAAGAACATCACCGTCGAAGAGATCAAAGCCGCTCACATCCAAGCTGTCACCAGCCAGAAGTTCGAGCCGGTAATGGTCCACGAGCTGTTCGGCTTCTCTACCCCTCTGAAGGGTTTTGAGAAACCGATCCCGGTACCGGCAGAGCGTCATCCGCTTTCGCCGAGTGTCGACAGCAATTACGTGTTCAATGAGAGCCTGGTTCGCCGGGTTCTCCTGAGCATGGCGACGAAAGACTCCATCATGCTGGTAGGCGAGAAGGGGACCGGTAAGTCCTCCCTCATCAACCAGATCAATGGCCGTCTTAACCGTCCGTCAATCGCAATCAATGCCGGCCCCGGTGTTGATGAAGGTTACCTGGTAGGGTTCCGTACCCTTGGGAAGGACGGTGTGAAAAGTGTTGATGGTGTGCTGAGTTATGCCTATCGCCATGGGCTGAGCTGCACCATCGACGAAATCTGCAGCCTGAATCCCGGCGTGCTTCTCAGTCTGAACGACATCCTCCAAGGTGATGAGGTCGTGACGCTGAAACACCACGGGATTGACCCTGAACTGGACCCGAGGGAACTCCTCGGCCTCGAAGGTGGGATGAACATCGTTCGTCACCCGTCGTTCCGGCTGTTCGCCACCGATAACACTGGTGGTAAGTCCTCGCGTGATCCCCGGTATGCCGGCACGAAGGGACAGAACGCTGCAGTACGTAGCCGCTTCACCTCCTTCAAGGCCAACTTCATGTCGGCTGAGAAAGAGATGGCTGCTCTGCATGGTCTGAACACTGGAGTGGATGATCTCAACATCCAACTGATGGTTGAGTTCGCGTTCCGGTTCCGTGTTGCGTTTTCGCAGGAGGAGGCGTTCGACAACATCTCCTTCCGTGAGCTCAAACGCTGGGTTACCAAAATGGCTCTGTATGATGATCTGGATGAATCCTTCGTCGACGCTATCTACGGCAACCTCGAAGAAGCGGACCAGGCTCTGGCCCGCGAACTCTTCGATGAAACCTTCGATCGCGACCTCGTACTTCCGGAAGAGTACACCACCTCGGTGGCGGACCAGCTGGATGCGCTGACGAAAGCTGCGGTTAGCAATGCGGCTCAGATAGCGTAAGGAGGTAGGTGATGTTCTACCTGACGAACGATTCGGGACGTTTCATCGCTGTACGTGGGGACGTGAATACGTTCCTCGTGACAGTGTGGGAAGGTTCAGTCATGCGAGGTGTTTCCGGTAAGAAGGAGTTGCTCTGCGGAACAGCGGAGGAAGCCTGGGAGCATGTTTGTGCCCAGGTTGCCGACGCTCGAAGCAACGGCTATTCGTCGCAGCCAATCGATCATTCCCCCGTGGAACTCGATGCAGCCCAGTCGATAGTCGCTGAGTTTGACCTCCTAAGCCGGGGAATCTATGTCCGTGTCAAAAGCTGCACTGCAGAGCAGTTCAATGAGGGGCTTGCCCACTTAGAGAATGTAGTTCGGGTGCTCATCGATGCGGGTCATCCCCTAGCTTTCAGGATGGTAGGCAATGAGTTTGAAGTCGCTTTGAACGGGGCTTCGATTCGTAAAGGCATCGCCTCGGTACGGGACTGGGAAACCATGTCCCCGAAGGGGCGAGAAATTTTCGAGGAAAGGGGCTTTATCGACAGCACCAACCTGCTGCCAAGCGGGAAGGGGTTATGGCGATTTAGAACCCAAGAGTCGGTTTTGGATGTCTGTGCACGGGCTTTTCTTGCCGAGCTCAACAAAGCCGGAGCCGAGTTCTCGGTAACGAGTGACTCTGACTACACCCTCGATTTCCAGCGACCGTTCCAACGCCAGTCCGTTCAAGAAATGGACTGGTACAAGACGTTCCCTGGCCTTCTGAAGGTGCTTGAAGATGCCAGTCTACTAGGTGGCTCCAGGACCAAGGTTTCGGTGCCCACCAACATCGGTATGTCCCTGTTCCTATAACTAGGCCCCATGGGCTTCCCTCCTTGTGAGCTGGACAAATCCGGCTCATGCCGGGTTTGTTCTAACGAGCCCGGCACCGCGCCCGGGCTTTTTTCTACATTGCCCGTGCGCGGCGGGTGAGAGGTAAGACCATGAAAATCGCAATCGCGAAACTGGATGCTGCTCTGGATAAGTTCTGGATTGGCGTTGTGCTGCATGCCTACCACCGTTTGATGAGTGCGCATTACCGCCGTAAGGCGGCGCGCCTCGCCCAAAAGGTTCAAGGCCGTGCAAACGAGATCCAAAACCCCGCCTACCAAGTGCGGGCCAAAGATCAGTTTTTAAGCCATCGCCACCAAGTCCTGCGTCATGACTTGGAAGCAAAATTGATCCGCGGGGAAACCTGCTGATCCATGCGGACTGCCCCTTCGGGGGCAGTCACTCCGCTCAGTGAGCTGGACCAACAATCCGGCTCACAGCCGGGTTGTTGTTCGAGGTCATTGATCTCAAACCACCCGGCTCCGCGCCCGGGTGTTCATCTCGATGCCCCGTGCGCGGCGGGTGCGAGGAAATACCCATGAACCTGATTCAGAAAGCAATCAAAGCAGCAAAAGACAAAGTCCTGCTCAAGTACCACCGGGTTGCCGCTCGGATGTACCTGAAACGGGCCACGTACGTTGCAGACCAAGTGATCTACACCCGCTTTAAGGTCCCCACTCAAGCACTTCGTGTGCTGCGAGAGAAGGCCAATGAGCACGCCCAGAAAGCCTACGCAATCCGGAAGGGAGTCTGATCATGAGTAAGCTGCAACGTACCGCGAAACAGTTCCAGGACGGTTGGATTTCCTTCCTTCGTGTTCTGGCAAGAAACTCCAAGATCAAGTTCGTGATTCGTCCGAATGTCAGACCGTGCACCGACGGTAAGGTCGCGTACCTGCCGTCTCTGCCGGCGAATTTGACAGAGGAAGACTTGATCCTGTTCAAGCGTTGGGGTTACCACGAAGTCGGCCACATCATGCACAGCGATGTGCCGTTTTTTCAGGAGTTCAGCATGGAGCATGGTGCCTTCGCGGGCCTGCTGCTGAACGCTGTCGACGACGTGTATATGGAATACGCTCAAACTCGGTCTTCTCGACGTTCTGAGCGTTTCTTCCGTCAGGGAGCAGCGATCATGTTCGATCGCGGCATGTTCCGGGACGGAAGCCAAAGCCCCCAAGAAGCATTTGCAAGCTACACCTTGTGCTTCCTTCGCAGCCGTCGGTGGAGTGAGTACCAGCAGCCTCTAGCGGCTGTTCGGAAAAACTTCGATGCCCACTTCGGTGAGCATGCCGACCAGGTGCGCGAAAACCTGGAAACCATCCTTCTGGCTGAGTACCCGAGCGTTCGTTCCACTCAAGACGCCGGCGATCTCACCCTTCGGCTGATCGAAATGCTGAAGCAGCAGCGTGACCAGCAGGATGAGCAGCCCCAAGAGGAGCCTGAAGACGACAATTCGGAAGGTGACGAAGGGGATGACCAGGACGATCAGCAATCCTCGCAAGGGGATGATGAGAGTAATCAGGAAGACGATCAGACCTCTGACAACGGCCAAGGCCAGGGCCAGAAAGATGATCAAGAACCTACCAACGGTGACACCGGTGGTCAGGGTAGCGATGACGGTAAAGCTGAAGACGAGTCCGACTCCAAGGCTGATGGCCAAGGTGCGCCGAGCGAGGATGACGCTGATGCCAATAACCAATCCGAGAATGCCCAAGGCGACAGCCAAGGGCAAAACGGGGTCGACCTCGCCGAGTTGATCGAGCAAATGCTCAGCAGCAATGGTGGTGACGATTCCGAAGTCCTGGATATGGACAAAGTGATTCAGCAACTCGCGACTAGCATCCAGAACGGTACCAACCCGGACTATCAGGATGCTGCTCCGGTTCCAGCTTTCGAAGTTGAACCGAGCGATGTGGAGAACCAACCCTCACTGGGGGCTGGAACGGTCAAGGACCTGGTCGAAGGGATGCTTGTTTGCCCTGCTGACAAGGAACATGCACGTGAACTGGCTGATGCGCTAGACCGCAAGGTCAATGTACTGGCCACGAAACTGCAGGCCTACCTGTTAAACCGAGAAGAAGCGGACGTCTACTCGACGCGCCGCGGTTCGCTCGGACAATCTCACCTCTACCGTGCAGGTATGGGAGACAGCCGTATCTTCGAACGTAAAGAGGAAACGGTACTCCCTACCGCAGCGGTCTCTGTTCTTGCAGATCTTTCCAGCTCGACAAGCTGGGTTGATCCTAGCGTTCTCGCGACGTTGGCGAAGGCGAAAGCCAAGGCCATTGCTGCTGGGGAAGCTATCAATGAAAAAGAGTACGAGGTGCAGACAGTTGCCAAATCCATCCAGCAGAGCCTGCTGATCATGGAGAAGGTGTTCCACAGGATCGACACTCCACGCGAGTTCTTGGGCTTTGCTCCAAAAACTGGCCATCTCAACACGGTGGTGAGGACCTTCGGGGACTCCCATCAAAACGCGGTTGACCGCATTGGCGGTCTGGACAGCATCACCGGCGGGAATCACACCCCGATTGGTGAGGCGGTTTTCCAAGCAGCCCAACGCCTGGCAAGCCATCCGGCACAGAGGAAGCTGATGTTTGTCCTCACGGATGGTGCTCCGTCGTGTGCGACCCTGGCTACAGAACAGACTGCGTTAGCGGTCGACGCTGGAATCAAGGTGGTGTACCTCCTCATCGGCAATGAGGTCCGAAAGGACTGGCTGGAAGAGGCGGGTATCCCGTACGCCGTTGCTGCAACCGCAGATGACGTTGGTCCAGCTCTTCTGGAGCAAGCCAAGCAGCTGCTGATGTAACCACTGATGCCGCCCTTCGGGGCGGCCTCCCTCTCTCCAACGAGCTGGAAAACCATCCGGCTCGCGCCCGGGTGTTCTCAATGATCACCCCGTGCGCGACGGGGGAGGGCAATTCAATGGCAACTCAAACTCAAGTCTACGGACGGTCAGTAGACAGCGTTTTGCACTTTCGTCGCGAGTCCACAGGAGTTCGTCTTACCCAAGCCGAACTCCAGGGCTACATCGAGGAGGTAGGAACATTCGCGCGCGATCTTCGGGTCCGGGATGAGGGCAACACCCTCGTCTTGAGCTTCAGCTGGATGCGTGCAACCTACAGCTATGTGCTGGACAAAACAGAGTACGGCTATTCCCAACGCACTCCGCTGGGAGAGGGCACGATTCTACGTCTGCTGTAACAGTGGCCCCCACGGGGGCCTTCCTTGCTCAGTGAGCTGGACCAAACATCCGGCTCACTGCCGGGTGTTTGTTCGAGGTCATTGATCTCAAACCACCCGGCTCCGCGCCCGGGTGTTCATCTCAATGCCCCGTGCGCGGCGGGTGCGAGGAAATACCGATGACTCAAGTAATCAGCGCTGCAAATGACAACAAAGTAGTAGTAATCAACCTGCTGGTTTCCGCGATGGCGGCCGATCGTCAGATCGACCTCGACGTGCTGAATATCAAGGTTGAAGAGTTGCACGATGAGATCCGGAAGCTGGTGACTGAGAAGATCTTCCCGAAAGACTTTCTCCGTAACTACGCCCGGCTTCGTGAAAACGGCGAAACCCTCCTGAAGCAAGACGGCTCCATCATGTGCTCCATTGGGGCGGTGATGAGCCGCAGCGAAGCGGTCATCAAGATCCGCGAGCTGAACAAGATCAAGGAGGAGTGGGCTCAGCAACTCGCTAAAGATGAACCTGGCTATCAGGCAATGTGCGACAAGCACCTGCTGGAGATGAGCCAGAAGGCAATTGCGAAAGGTGCCGACTCTGCCCAGGTAATGCTGCTGGCCGAACACCTTCGTAAGCGCCAACCAGCTTGGGAAGAGGTAGCCGCACGGTTCAAATTCGAGTTTGTCGTCACTCCGGTAACAATGGAGGATGGCGAGTTCGATGCGGACCTGTATGAAGCACAACGCGACAGCGTTGTTGCTTTGCGGGAGGGTGTCCTCGGAGCAGTCATTCAACACGTCTGCAAAGAGTCCATGGAGATCCTGGAAACCCTCGACAAGAAGACAACCGGGAGCCAATCGGGCGAAGTGAAGGTTAACCCCCGAACTGTCCGTCGTGCTCAAGCGATGTGTGTGAAGCTGAATTCCCTGGCTTTCATTCACCCGCTTATCCGTCCCCTCCATGACGCCCTGAAAAGCGAAATGGACAAGGTGCCGGCTAACGGTTTCCTTACTGGTGGTGAATTCCAAAATCTGCGGGAATGCCTGAAGTCTCTGCGTGACCAGACCATCGTTTGGGACCGCTTGAAGAATGGCCAACCCCTGATCCAGGTAGCAACCACTGCTGCTGTGAGCAACATCACTCAGCAAGCTCCTGCGACTGCTCAAGCCAATCTTGGGCAAGCCCAGCAAGCAACTTTGAACCAGCCTGCTTCGACCGCTTCGGCGGCCGCGGCGTCCATGCCTGCAACTTCGGTTGCGAGCACTGTACAGGCTGGCGCTGCTGCACCTGCAGCAGCTGTAGCTCAAACCACCGCAACTCCGGTTGTTGTGGCACAAGCTACTGACGAAGAGGACGAAACCACGGTCCCGGACGCGGTTGAGTCCACGCCTGTTGTGCATGAGGAGCCGAAACCGGCTCTGTCGCAGAACTTCGCGCTGTTCCTCTAAGCAATACCTCCCTCCCACCCCTGACGGGCCACCACACCCCGTCAGGGGAGTGGTGCGCCCTATGGAGCGCACTATGCAAGTCGATCTCTTTGGTGAACCCATCCTATCCAACCCCATTCAACCCTCCTCGGAGGCGGATGCACCGGTGGATTTGTTTGGAGTAGCCATCAATCAATCAACCGCAGTTGAGAAACCCAAAGCAGTTCGAAAGGCCCCAACTAGGCTGGTAATCGACAGGAAGGCCCTCTGGTCCTCCTCCGGTTATTTGCCTGGCGTGAAAGAGTTGGATGAGGATGATGATTTGTCGGATGCACTCTCGACGTCGGATACCCGTTCAGACAATTCCACGATCGAGCGCCTGGAGAAGGCTCTCGGAATGGCACCGGTCATCAAAGATGGCAAGTGGCAAACCGACGAGCTCGGATACCAGTACCGCCGAGTAGGCAAGCCGTTCAAGGGGAGTCGAGTTTTCGGAAAACGAGGCTCGATGATCTGGGAACTCAATCGCCAGTTCGTGCTGACCTCCGCGAGGGATGCTCTTGAACCGGTGTTCACTGACCCCTGCTGCTGGCTCATCATCAACTCCGTCCATGTGCTCGCCATCCGGCTGCGCATGATGGAGGAGGATGAAGATCCGTATGCATGCCTGCAGGCCTTCCTGCAGGTCATGACGCAGCACGACTTCATCGATAACTCCCGAACGGGGGAAACGATCCGCAGGTTGACCAAACGGGACCAGATGCGGGAGAAGCGTGCAGCGGCACGGAAAGCAAAAGAAGAGAAACCGGTTTCCGACTCGCTCATGCGAGAGATGGAAAACGACGACTTTGATTGCGACGAGTAACTCACTGCGAACAGACCCCTGCGCCGGCGGGGCCTGAAAATTCATTCAGCCACCCTCGAGTGTGCGAACTGGGCTCCGGCTCCCAGAGGAGAAACATCATGACTCATGTTCTGAAAGCAAAGCTGACTGCTGTTGCCGATGTGGTTGTTCTGAAACTGGCTGGTGCTGTCTGGAAACTGGTGAAGGTCTTTGACCCGAGGCCGGTCCAGGAGCACTTCGCCGCGCGACCACCTGTAAACGGCGTGACATTCGGCAAAGTCTTCAGCCTCCCTCGGGAGGATGCAGGCCAGTCGATTGTTCGGTTGGGCTGGCAGCACATCAAATCGGAGAACAAGAAAACAGGGATCGTCAGCCGTAAAAAGCTGGTGAAGATCTTCAACCCTGCAAACGGCCACTTTGTGGTTCTGTGGGCAATGGGAGCAAACGAAGGTCGTCCTTTGCCCCGGGATGCCATGGCGATCGATTACGACGCTAAGTTGGCCCTGGGGATCTCCAAGAAGGAAGAGGAAGCGGAACTGATTGTTGGCGAAGCCAACCTCGGTGACCGCGAATTCTTCCATATGTACACCGACCATGACGCATCCAGTCGTAGCGCTCGCGCTCTCGGCTGGTATCTGTTCATGGCTGGTATCGGCTGGTCCGTGGGAGTAACCGTCGAAGGATTGGTTACCGCAGTGCTGCGGATGTTCTAAGCCTGAAGTGACACCGCCTCTCCCTTAGGGGAGGGCGGACGTCACCTCCAAGCATCCTCGACGAGGGCGTTTGGAGGTGGCGTCCGCCCTTTACCGAAATCGAGAGGTGAATCATGAACGGTGTATCGAACAGAGCCTACGACCTGCTGAAATCCTTCGGGAATTCTGGGCTCACACTCGAGAGCCATTTCCCCAAAGGGGTGGAAGGCAACATAGCCCGCCACACAGCGCCCAAGTTGATGTTTCCAGACTCAATGCCGCTTGAACTCGTTCGCGATCACATCGAGCGCTGGAACCGGAAGCTGCAGGGGCTGTTTCCTGGCATGGGTTATTACGCTTTCAGTCCTGCGGACGAGATGGCGAATCCGGGGAACCACGTGCTGGTTCTCTTTGCCGATGATTCCTTCTTCAAAGCTTTTATGGGCGGCGTCCAGAAAGTCGACGTACTCACTTCGCTGTGGGACTTCGATGCCTGCGTTCGGCTGTTGCGGTAATTTCCGCGGCAGATCGGAGCGGCCAAGGGCGCGCGTGGACCTGGTCACGCTGAAGGGGGCTGAGAATCAGCCCCCTGGCGCTCAGCCCCCCGTTTTCACTGGAAGGCCAAGTCCTTGCCGGTAACCTCTAGGGCATCCCATTTGGAAGCCCTACCATGCTCGATCTTGCTGACCTCGATCACACCCTAATCTACTTCGTTTCATTCCTCGCAGCCTTCCTATCCATCCGACCAACTCTGCGTGCCGCCGGCACTTGCGGAGCGCTTTTGCTCGCCTGGACATTCGTAAAACTGGAATTGACTTTCGACCTGGCCGACCTACTGCTGAATGAAGGTACAAATCCTCAGTTCATCACCGCAGGAGTCGCGGCATTGGGTATCTTCGGCCTGGCGATCAGGGTTTCCCGCTCTCGGTGGAGAACAATGGACCGTACCCTGATCTTGGTAGCTCTGATCAGTGTTTGTCTCACCACTGCCGTTTTCCACCTCGTCCTCGTGAACCGTGTTCTTCCTCTCTGGGCAAAGGATCTCGCTTGGACGAACTACAACCTGGTTGAAGCCTCTGCAGAGTCTTTCGCCCCCAAATGTGAGCAAGCAAAAGTGACCTGCTGGCGGGGCACCGCATTCGAGGATGGGGCCTTCAAACCCGAACTTAGGGAGCAATTGAAGGGGGTTGATTCCTTTTTCAGGGCTCACCCCAAGCCATTCCCGCAAGGACATGGTTTCGGTGTGTTCAACGACCTCTCGGATGATGGCGTCGCAGCTGTGCTCTATTACCTGGACAAGGGAGAGGCACGAATCGTGATTGATAGCGCGGGCGCCACCCGGGTCCATCATTTGGTTCGAGAACTGTTCTACATGCTTTGCGGAGTCGCCCATTCGGTCTGGATTGCTGGTGCGCTGTTCCTCATCGCGTTCCACCGCCGGCGTTTCATGAAAAGGGGGGCTTCATGCTGATCGACTTCAAGGCCGAGCACACACAGTATCTTAAAGGGCGGCCGTCAGATTCTGGCTGGGTGTATACACCCGCCAACCCGAAGATGCCGGCCAAGGGGAAGTACCTGGCTGCTCACCAGGTGTTTAGCAATAACGCTCTCAACGCTGCGATCTACATCCGAAACGACGTGAATGCCGCCGGCGAGGCGATTAGTGTGCACACAGCACTCCGTCTCACGTTCTCCCATAAAGCGAAGGGCAGGTACCTACTAAATGACGACCCGGACAAGCTCAGTCTCAACCTTGGGCTCGGCGCGGTACGTGAGTTATACCGTTGGCTCTCTGACCAGCAGCCGCGGTTGGAATACGAAATAGTTCGTGCGAGCGCATCTCCAAAACGACTCCAGGGCTTCACTCTTCAGGACGGCCAGTTCGCCCGGATGCTTACTGCAACAGAGTTCGACTCGGAAGCAGTAGGTACGCTGACCATCCAGGTTGGGCTATCGGATGACGATGTGATCCATCTGCAATTTTACTGCCTTGGTTACGCCAAGCTGATCTATCCAACATTCACTGATGTGGCGATCCTCGAGCTGCTGAAAGCGCATACAAGCTCTACCGACCTGACAAGCATTCCCTTCCCAGTTTCGCATGCGAAATCGGACAACGTAGCCGCCCCCCAGCGAACGCAAGACGATGATCGTGGTGTGGCTGAGGATGAACCAGATCCAGTGAGGCTGGAGCGTTGCAGAAAGGCAATCTACGCCGTTGGGATGCAACGCTGGAAAGGCTCGAGAGATGTCATCGAATTCATCCAGGACTCTGCTCCTATCGCTCAGATGGACCGGTTAATCAAGGACGGGAACGCCGGGGAATTTACGGAGTGGAACCGCATCGCTGACATGTTCAAAAACTCCTAACTCGGACCTAGAGGCGGAATAGGGCACTCAACTCCCACTATTGGGGTATGAATGCCCAAATCCCCATTTTCGCCCGCATCAAACAGCACAACGCCGAATACCCACGCGAGCTCTTCGCTGCGAAGGAAATTAACCGGCTGCTGACCAACGTCGACTTCCCAGCTGAAAGGATCTGGCTGGACCTTCGTTTCGACCCCTCAATGACTGACCCAACTTCATCCGCTTTGGATGTGATGATGATCAGTGGGGAGGCGCACGGCATAGCTGTACTCCGGATTCAGCCCCTGTATCTGCAGCAGGACATGCAGACGATGGTGGACGAAGCAATCCCTCACGAGCTCGCACACATCCTGCACGCAATAGACGTCAAGCAGAAGGGCGAAGAGATCGGGAAGTTGCATGACGAAGACTGGCAGGAGTGGCTATTCACTCTGGCACCGAACGCTACGCCTGCCGCAAAGGTAAAGGGTACGTTCGACGATCGTCCCGTAAAGCTCAGTAAAGGAGGGCTTGCCGTCGAGTGCGAGTGTGGTGGAGATGAGGCCATCGCTGTTATCGCCGACACCACTGGCAATTCCGTGAAGCTTCAGGAAGAAGAGCTCGAGTGCTCCTCATGCAAGTTTCCATATCACCGGCTTTCCCAAGACTCTGCCCTGCCTGAGGGCATCGCCTCGGACCTGAAATTCCTCGAGGGAATCAAATGTATCAAGCTGCACCATCCCAACCTACAGCGCTGAGTCAGGCCATTGCCGGACTCACTCACTATGATCCCATCAGGATCGGGAGCGACAGCCGCGGCCAAACCGTGGACTGGGTGCTGGCAAAGTCCAGCAACTTTAACGTCCTCTTCGAAGGGGCAAGCGGCGCAGGCAAATCCCATACGATTCAAAATCTACTTGCGCGTGTCTACAGCCGTGGCATGACATTCCACGTCCTGGACATCAAAGGCGACTTCTCCTACGAGAGTTTCGAAAAGGCTGGTCTCAGCCACCTGGTTCGGCCGGAAGACTTCAACGACATCACGTTCAACTACTTCGAGGGCGGCAGCTCCCTCAACCCACTCCAAGTCCCGAGGACGAAAGAGGGGGGTGGGGTACTGATGACAGTCGAAGGTATGAAGCAGTTGGTGAAGGTTTTTGCACCGAATACCGGCAAGCGGCAATTGGACTACCTCGAAGAGATTCTGAACGAGGTTTACCGCAAAGCCGGAATTTCCCAGGACGACATTGAGTCCTGGATCAGACCTTCCCCGACCTTAGATCAGGTCCTTGATGAGATCGATCTCGTGTTCAACTCCATCTCGGCCAGCATGGATTCGGGGTCGGTATCCGACATCATGAAAGCCTATGGCCAGGCCAAGTCGAAGGCAGAGAAGGCCATCGTCAAAATGAAGGCGGATGGCAAAGATCCATTAGAGATCGAGGACAAGGTCAACGAGATCCTTGATGACTTGGAAGGAGTCCTGCATGGCTACGCCAAAAAGCATCTGGATTTCCAGGCGCTGCAGAACAAGTCCACTGGCAACGGAACGTTCTGGGAGTTCTGGTCCAAGGATTCCCTTTTTGGCTTGCGCAGCATCATCCAGGGCATGGTGAAATCCCGTCTATTCACTGGTAACCCTTCAAAATCACAGGCGGGCAAAATCAACCGATACGTCCTGACCGATATCTCGTCTGAACACCAGCAGATCATCATGCGTATTGTGGCAAGTCGTGTCTTTGCAATGGGAGTGATGGATACTCGAAGGTCTGGTCTCTTCAATCCCGAGTACCCAAGCCACATCCTGATCGCGGACGAAGGGAAGCACGTCAAACAAATTTCGTCCTCGCCTCTGAGTCCAGTGAACCGAATTGCGACCGAGGGACGCGGTTACGGTGTGGGTGTTTGGGCTGGGGTTCAGCAGCCAGACCAGGTCACTCCGGACCTCCTGAAAAACGTCTCAACCTACTTCCTTCTCAAGACCCCCGAGACGACTTACGGTGAAGTAAGTCGGATGTTCGGGGTCAAGCCTTCGCTTCTGAAGCAACTGCAGAACCGGCAGAACGTACTCTTCAGCGCAGGGGACGCCTTCACTCTAGTAACCCACTTTAAGGAGTAGTAGGGATGAAGAAATATGCTCTGCTTCTTTGCCTAACCCTGACTGGGTGCACTGGTGGCAAAACCATACTCCCGGTCACCGCGGCGGACATTCAGGACCGCAGCCTTATACTCGGGGCTCAGCAGGCTGTTCAACGAGGGCAGTACCAGGAGGCAGAGCAGCTCCTCTCCAAGTACGTCTATAGAACGGACAAGGGCGATCTGAAAATCCAGTTCTGGGGGCTCAACGGAGAGAGCAGGAAAATCGCAATCGACACTGTGATTTCTCTCCTCTGGGAAACCGGGAGGGACCAGACGCTGGCTCAGTTCGCAAAAGAATACCTTTCGGGAGACGAGTACAAGGTCACTATGTGCCGACTCTCGGAACGGCAGGCGCATTATCCGGAGGCGTATGCCTGCTGGAACAACCTCGGCCATGAAGACAGAGCGGAGAGGACTATTCGCACTGAGGCTGCCCTTCGCATTCTCGGGACCGAATGAGCAGCATCAAGTGATTTGAGTTTCGCATGCTAAATCGGGCGGTCAATCACCGCCCGATTCCTCTTCTGCGCCACCATCTCGAGTGGGGCGACGAACTTGAATTTTGTAGTTCGCCATACCCCAACGGTCGACAACCCCGGGTAGGAGCTCTTGCAGGGTTTCCTTGTCTAGCAATACGCAAGCATTGAAGTTGATCACCCCAATCTTCACATCAAACAGGCCCGATGGGCTGTCATGATGATTGTAGCTATGGAGCAAAAGCCCCATACCCTCGAGGGTCTCCAGCATCACCGGAATAGCAGGGTGGGTGAAGGTACGGGTATCAACTCCCATCTGAAGCTGACGGCTCAACTCCAGCGGCAAATGTGAGCCGATCGACTCAAGGATTCGTGACATCGGAATGATGACGAACTCCATGGCGTCCTTCGTCCAACCCTCTGCTTCTCCAGTCGCCCGGAACTTGTTGATGTTGGCTTCGCCGACAAATTTCAGGATGGCCTCCCTGATCAGTTCCTCAGTCTGGGAGCTTTCCTTGGCTGCGCGAATACCATCTTGCTTCTCTGCACGGATCACGAAACCGTCAGCGTGTCTCAGCGCTTGGACCAACTTCTCAACGCGCGGGCCAGAAGAAACCGGAAGCATTGCAGGATGGTGGTAGTAGCGCAGCGCAAGGGTGAGTACGTTCTGATCCTCCGGCTGGAGCTTCGCGAACTCCGGCATCTGACGCACGATGTAAGCGCTGTAAGTGTTGTGGTGTGTTGCGTCCTTGTTCTTAACCCACTGGCCAGGCGCCTTCTCGGCATATGCCAATAACTTATCCAAGTCATGAGACAGCCCAGCGAGATAAGCGAGAGGTTCCTGCACATTCTGGCGCTTCAGATAGGACAAGACCTCCTTGGCGATGGCGAGGGAATGCTCGCGTAACGTGGCATCGGCATGGTGAGCGCCGACACTGGCTGGGACTGTGGGATGAGCAGCTAGTAACTCATGCACGGCCAGTTCGAGGTGTTCAATGGGCGTCGACGGCTCCCGGCTCAGAGCTACCTGTTTTCGGTTGCATCGGAAGAAGCGTTGGTTGTAGGGGTTGAGGTCTGTTACCCCTCCAATTTCCTCTCCGGTTCGAGGGTCCTTGTTGTTCCTGAGCAGGATCATCATGGTCGATCCTGGAATAGAGCATTCGTACTCGAAGGGATCGTCGCTCACCGCAGTGGCTTCAGTCGAAGTGTTCCGCGGTCGGAAATACCTGGAAGCTGCAACCCTGGCAATGGTGTAGACCATAGCGGCCGCGAAAATGCAGTGCAGCACTTCTACCAGGACTGCAACCAGCGTCCCTACGTAACCACCAGATGCGATGAGCTGAACCACTGCATGAGGCTTGAACATGTAGAAGTGGGGCGACAGGGCTTCAGCCTGGAAGTCCAATGCCTTATGCGTGGATTCTAAGTAGGCCGCATAGCCCAGGATGACAACTGCAATCATGACGATCAGGGCAACAACCCCAGATGAGGCTTTGACCTTTGGTGTAGAAGCGGACATGACTATCTCAACGTGGTGAACACAAGATCACGATGCAGGTTTTAAAAAAGATTTTCCAACCAAACCCCGGATTTGGAGCACTGCCTTCCCACTATTGAGGTAACAGAAGCCTCTATGGGACTCCGCAGTGAAAAAATCGATCCTCATCCTGGGCGTCAGCCTCCTGAGCCAGGGCGCCTACGCTTCCGCCTTTGATGATTCTCACCTCGCGCGGAGCGAAACTCTCTCACCGTTCGATCGCACTTATGAAGCCGGCAGGGCGCAGCAGGTGATGCAGCCCATCGACTACAAGCGGTCTACGCAAACGCCTTCAGCACCTGCGGCAATGATCGACCTGTCGATCGATAACCCCGTTGCCTCGGTAGAAGAAACAGAGACCGAACGGCAATACAGGAAAACTCTCGAAGACCTGGAACGAAACCGCCAGGCCCTGACTGCCGCACGTAGCGAAGCAGAACGCAATCTCATCGCTGCGCAGAAGACGGCGATCGAGGCTGCTGCAAAGCGTAAGCAGGATCTGCTGGCGCAAGAGGCCGAGATTCGTAAAGCCCTGGAACTGAACCGAGCGGCGCAGTCGAAGGCTGATCAGGTACAGGTCGCACAGCTCACGGACATCGAACAGATCCGCACAGAAAGCAAACAGCTTCTCATGCTGGCCGAGAACAACGCGGAGATGATCGAAACGGCTGCTCGCAAACGAGTGACCCTGGAGCGGGTAGACCCGACCGTGGTGATCAACGAACCGGTTGAGGCCGAATACCAAGGGGCAACTCTGAAGGAGATTGTGGAAGGGATCATGCCGGTCGGATGGCGTGTGAAAACAGCCTTCTACAACAAGCCTGAGCTTGAGACCCGCCGCTACGAGTTCATTTCCACTGACGCCCGTGACATCGCCCTGCGCAAGCTCACGGCTTCCGTCCGGGACGCCCGTGTTCGCTACCAGTATTTCTGGGACCTGACTGACGAACAGGGAAATCCGTCTCCCATGATCCTGATCACCGACCGCCCGAACTAAGGCAGCCACACCCATGAAGATGAAATCCATTGCCCTGGCTCTGCTGGTTGCCACCGGCCTGTTGGGATGTACCAGCAGCTTCGACATTTCCGAAGAAGCGAAAAATGCCCCCCTGCGACCCGAAGCGAAAGATGCTCTTCAGGCTGCCCGGGGTAACACTTTCGTACGCGAGATCAGGACTGAAGATATTGCGAAAGCCCGGCCGATTTTCCTAACGGCACAGAGCAAGCCGCTTCGAAGCGTGCTGCAAGACACGCTGCCTGGGTACGCGATCATTCCGAAGGGCAAAGTCAACCTTAACGATCCAATCGATGTAGCTGCTGCTGGGATGACCCTTGCAGATTTCATCGAATACATCGAAGGGACCCGAGACCTGAACATCGAGATCGTAGGAAAGCGTGTAATCGTTAGCGACTTCGAAACCCGCGAGTGGAACCTTGCCACTTTTGCGTCGACTCGGAACGTCAACAACGTCATCGCATCCACTCAGACTCGGGGTGCTAAAGCAGGCGACGACGATTCCAACAACCAACAAGACTCCAACGTCTCGACTGGCACAACCATCGGTCTGCAACTCTCTGAAGATGAGTGGCTGAAAGTGATGGAAGGCGCTCGGACGATTATCGGTGCCGAGAAAGAGTCTGATAAAGGTAGCCGTGGTCGCACGCAGGGTTCTGCAGGTGCATCGAGTGCGGCTGTCGGTGGAAACAGCAACGGCAGCAGCAACAATAATGGCATGACGAGCGGTTTGAACTTCGATGCGCCCTCGCCAGCAGATTTCGGTCTCCTGACCTCGAGCGAAGAAATTGAGCCCTACATCGAGGGGATTCGCTCCGTTGGCATTATCACCGCCGGCGGCAAGCCCTCGAAAATGAAAATCCTCGACCGCTTCCTCAAGCGAGCGATCGGCGAAGCCACCAAAATTGTGAACGTGCAAGTTGAGGCCTACGACGTCATCCTCAACAACGACAAGCAGAAAGGGATCGACTGGGATCTGCTTGTTAAGAGCACAGTAAACGGTAACCCGCTGGGACTTCATTTCTTCAACACGAAGACTGAAACCACCGACCCTTTCTGGAATGTCCAAGGAACCTACGAATCTGAGCATGTCAAAGCCGATGTTCTGATCCGATTCCTGGAAACCTTCGGTCGAGTTGAGCTCACCGACCAGCCCAACATTACGGTCCGGAATGGTGTCCCGGCCCAAATCTATGCGGGCGAAGAACTCACCTACATTGTTGACGTCGAGCAATCCCAAGATGAGTCGGGCAACGTAACCGTTACCCCGAAATTGGGCCGTTTGAAAGTCGGCGTGACCCTTAGCGTGACTGTGCGGGTGCTCGATAACGACCAGCTCCTGGTTGATATCTGGCCGGTGATATCGAACCTGAGTGGCAACGACACGATCGCCATCGGTGATTTCCAGTTCGAAACTCCTCGTGTGAATCTCAAGGAGTTCAGCACACAACTGATCACAAGTTCTGGTCGCGCAGTACACCTTGGCGGTCTCATCACCAAAAAGATGAACCAGGCTCTCCGCCATTTGCCTTGGCAGAATCTGGTCACCAAAGCAGTGCTGAACCCTCTTACCCAGGACATCAACAATCAACTCGACAGACGTGAGCTGGTCCTGGTTGTCACCCCCACATTGGTGGAGGGTGCTCTCTAATGAATCAGTTGCTTCTTGGCGTACCAATCCAGATTGGTGGCGAAGAGGTCATCATCTGCCGTGACTCCATCGGCTCGCAGGCGCTCAGCAGCTCCCGCGAGTCGGAGGTGTATACCATCATTGAGGGGCCACGCGAAGACGGCCGGCCAGCGATCTACATCGACGAAGATGAACTAAAGTCGATGCGAGAGTCGTACCCGGGCATTAACGTGTATGGACTCTGGCAGCTCCTGTTCGCCAACAACCTCGTTCCTCTGGGGAACGAGGTTATTATTTTCCCCATGGGTCCTGACCGCGGGCTTTATCTGCGGTTGGACTCTAGTACGGATGTCCATAAGCCTTCGAGCATCCTGAGCTCTTCTGAGTTTGTAGATAATTTCATCCCTGAGTGGATGGACTACGACCTCTCAAATGCTTCTCGCATTAGTCTTGATAATCTTGATCTGGTGTTACCCACCAGTCCGGCATATACCCGACAAGAACTATTCGAAAAGCAAAGGCACGATCAAACCAAACGCTGGTATATGGTCGCAAGCATCTGCGGCCTGATGCTGATCGCCACACTTGTATATAACTACGGCATGTACACGCTGTATAACGCTGATATGGCGGTCTATAAAACCAAGCAAATTCAAAGAGACGAGTTAGACACCAAGATTGGCGAGCTACTGCGTGAACGACTGGATAAGTGGCCGGACAACTCTGCTGAGCTCGGCAAGATCAGTGAGCTGGTTGCTTACGATAACAACCTTGAAACTTCACCTGATGGTGAAACTCATGTCGGGTTCACGACGCTGCACCAATTTGTAACGAGCAAATACTTGCCATTCGATCCGGCTGAGAAAGTCCGAGGCATAGTTTCGGAATTCACTCCCCACCTGAATTACGTCATTCGAATTGACCCTTCGGAAATTGGCGGGAGCGACAACCAATGATTATCAAGCGCTCAAAACTGTCTATTTCAACCTTTGGCTTTTCGAATCTGATGTTGATTGTCATTGCAGCCGTGGCAGTTGGCGCCGTTCGATTCAGCATGACCATGGGGGAGAGCCGCACTCTCCCAAGAGACTTCGATCAGATCGATGCAGTAATTGAAACTTCAAGACAAGACGTTCAGCGGTATACGGAGCTAGAAAAGCTTCCGAAACTCGTGACCTCTTGGAAAAAGGCTACTGCATCATTTGAACTCGATGGGCTCAAGTTCGAAACCTTCGACGCGAACAATTCTTCGGAGATGGGGAATACTTATTCAGGCCCGCTAAAAGGCTGGCCGGGCCAAGTAATAGGCGATCCGCAGGTAGTGATATCAAGTGTGCGGTCGCTTCAAAAGGAAATTCCCCTATATCTCTACGATTACTCCATTGCGAACGGAGTGATGAAACTTAACTTTGTAGTCGTGGGTACCTGATTATGAAAAATCTTGTCATCGGCACTCTTATGGCAGCTCAATTTGTGCTCCCTATCTATGCTCTTGCAGATGCGGACGATGCAGACACTCATCGTGACCGCAGTCGGAAGATTGGAGACATGGAGTACAAGCGCGATCAGCTGAAACTTCAGGCTGAAATGGCTGACTCCTACAAGAAAATGTCGGATGCCGGCTTCATTGTGGACGAAAGTGGCTCTCCACTGGGTGTAACAGATATCGCAACTCTGGGTAAAGAGGTGCGCAAGGCAGGCACTAAACCCGATAAAGCTGACCTCCCGTTCGGTCAAAACCCAGTCATCCCCAATGCCGCACCGTTCATGCTCGACCAGCCTACGTTAGGGATGAGCGGACCAAATGGACAGGCTGCTCCAGGCGGTCCAGTCCAGCCTGGCTCCTCTCAGAAAAACGTCCCCGACGACGATGAAGACAAGGCCAAACACTTTCTGGCGCTCCTCGAGGTTCGGGCTGACTCGATCGTAGTAATGACCAGCCAAGGGCGCCGAATCGTACGCAATGGCGAAAAGGTCAACGACTACACACTGCAGCGATTTGGGCTCGACAAGGCAGTTTTCAAAGGTCCTGACGGCACTCGGGAACTGGTAATCGATTGGACCAAATCCAAACGCTATGCGGACGACTGACCATGAGCAATAACATCCAGGGGATTCAACGAAAGATCCTGCGGAATCTGGTTGAGGCGGGGAAAATCACGCAACAGCAAGCAGATACGCAGCCAGTATCCGAAGTCATCGAGCAGGTTGTTCCCGACATCCTCCGCGTCTGCAAGGACGACGAAGCAGTTGCCCATGCGATCGGCAAGGCGCTCGGCCGTGAAGTGTTCTTCGAGCTGGAGGAAGGGCTCTCGATTACTCAGGGCCCTGAAGGGGAGCCATGGTTCATTTACGGTAACACCATCTTCATGGCCAATCCGTTCCACAAACGGATGCACGAGCGTGCCACAGGGTTCGCCAGGACCAACAACATCCACCAGCCGAAGGTTGGTGTGGTGAGCCTGACCCGCTTGGAAGCGATCAAGGCGATCGAAACTGAAGATGACGATAGCGCGGTCCATGACAGCGAGCAGCTAAAGGCCCGCGCGACACAGCGAGTTGAAGACCTGGTGCGCGAGGCGGCAAAACTCAATGCCTCGGATATCCACCTTCAGCCTACACAAGGTGATCAGGTTCAAGTCCGGTTGCGAATCGACGGCGAACTTCTGACTCGCAAGCTCTACACGTCCAAAATTCACGAGGCCATTTGCCGAGTGATCATCGAGAACAACTGCGGCCTTACCCTGGAACTGAACGCAGCCCAGGATGGGAAGTTTGATTTCGCGGTCTCGACCCATAAGAAAATCAACCTGCGGGTTAGCACGCTTCCTGTCACCAAGGGCTCGGAGAGTACCCCCAAGGTCGTGGTTCGTCTATTGGGCAACGACACGAGTTTGGCCAACCTGGACAGACTGGGCATGTCAGCCGAAAACAAGGCGCTGCTCCGTCGGTTGGGTGAGGCCCCCAATGGCTTGATCATCGTTACAGGCCCTACTGGCTCAGGTAAGACCACAACTCTCAATGCGATGCTTCTGGACATCTATGGCCAGGACCCGAACCGGAACTACCACACCATCGAAGAGCCGGTGGAGATCCAGCATGAGGGCATGTCGCATACCGAATGCGGTAAGCACTTGTCGTTTGCTACCGCTCTCCGAGCGTTGCTACGACAAGACCCCGACGTGATCTTACTTGGCGAGATCCGCGACAACGAAACCGCCGAGTACGCTTTCAAAGCCGGCCAAACTGGTCACCTGGTCTTGACCACCTTGCACACAAACAATGCCCACGAGTCGCTGGATCGCCTCGGCAGGATGGATATTCCGACAGACATTATCGCAACCAACACGCAAGCCATCATGGCCCAGCGTTTGGTCCGCAGCCTCTGCAAAAGCTGCAAAGTCGAATACCTCTTCCGGTCTGATGAGAAGCGATTCGCCTTGTATGGCTCGAACCCGGTGTTTGGCAGCAACGGCGATCTCAAGCTCTATCGAGCAAACCCCAAAGGCTGTCAGGTGTGTAACAACGGATCGCACCAATCTGGCGGATTGAAAGGGCGGCGCGGTGTCATCGAGGTACTCGAGCTTACGCCGGAAATTCAGGAGGCCATTTTGAATGGAATCTCCCCCAGTTTGCTGAGACGCTCCCAAATCGCAGAAGGGACCTTCAAGGACCTCTGGGACGATGGTTTGCGCCTAGTGTTCGAAGGTGTGATCGGGTTCGAGCAGCTCGAAAAAGAGCTACGGCCCTACCTCTCGGATCGAGTTGGCGCACCGAAGAATCGACATGAGAAAGCGGGTATTCGCCCCATCCGCGAAGCGAGCACTTCATCGTTGGTGCCACAGCTGTAACCGCCAGGTCCATCCCAGGAAAAACACAGAGAAAGGAATAGATCAATGATCGAACGTAATACCAAGCGTGTGCGCCAGAAGGGCTTCACCCTGATCGAGCTGGCCATCGTGCTGGGGGTCATCGCGATCCTGACTGCTTTCTTCCTGCCGGGCATGCTCAAGGCGCGTGAAGACTCCAAGCTGAGCACTGCGATCACTCAGTTGCAGAAAGACTTCCCCGGTGCAATCGCCCGGCAGGTGAGCCGCACCAACACCTGCAGCACGACCACCATCACTGCAGCCAAGCTGAAGGAACGCGGTCTGCCCGATCTGACTGTCTGGAACACAGCCTGGACCGTTGATGCTGTCACCAGCAACCAGGTGACCATCAGCTACACCATCGACAGCACTGACACCAATGCTGCTGCGGACCTCGCAACAGCATTGAACCAAAGCAACAACATCGTGAAGAACTCCGCAACAGCGACGGGCAACACCAAGGTGACAGTGGCATACCGCTGCAACTAAGTGGTCGAGCCTGACTGCTGCTTGACAAGTCGGCACGTGGTCTTGGTTGCACAACAGCAAGCTTGAAACTCACACAAAAGGAACGATCCATGATCGAACGTAGTACCAAAGGTAATCGCCAGAAGGGTTTTACCCTGATCGAACTGGCCATTGTGCTGGGGGTCATCGCAATCCTGACTGCCTTCTTCCTGCCGGGCATGCTCAAGGCGCGTGAAGACTCCAAGCTGAGCACTGCGATCACTCAGTTGCAGAAAGACTTCCCCGGTGCAATCGCCCGGCAGGTGAGCCGCACCAACACCTGCAGCACGACCACCATCACTGCAGCCAAGCTGAAGGAACGCGGTCTGCCCGATCTGACTGTCTGGAACACAGCCTGGACCGTTGATGCTGTCACCAGCAACCAGGTGACCATCAGCTACACCATCGACAGCAC